>NZ_MUOA01000099.1:0-26610 GCF_002001065.1 Pseudomonas sp. A25(2017) | reverse complement strand
AATAGCCCATCTGCGCCGCCAGCACCGGCCCGACCAGCGGCCCCGCGCCGGCAATGGCCGCGAAGTGGTGGCCGAACAGAATGTGTTTGTTGGTCGGGACATAGTCCAGGCCATCGTTGTTGAGCACAGCGGGGGTGGCCCGGCGCGCATCGAGTTGCATCACGTTGTTGGCGATGAAGAGGCTGTAGTAGCGGTAGGCGACCAGGTAGATGGCCACGGCTGCGACGACGATCCAGAGGGCGTTGATCGCCTCGCCTCGACGCAATGCCACGACGCCCAGGGCGCACGCGCCTACGACGGCCAGCAGTAGCCAGGGTAGATGGCGCAGCAGGCTATTATTGTTTTTCATTTTTATATTCCAGCCAGGGTGGACAAGAAAGATAGCCACAGGAGTTTAGCGCTAACCCGGGCAAAGGCCATACTCGACATTCGTCTGTCGGTTGCCGAACGGTGACGAGGCTCCCTCAGTAGGGTCTATAGTCAATGAATCTTCAGAGGGAATGCGTAATGAGCGAACGTCGCCGCTTCGTACGAGTTGACTTCCATGCCAGGACCGAGCTGAGCCAGGGCCCCTTCATCTGGCCGGTAGAGTTGCTGGATCTGTCCCTCAAGGGGTTGCTGATCAAGAAACCCGCACCCTGGCTTGGCGATATCGAACGTCCCTTCATGGCTGATATTCATTTGAGCCCTGATGCTGAGATCAAAATGGAAGTTCGGTTGGCCCATGATGACCATGGTCACCTGGGCTTCGCCTGCGAGCACATTGACCTGGACTCCATCGCACACCTACGCCGGCTGGTAGAGCTGAACCTGGGCGACCATGACGAGTTGGAGCGGGAGTTGGCGGCGTTGATCCAGATCTGAAAAGCCCGGTCCCTTGTGACGAGGGGATTCTGTGGGAGCAAGGCTTGCCCGCGATGGCGGCGATGCGGTCCTTCAAAATCGAGTCGTCTGCATCGCGAGCAAGCTTTGCTCCCACATACAGTCCTTGCGCAATTGCCAGCGCTATTCGAACAACGCATCCAACGCCTGTTCCAGGCGCGTCACGGCAATGATCTGCAACCCCGGCGGGGCTTCCTTCGGCGCGTTACCCTTGGGCACGATGGCGCGTTTGAAACCGTGCTTGGCCGCTTCCTTGAGCCGCTCCTGCCCGCTGGGTACAGGTCGCACTTCACCCGACAACCCCACTTCGCCGAACACCAACAGATCATGGGGCAGCGGCCGGTTGCGCAGGCTGGACATGACCGCCGCCATCAACGCCAGGTCGGACGCGGTTTCCAGCACCTTGACCCCGCCCACGACGTTGAGGAACACGTCCTGGTCGTGAGTCGGAATCCCACCGTGTCGATGCAGCACCGCCAGCAACATGGCGAGCCGATTCTGATCCAGGCCCAGGGTGACCCGGCGCGGGTTCGCCAGGTGGCTGTCGTCCACCAGCGCTTGCACCTCGACCAGCATCGGCCGGGTGCCTTCCCACGTTGCCATGACCACGCTACCGGGGACTTCTTCCTGGGCACGCGTCAGAAAAATCGCCGAAGGGTTTGAGACTTCTTTCAAGCCCCGGTCGGTCATGCCGAACACACCCAGTTCGTTGACGGCACCAAAGCGGTTCTTCACCGCCCGCAGCAAACGCAGGCGACCATCGGATTCGCCTTCGAAATACAACACGGTATCGACCATGTGCTCCAACACGCGCGGCCCCGCCAGCGCGCCTTCCTTGGTGACGTGGCCCACCAGGAAAATCGCCGTGCCGCTCTGCTTGGCGTAGCGCACCAGCAGCGCCGCGCTTTCGCGCACCTGGGACACGCCGCCCGGGGCCGATTGCAGCTGTTCGGTGAAAATGGTCTGGATCGAGTCGATCACCATCACCTTGGGTTTTTCCAGGCGCGCCGTGGCGATGATGGTTTCGATGCAGGTCTCGGTCATGACCCGCAACTGGTCCTGGGGCAACCCCAGGCGCCGCGCGCGCATGGCGACCTGCTGCTGGGATTCTTCGCCTGTGACGTACAGCGCCGGCATGCGGGTGGCGAGGCTGCACAAGGTTTGCAACAGGATGGTGGATTTGCCGATGCCCGGATCGCCGCCGATCAGCACCACCGAACCGTCCACCAGGCCACCGCCCAGCACGCGGTCCAGTTCACCGGATGCGGTGGAAAAACGCGGGACTTCTTCGACGCTGACTTCGGCCAGGGTCTTGATCTGCGCCTGCTGACCGGCCCAACCCGTACGACCGGTGGGCGCCGCCGCACCGCCGCTTTCCACCATGGTTTCGGTCAGGGTGTTCCAGGCCCCGCATTCGCTGCATTGGCCGGCCCATTTGGGAAAGGTCGAGCCGCACTCGGTGCAGCCGTACATGCGCTTTGCCTTGGCCATCTGAACTCCGGGTAAAAACCGCGATGATAGCCCACGCAGCGGTCAGCGCGGGGCCGGCATTCTGATTTCCCCCCTCGCCAGATCCACCGCGGTATTGCCCAACGGGTCCTGGGCCTGCAGATCGGCGCCCTTGGCCTTCAAGGCGTCGAGCAACTCGGCACGCTTGAACAGGCCGGCATACATCGCCGCGGTCTGCCCGGCACCGTTGCGTTGGTCCGGGCTGCAATCGGTGGACAACAAACGCCGCGCAATCTGCACTTCGCCCTTGAAAATGGCGCCCATCAACGCCGTGTTACCACGTTTGTCCTGGGCACAGGCATCGGCGCCAGCGGCCAGCAGCCGCTCCACCGCCGGGCCGTGGCCGTGATAAGCCGCCAGAATCAGCGCGGTGTAGCCCTTTTCATCCTGGGTATTGAGCGAATAACCGGCCCCGATAAAAGTCTCGAGCATCGGCACGTCGCCGCGGCGAGCGGCGTCGAAATAATAGTTTTGCAACTGTTCCTGGACCGCAGCCGGTTCGGTGGGTATTGGCTGATCGGCCAGTACGCTCACTGACCACGTCGCAAGCATCGATAAAAGAAATCTGCGCATCATGACGTCTCCTCTGGCAGATGACTGTGGGGGCATGGTTGTGGGAGCAAGGCTTGCCCGCGATGCAGACAACTCGGTCTGGTTTCAGACCCCAGCGCCTGTTTCGCGAGCAAGCTTTGCTCCCACAGGTCATGCACCTGCCTGGCTGTGGATCAGTCAGTCAGTTTTTCTGCCAGGGCCTTGACCCGAGCCAGGTCGCCTTTGGCGACACGAGCCACGCCAGTGCCGTACTCAGGGTCAGCCTTGTAGAGGAACGACAGGATGATGTGCTTGCTCTCGTCATCGGTGGTCGCCAAAGAGCCGCCGAAGCTGTCGATCAGGTCATCACGCTCTTTCTTGCTGAACGAACGATACAAATCACCGGCTTGCTTGAAGTTCTGCTCACGCTGGATCTTCGCCTGCTGGGTACTGCCGGTCAGCGCGGTCTGGCTATAGCGTGCCGCTTGCGGTTCTTCACGCGGCGTCAGGCGGCTCGGCTGATAATTCACCCCGGTGCTGGTGCTGCCTGGGTTCATCGCACCGTCCTGGTTACCGTTGTTCACCGCCACCTTGGGGGCGTTGATCGGTAATTGCAGGGCATTGGCGCCTATCCGATACATCTGCGTGTCGGCGTAGGAAAATACTCGTCCCTGGAGCAAACGATCTTCGGAAGGTTCGATACCCGGCACCAGATTGGCCGGCGCCATGGCCACCTGCTCGGTTTCCTGGAAGACATTCGCCGGATTGCGGTTCAAGACCATTTGCCCAACTTTGCGCTCAGGCACGCCCGGCCAGATCTTGGTCGCGTCGAGTGGGTCGAAGTCAAACTTGGCAAGGTCCTGTGGGTTCAGTACCTGGACGTACAAGTCCCACTTCGGGAAGTCGCCCTTATTAATATGAGTCACCAGATCATTTGTCATATGGCTGTAATCTTGACCCTGAACTTTCACAACTTCTTTCGGATCGAGATTTTTCAAGCCCTGCAAACTTTTCCAATGAAACTTCACGTAGTGAACTTCACCCTTGGCATTAACCAACTTGTAGGCATGTACACCATTGCCGTCCATTTCGCGGTAACTGGCCGGTGTCCCGGAGTTGGAATACAACTCGGTCAGGGTGCGGGTCGATTCTGGAACATGGGAGAAGAAATCGAAGCGGCGTGAATCATCGTCCAGGTTGGTCCGCGGGTCGGGTTTGAAGGCGTGGACCATGTCCGGAAACTTGATGGCATCGCGGATGAAGAAGGTCGGGAAGTTGTTACCCACCAAGTCCCAATTACCGTCGGCGGTGTAGAACTTCGTGGCGAAACCACGGGGATCGCGCAGGGTTTCCGGCGAATGATTGCCGTGCACCACGGCAGAAAAACGCACGAACACCGGCGTGACCTGGCCTGCGGCAAAGACCTTGGCCTTGGTCAGGTCGCTGAGGTCGTCGGAAACGGTGAATGTGCCATGGGCACCGGTCCCACGGGCATGCACCACGCGCTCGGGGATACGTTCACGGTCAAAACGCTGGAGCTTCTGGATCAACTGCACGTCTTGCAGCAGGGTCGGGCCGTTGGGGCCAGCCGTTTGCGAGTTCTGGTTGTCGCCGACAGCCGCACCGTTGTCCCGGGTCAGGGTGGCCGCGTTGACAGACAAGGACAAAAGGCTCGCGGTCAGCACAAAAAAAGCGCGGCGATGGGAATAAGCCCCGTGGCCAAGGGAAGTGTTCATAGGCGTGTTCCTCTGATGTTATAGAGCGCATCCATGTGCGCCATCCAGAGGCTAGTGCTCGGAAAAGGAAAACCTAAATAGAAATGCCGTACCGTGTCGATAGAAAAAACGTTGTAGGGCACCAGGCTGAAACCGCGTATCACGCGCGATTGATGGCACTTTGAAAACTTTTCACCCGGGACCGGGTCGATAATTGAAGCTTTGTAAGCAGGCGTTTCGAGCAAGACTCGTCGGGCTGACTTACACTGCCACTCATCTTTAATCTGTCACAAGGAATAACTCATGGGCGTGCTAAGCGAGTTCAAGGCCTTCGCGGTCAAAGGCAATGTCGTCGACATGGCCGTCGGGATCATCATCGGTGCCGCTTTCGGCAAAATCGTTTCGTCATTCGTTGGCGACGTGGTCATGCCTCCGATCGGCCTGCTGATTGGTGGAGTGGACTTCAGTGACCTGGCCATCACCCTCAAGGCCGCCCAGGGTGAGGCGCCTGCCGTTATGCTGGCCTACGGTAAATTCATCCAGAGCACCATCGACTTCATCATCGTGGCGTTCGCCATTTTCATGGGCGTCAAGGCCATCAACCGCCTCAAGCGTGAAGAAGCCGTGGCTCCTAGCGCCCCACCGGTTCCGACCAAGGAAGAACTGCTGCTCACCGAAATTCGCGACCTGCTCAAGACCCAGAACGAGCGGCCCTGAGGCAGTCAGTCACTGACCCCTCCTGTGGCGAGGGGATTTATCCCCTCGCCACAACCTACCAGTAGTTTTCCACCGCCACCTGGCCCGGCCGACGAGTCAGGCTCAGTTGCAGCCCCCTGGCCTTGAGCAACTTGCGTGTGTCATCGATCATTTGCGGATTGCCGCACAGCATCACTCGCGAATGCTCCGGCGTCAGCGCTACGCCGGCCGCCCGCTCCAGCTCGCCATTTTCGATCAGCGTGGTGATCCGCCCACTGAGCGCCCCCGGATGTTGCTCACGGGTGACGCTCGCAATGAAACGAAACTTGTGGGCGTACTCGGCCAGGTAGTCGCGCTGGGGCAGTTCCTTGATCAGCGCCTGATACGCCAGCTCCTGCGCCTCGCGCACGCTGTAGACCAGGATGATCCGCTCGAATTTTTCCCAGACCTCAAAATCCTGGAGGATCGAAAGAAACGGCGCCACACCCGTTCCGGTAGACAGCAGCCACAAATCCCGACCATCGACAAAGCGATCCAGCGTCAGGTAGCCGAAAGCCTGGCGATCCACCAACAGTGCGTCACCCGGCTGCAGGCGGCTGAGCTCACTGGTGAACTCGCCATCGGGAACCACGATGGAAAAGAATTCGAGGAACTCGTCGAACGGCGAAGACACCATGGAATACGCCCGCCAGACGGTGGTTCCGTCCGCCTTGACGACCCCCAGCCGGGCAAACTGACCCGCCCGAAAGCGAAAGCCGCGATCCCGGGTCGTGCGCAACGTAAACAGATGAGGCGTCAACGGCTGGACATCGAGCAGGGTTTGGCGGGTGAACTTCTCTGCGCTGTCGGTCATGAGCCACTCCTATGGGACAAGACATACAGTGTCCCGCAAAGTGAACCGTTTCACCACCGACGGGCAAGTAATAGCACTTTAGTTGCACTCATCCCATTTAAACCTTTACCAAAACTGTACAAAGTTAGAACACTGTAAAAGAAATCAATCTACAGAACTAATGCATTACAATTTTGTAAGCTAGTTAAAAAAAATCTCACTACAAGTTAGGAAAAGTCCTACACTAAAAATTCGCATCAGGGATTGGATCCGCATGGACGAATCAAACCCAGGAGAAAGCGATGGACAGGTGGAAGGACTTGTTGCTGAGGAAGTTATCCTGTGAAAAAGACCTGCAGACGGCCTATCGTCTGGTAGTGAATTTCTTTAACAATCAAGGATTTGAATACTGTGCATTTGCAACCTATCTCGGAAGTCCCAACAAACACACCAGTAAGGTGAACCTGAATAATTACCCTTATGGATGGGATCGGCTTTATGAACAAAACGGTTACGCATCGAACGACCCACTAGTAGCACATTGCAATCAATCACCACTTCCGATCATGTGGGATGAGAATGTTTTCGCTCAGGCCCCTAAGTTATGGCGAGAACTTAATCGACAAGGACTCAAGTACGGCTGGACCCAGGCCGTTCATGACGAACAAGGGGCACAGTCCAGCCTGTTCAGCCTTGCACGAACCCACTGTCCCATCGATATCGAGGAGCACTATGCAAATCTCGGCTACGCCATCTTCGCCAGTCAAAAGCTGCATGTGCTTGCCAGCAAAAAACTGGCGGACGCCCTCGCAGTCCAGCCAAAATGTCACTTGTCACCCAGAGAGATCGAAGTATTGAGGTGGTCAGCCGAAGGCAAGACGGCGTCGGAAGTGGGCAGGATCCTTTGTCTTTCCGAACGAACCGTGAATTTCCATGTGTGCAGTTGCATGCGAAAACTGAACGTCAGCAATAAGATTTCAGCGGTGGCTAAAGCCGCCCAGATCCATGTGATCTGACCCGTGGCACGACACTGTCGAGCTGAAAAACCCACGAGTAATGTGCAACAAAAAAACGTACCATTTACGGTTCCACTTGGATGATGCCGCTTCTTGCACGCGACGTCGTTCATTCAGGAGGTCCCGCACGCACAGACACCTACCTCCAGGCAGCGGGACATTCGTTGATCTCCAGAGTCCCCAGCCATGCCCCTGCTCGACAGCCCCTTCGCCCAACTCGACCTGATCCGCCAACCCGAACAGCAGAACGAACCACTGCAAGCCTTCGATGCGGCCGACGAGTACCTGCTCGCGTACCTGGCCGAACAACAGCCGAGCGCACAGACTCGGGTCCTGGTACTCAATGACGGCTTCGGCGCCCTGGCGGCCAGTCTGGCGGACAACGTCCTGGTGACCAGCAGCGGTGACTCCTTCCTGGCGTTGCAGGCGCTGGAGAAAAACCTGGTGCGCAATGGCCGATCCTTCGATGCAGTGCCGACGCTGCCCGCCAGCGAGCCACTGACCGGCCCGTTCGATCGCGTCCTGATCAAAGTACCGAAAACCCTGGCCTTGCTGGAGGAACAGCTGATTCGCCTGCAAGGCCAACTGGCGCCAGGCGCCCAGGTGATTGCCGGGGCCATGATCAAGCACCTGCCCCGGGCCGCTGGCGATTTGTTGGAGCGGTATATCGGCCCGGTGCAGGCCTCCCTGGCGGTGAAAAAAGCGCGGCTGTTGATTGCCACGCCACAACCCGGCTCTTCACAAGGCAGTGCGCCGATCGTATCGCCCTACCCCACGCGTTACTGGTTGGACGAGCCAAAGATCGAGCTGCTCAACCACGCCAACGTGTTCTGCCGCGAAGGCCTGGACATCGGCACCCGTGCGTTCCTGCCACATCTGCCGAAAAACCTCGGGACGGCCCGGGTCGCGGACCTGGGGTGCGGCAACGGCGTGCTGGCCATCGCCAGCGCGCTGCAAAACCCCGAGGCCCATTACACCCTGGTGGACGAGTCGTATATGGCCGTGCAATCGGCCGCCGAGAATTGGCGTGCAGCCCTGGGCGAACGCGAAGTGACCCTGCGGGCCGGTGATGGCCTGGCCGGACAAGAGGCGCAGTCACTGGATGTGGTGCTGTGCAATCCACCCTTCCACCAGCAGCAAGTGGTGGGCGATTTCCTCGCCTGGCGGATGTTCCAGCAGGCTCGCGAAGCGCTGGTGGTGGGCGGCGCGCTGTACATCGTCGGCAACCGGCACCTGGGTTACCACAGCAAACTGGCGCGGTTGTTCCGCGGTGTCGAGCAAGTGGCCGCCACGCCGAAATTCGTGATCCTCAAAGCTCGCAAATAAATCGTCTGCGGGAGCAAAGCTGGCTCGCGATGCAAGCACCTCGGTTCCTGCGAGACCGCAGTGTCCTCATCGCGAGCAAGCTCGCTCCCACAGGGCGATCAGTGAGTGGTCAGGCCCGCGGCATTCATGAACATCCGCATCAGGCTGGCGACGATGAACAGCGCCAGCACACTACCGGTCCAGATCGTCACCAGCCAGCCGAGTCGCTGCCAGAGAGGCTTGCGTTCGGCAGCCTCGATGTCTTTCAAGTCAGGTTTGGCCATGCTCGACGCCCTCAATGGTAACCATCGTCGTGGGTCACCTTGCCGCGGAACACGTAGTAGCTCCAGAAGGTGTACACCAGGATCAACGGAATGATGAACAGTGTGCCGACCAGCATGAAACCCTGGCTCTGGGGCGGTGACGAGGCGTCCCAGATCGAGATGGACGGCGGCACGATGTTCGGCCACAGGCTGATGCCCAAGCCGCTGTAGCCGAGGAAGATCAGCACCAGGGTCAGGATGAAGGGCGTGTAGTTGGCATTGCGCGCCACCGCGCGGAACAAGCCGTACATCGTCACCAGCACCAGGATCGGCACCGGCAGGAACCAGAACAGGTTCGGCAGGGTGAACCAGCGGGCCGCGATGTCCGCATGGGCCAGCGGCGTCCAGATGCTGACAATACCGATCACCGCCAGCACCACGAACGCCAGAGGCCGGGCCAGGTCATGCATCTGCTCTTGCAACTTGCCCTCGGTCTTCATGATCAGCCAGGTGCAGCCGAGCAATGCGTAGGCCGCGATCAACGCCAGGCCACAGAACATCGTGAATGGCGTGAACCAGTCCAGGGAGCCGCCGGCAAACTGGCGATTGACCACCTCGAAGCCGTCGATGAACGCCCCCAGCGCCACACCCTGGAAGAAGGTGGCCGTCAGCGAACCGCCAATGAATGCCTTGTCCCAGAGGTGACGCTTCTCAGCCTTGGCCTTGAAGCGGAACTCGAAGGCCACGCCGCGGAAGATCAGGCCGATGAGCATCAGGATCAACGGCAGGTACAGCGCCGAAAGCACCACCGAGTAGGCCAGCGGAAACGCTCCGAACAACCCGGCACCGCCCAGCACCAGCCAGGTTTCGTTACCGTCCCAGACCGGGGCCACAGTGTTCATCATCACGTCGCGGTCGCGCTCGCCCTTGACGAAGGGGAAGAGAATGCCGATCCCCAGGTCGAAGCCGTCCATGATCACGTACATCATGATGCCGAAGATGATGACCACGGCCCAGATCAGCGGAAGATCAATACCCATGATTCAATTCCCCTTGTTCGAGCGGTCGTTGTGGTCGATGTCGTCGCCGTCATCGGCGGCCGACAATGGTCGGGCCGGCGTGCGTTTCTGGCCCGGGCCACCATCGCTCGGCTCGGTTTCGTGGGCCTCCGGCCCCTTGCGCACCAGGCGCATCATGTAGCTCAGGCCCGCACCGAACAGCGCGAAATACACCACGACGAACAGCACCAGGGTGATGCTCATCTGGGCGAAGCTGTGGCCGGACGAAGCATCGGCCGTGCGCATCAGGCCATAGACCACCCAGGGCTGGCGGCCGATCTCCGTGGTAAACCAGCCAGCCAGGATCGCGATCAGCCCGGACGGCCCCATCCACAGCACCATGTAGAGGAACGGCCGGGATTGATAGATCCGATCGTTGCGGCGCAGCCACAGGCTGCACAGGCCGGTGAAAATCATCAGCAGCCCAAGGCCGACCATGACCCGGAACGACCAGAACACGATGGTCGAGTTCGGTCGGTCCTCAGGCGGGAACTCCTTGAGGGCCGGCACCTGCTTGTCCAGGCTGTGGGTCAGGATCAGGCTGCCCAGGTAAGGAATTTCCACGGCGTATTTGGTTTTTTCCGCCTTCATGTCGGGCCAGCCGAACAGGATCAGCGGGGTCGGTTCATTGCCGACGTTTTCCCAGTGGCCCTCGATGGCGGCGATTTTCGCCGGTTGATGCTTGAGGGTGTTCAGGCCATGGAAGTCGCCGATGACCGCCTGTATCGGCGCCACCAGCAAGGCCATCCACATCGCCATCGACAGCATCCGGCGAATGGCCGGGTTGTCACGGCCGCGCAGCAAATGCCAGGCCGCCGACGAGCCGACGAAGAACGCCGTGGCGACAAACGCGGCGGTGGACATGTGCAGCAATCGATAAGGGAACGAGGGGTTGAACACCACCGCCAGCCAGTCCACCGGGATCACCCGGCCGTCGATGATTTCGTAACCCTGGGGGGTTTGCATCCAACTGTTGGAGGACAGGATCCAGAAGGTCGAGATCAGGGTGCCGATCGCCACCATGACCGTGGAAAAGAAATGCAGGCCGCGGCCGACGCGATTCCAGCCGAACAACATCACACCCAGGAAGCCCGCCTCGAGGAAGAATGCCGTGAGCACCTCGTAGGTCAGCAACGGCCCGGTCACCGCACCGGCGAAGTCCGAGAAACGACTCCAGTTGGTCCCGAACTGATAGGCCATGACCAACCCGGACACCACCCCCATGCCGAAGTTGACGGCAAATATCTTCGACCAGAAGTGGTACAGGTCGCGGTAGGTGTCATCGCGGGTCTTGAGCCACAAGCCTTCGAGTACCGCCAGGTAACTCGCCAGGCCAATGGTGATGGCCGGGAACAGGATGTGGAACGAGATGGTGAACGCGAACTGGATTCGGGCGAGATCGAGCGCCTCCAAACCGAACATAAGTCTTCCTCTGTCAGGTAAAACCGGCTGCGGGCGGGGCCTGCATCACTATCCCCAGGGATATGGAGTGCGATGCTTTTCAAATCGTTCTTTTTATAACCGTCACAACGCAGGACTCTGGCCGGATGGCCACCAGCCCAACGCCTCGAGAGGTATTGACCTGGATCAAGCAATGTTCAAAGAGTAGCCGCATTCTCGTCGATGAACGGCGTGGTCGTTTGTCGCGTGACAGGTTGTCTCAGTGCTGGCTGAGGCGAAGGGATGTGTGGGAGCAAGGCTTTGTGGGAGCAGGCTGTGTGGGAGCAAGGCTTGCCCGCGATACAGGCAATGCGGTCTTTCTGAAATCGAGTCGCGTCCATCGCGGGCAAGCCTTGCTCCCACAAAGGGATAAATCCCCTCGCCACAAAAAAACGGTGCGATGTGGAAGATCGATGCTTGGCTAACTATTTTTCCAGCCACCGCAACTTCCAGTTACAGCTCGGTGATAATCTCGATGCCTTCATCACCGGACCCGTCATAGATGCCCAGCCAAGCGCCGCTGCTGCTCCGTCACCACCGTCCCTTCATCGCCTTCTGGCTGGCCCGGATATTCACCGCCAGCGGCTTCCAGATGCTCACCGTGGCCATCGGCTGGAACCTCTATCAACTGACCGGCAACGTCCTGGACCTTGGCCTGGTGGGGTTGGTGGAGTTTGCCCCGCGCGTGCTGTTCATGCTCCACACCGGGCATGTGGCCGACCGCTATGACCGGCGCAAGGTGGCGGCCATCTGCCAGTCATTGCAGGCGATGATTGCCCTGGCGCTGGTGATCGGCAGCGCCACTGACAACGTCACGCGGGAAATGATCTTCATCCTCGCCTTCCTGCTGGGCGCCGCCCGCTCCTTCGAAATGCCCACCACCCAGGCGCTGCTGCCGAGCATCGTGCCGGCTGCGCTGTTTCCCCGTGCCGTGGCCGCCGCGCAATCGGCCCAGCAGTCGGCCACCATCGTCGCCCCGGCGCTCGGCGGCTTGCTCTACGCCTTTGGCAGTGTCTGGGTCTACGGGCCGACGGTGCTGCTTTACCTCATCGCCTGCGGCCTGATGCTCAACCTGCCCGCCCGGCAGACGCCGCTGAACAAAGGCAAGGCGACGCTGGATTCGTTGCTCGCCGGGATTCGCTTCATCCGCAGTCGCCCGGACATTCTCGGGGCGATCTCCCTGGACCTGTTCGCGGTGTTGCTCGGCGGCGCGACGGCGCTGCTGCCGGTGTTCGCCAAGGACATCCTGCTCACCGGCCCGTGGGGCCTGGGCCTGTTGCGCTCGGCACCGGCGGTCGGGGCCTTGCTGATGTCGCTGTGGCTGGCGCGGTTTGCCGTGGAGCGCAAGGTCGGCCGGGTGATGTTCACGGCGGTGGGCGTGTTCGGCGTCGCCACCATTGCATTCGGCCTCTCCACTTCGTTCTGGTTTTCCCTGGCGGTGCTGGTGGTGCTGGGCGCGGCGGACATGATCAGCATGGTGATCCGTGCCTCCTTCGTACAACTGGAAACACCGGATGAAATGCGCGGCCGGGTCAGCGCGGTGAACGGGTTGTTCATCGGCGCCTCGAACCAGTTGGGCGAGTTCGAGTCCGGCCTCACCGCCCACTGGTTCGGCACCGTGCCGGCGGTGGTCATGGGCGGCGTCGGCACGCTGCTGGTCACCGGAACCTGGATCAAACTGTTCCCGACCCTGGCCAACCGTGACCGGATGCACGAACCGGTGGATGAAGCAAAAGCCTAGAGCAGCTTGTCGAGGGTGATCGGGAAATCCCGCACCCGTTTGCCGGTGGCGTGATAGATCGCGTTGGCCACCCGATTGACCTTCACGGGACCCAAGTCTTCATCTACCAATACCTCGACGAACACCGCCGAGTGGGTGGCGGTGGCGTAGGCCTGGCGCTTTTCGTCCGGCTCAGCAGTGGCAACCGCAAGAGACACAGATTTTCCTGGCATGTGCGGTATCTATGTACCGCACCGAGTGTAATGTATCGCCTTACACTCGATTCCATGATTAAATCCTTCCAGCACAAAGGCCTCAGGCTCTTTTATGAGACGGGGTCGACCCGTGGTATCCGGGCGGACCACGGGAAACGCCTGGCCCGCATGCTCCAGTTCATGGACAGGGCGCAGGTCGCCAACGACTTGGATATTCCCGGATGGCGATTGCATCCGCTCAAGGGTGAGCTGGATGGATACTGGTCGCTGGGGGTTTCGGGGAACTGGCGGGTTATTTTTCGTTTCATCGGGTCCGATATCGAACTGGTCGATTATCTGGACTACCACTGATCAGGAGGCTGGAACATGCCCATGCACAATCCGCCACACCCTGGCGAAACCTTGCGGCTGGACGTGTTGCCCGAGCTGGGCATCACGGTCACCGAACTGGCGCGACACCTGGGCTTCGCCCGGCCTCATCTCTCCCGGGTATTGCATGGTCATGCGCCCATCAGCCCCGATCTGGCCGTGCGCCTGGAGCGTGCCGGGATCGGCAAGGCCAGGGTCTGGCTGGGCGTCCAGACCGATTACGATTTGTGGCAAGCCGAGCAGCGCGTGCAGCCTGTGATCGAGCCGTTCCCACAACACGCTTGATGTCCGTCAGGCCAGCAACTCCGCCGCCACCACACTCCTCACGCCCTTGCCACTGAGTTGTTCCACCAGCGTCAAGGCAAACGCCAGGGCGGCGGCCGAACCCTGGGCGGTGATGCAGTTGCCATCCACCACCACGGGTTGATCGACGAAGCTGCACCCGGACAACTGCTGGCTGACGGCGGGCAGGCAGGTCATGCGCCGTTGGCGCAGGACGCCAAAGGCCTGTAGCGCCAGGGCCGGGGCTTCGGCGATGGCGGCGAAAAACCGTCCGGTGGCGGCCTGGCCCTTGATCAGTTGTTGCAGCGGCTGATGGGCCGCCAAGTGTTGGGCGCCGATGATGCCGCCCGGCAGGACGACCAGGTCGAAGTCCTGCACGAGCACGTCCACCAGCATGCCATCGGCCGTCAGGCGCGTGCCGCGGGCGCAGGTGAGCATCCGTCGCCCTTCGATGCTCGCCACCACGGTTTCGATCTGCGCTCGACGCAGCACATCGATCAGGGTGACCGTCTGCAAGTCGTCGACACCCTCGGCGACGACTATCAGGGCTCGGGGGATCTTGGTTCCTGGAATCATGGGCGCTCTCTCCACTGGCTGATACCTGTAGTGTAGGAGCTGCCGAAGGCTGCGATCTTTTGATAGGCGCTTGAGATTCAAGCGTCAGAGGGGAAGATCGCAGCCTCGCTTCGCTCGACAGCTCCTACACAGCTCCTACATGGGACAGCGGTTATTTGATGTACAGCTGGGTCGACATCCGGTTGCCCGGTGCGTTGATCGAGATGTTGCTGAAGCTGAAGGTGCCCTCTTGCTTGCCCTTCAGGTCGAAGATGTACACATAGCCAACGACCTTGGTCCGCACGGAGCAGTCGTTAAGGTTGCCGTTACTGTACGCACACACGGGCGAGCGGGTGCCGTCGACTTCAAAGCCGTCCAGGGTGACATGGGGCTGGCGGCCATAACCGACCTCCAGCACGTAGACCTTGATATTCGGGCCGCTGTGGTCGCAACGCGTCTGTGCCTGCCCCGGGACGATGTCCTCGAAGCCACAGGCCGGCGACTCGACCTTGAGCACCTTGACCTCGCTCAAGGGCGGTGCCGACGCGGCATTGGCGGCCTGGCCGGACAACCACCAACCCAGCATGCAACCCACCGCCGCCAGCAGCTTTTTATTCATGCAATACATAGAGACCTCCCGGAACCGCGCGCAGTATGGCCCACTTGGCGCGTTGGCAAAACATCGACGACGATCGCAGCCACAACGCTACGCTGCTGGTATGATGCGCGGCTTTTTCCGACCCGCAGAAAATTCCCGGGCGCCGCTGGCGACCTGTGCTTTGCTGTTGAGGTCGATACATTCACGGCGCCGGGCGCGCCACGGGGAGCAGACATGCTGGAAAGGCTGTTTCAACTCAAGGCACACAACACCAACGTGCGGACCGAGATCCTGGCGGGCGTCACAACGTTCCTGGCGATGGCCTACATTCTGTTCGTCAACCCGAGCATCCTCGGCGAAACCGGCATGGACAAGGGCGCGGTGTTCGTCGCCACCTGCCTGGCAGCGGCCATTGGCTCCACGGTCATGGGCCTGATCGCCAACTATCCGATCGCCCTCGCCCCGGGCATGGGCCTGAATGCCTTCTTTACCTACACCGTGGTCCTGCACATGGGCCACACCTGGCAAGTGGCGCTGGGCGCGGTGTTCATCTCCGCCGTACTGTTCTTCATATTGTCGATCTTTCGTATCCGCGAATGGATCATCAACAGCATCCCGCTGCCGCTGCGCTCGGCGATTGCCGCCGGTATCGGCCTGTTCCTGGCGCTGATCGCCCTGAACAACGCCGGCATCGTGGTGAAAAACCCGGCGACCATGGTCGGCCTCGGCGACTTGAAACAACCGGCGCCGATCCTCGCGACCCTCGGCTTTGTCCTGATCGTCGCCCTCGAAGCCTTGAAAGTACGCGGCGCGGTGCTGATCGGCATCCTGTCGGTCACCATCGTTTCGATCCTGATGGGCTTCACCTCGTTCAACGGCGTCATCTCCGCGCCGCCATCCCTGGCCCCGACCTTCCTGCAACTGGACATCAAGGGCGCCCTGGACATCGGCCTGGTGAGCGTGATCTTCGCCTTCCTGTTCGTCGACCTGTTCGACAACTCCGGCACCCTGATCGGCGTCGCCAAGCGCGCCGGGCTGATGGGCAAGGACGGCCACATGCCGAAGATGGGCCGTGCGCTGATCGCCGACAGCACCGCCGCCATGGCCGGTTCGCTGCTGGGCACCTCCACCACCACCAGCTACATCGAATCGGCGGCGGGCGTCAGTGCCGGCGGCCGCACCGGCCTGACCGCCGTCGTCGTGGCGATCCTGTTCCTGCTGGCGCTGTTCTTCTCGCCACTGGCCGCCAGCGTCCCGCCCTTCGCCACCGCCCCCGCCCTGTTGTTCGTCGCCGTACTGATGACCTCGGGCCTGGCGGAAATCGACTGGGACGACATCACCGTCGCCGCGCCCGTGGTGGTGACCGCCCTGGCAATGCCGTTCACCTATTCCATCGCCAACGGCATCGCTTTCGGTTTCATCGCCTGGACCGCCATCAAACTGGTCTCGGGCCGTGGCCGTGAGTTGAACCCGGCGCTGGTCATTCTGTCGATCCTGTTCGTGATCAAGTTGGGTTGGTACAACGCATGACTTTTGATTCCCAGGCCTACGCCGCTCAGCTCCAGGACAAAGTCACCCGCTTGCGTGACCTGTTGGCGCCATTCGAGGCACCAGAACCTGCGGTGTTCGATTCGCCCCTGAAGCACTTCCGCCTGCGCGCCGAATTCCGTCTCTGGCGCGAGGCCGGCGAACGGCATTACGCAATGTTCTCCCAGGACGACAAGCGCACACCGATCCTCATTGAAGAGTTTCCCATCGCCAGCCTGCGCATCAACCAGTTGATGCCGCAACTCAAGGCCGCCTGGCAAGCCAGCGCGCCCCTGAGCCACAAGCTGTTCCAGGTGGAGTTCCTGACTACCCTGGCGGGTGACGCGATGATCACCCTGTGTTATCACCGCCCGCTGGACGAGCACTGGCACGCTGCCGCCTCGAAGCTGGCGGCAGACCTGGGCGTGAGCATCATTGGCCGCTCCAAGGGCAAGCGCGAAGTGATCGGCCACGACTACGTGGTAGAGAAGCTCGAAGTGGGCGGTCGCACCTTCAGCTATCGCCAACCCGAAGGCGCCTTCACCCAGCCCAACGGCACGGTGAACCAGAAGATGCTCAACTGGGCCTATGACGCGCTGGGCGATCGCAGCGACGATCTGCTGGAGTTGTACTGCGGCAACGGCAACTTCACCCTGCCCCTGGCCACCCGCGTGCGCAAAGTGCTGGCCACCGAAATCAGCAAGACCTCGGTGAACGCCGCGCTGAGCAACCTCAGCGAAAACGCTGTGGATAACGTCACGCTGGTGCGCCTGTCCGCTGAAGAGCTGACCGAAGCCCTGAACGAAGTCCGGCCATTCCGTCGCTTGCATGGTATTGACCTGAAAAGCTACGAATTCGGCAGTGTCTTCGTCGATCCGCCTCGCGCCGGCATGGACCCGGACACCTGCGAGCTGACACGGCGCTTCGACAACATCCTGTACATCTCCTGCAACCCGGACACCCTCGCCGCGAATATCGCGCAACTGAACGACACCCACCGCATCACGCGTTGCGCGTTGTTCGATCAATTTCCCTGGACCCATCACATGGAGTCTGGGGTGTTGTTGACTCGGCGTTAAACGCTGGGGCGACCTCCCTCTGGCTGGGCAAAGCTCTGTGGGAGCAAGGCTTGCCCGCGATACAGGCAATTCGGTCTTTCAGAAATCGAGGTGCCTGCTTCGCGGGCAAGCCTTGCTCCCACAAATAAATCTCCTCGCCACAATTACTCTCCCTCCTCCCCCGACCAAGGTCATGTTCGATCATCGAACACTTATTGGCCGATGTCGGCTGCTTTATTTGACCAAATTAACCATCTAGTACAATTTATCTCCAACGGCTGAAACCCCGCCGACACCAACAATAAAAATGTGGAGAAATTGCGATGCCTCCGATCGTTCTGGTGCTCAACGGCCCGAACCTGAACCTGCTCGGCACCCGCGAGCCGGCGACTTATGGCCATGAAACCCTGGCTGACATCTCGGCACTGTGCGGCCGCGCCGCTGAAGAATTCGGCCTGGCGGTGGAGTTTCGCCAGACCAACCAGGAAGGCGAATTGCTCGACTGGGTTCACGGCGCCCGTGGCCGCTGCGCCGGTATCGTCATCAACCCGGCAGCCTGGACCCACACCTCCGTGGCGATCCGCGATGCCTTGGTGGCCAGCGAAGTACCGGTCATCGAAGTCCACCTGTCCAACGTCCACGCCCGTGAGACCTTCCGTCATCACTCCTTCGTCTCATCCGTCGCCATTGGCGTGATGTGCGGGTTTGGTAGCCATGGTTATCGTCTGGCCCTTGAACATTTCAGTCAGCGGTTGAAGGGTTGATGAGCATGTCGAATATCACTGTGCTGGCCGGCCTGATCGGCGCGGGCATCCAGGCTTCTCGCACGCCTGCGCTGCATGAGCATGAGGGCGATGCCCAAGGCATGCGTTACCTCTATCGGCTGATCGACCTCGATGCGCTGAAGCTCGACAGCGGCGCCCTGGCCGATCTACTGGTGGCCGCCGAACGCATGGACTTCACCGGCCTGAACATCACCTTCCCCTGCAAGCAGGCGATCATCCCGCTGCTCGATGAGTTGTCACCCGAGGCCCGTGGTATCGGCGCGGTCAACACCGTGGTGCTCAAGGACGGCAAGCGCATCGGCCACAACACCGACTGCCTGGGGTTCGCCGAAGGTTTTCGTCGCGGCCTGGGGGATGTGGCGCGCAAGCGTGTGGTCCAGATGGGCGCCGGTGGCGCCGGCGCGGCGGTGGCCCATGCGCTGTTGATGGAAGGCGTAGAAACCCTGAGCATTTTTGACGTCGAGGTCAGCCGTGCCGAGGCGCTGGCCAACAACTTGAATCAACACTTCGGCGCTGGCCGCGCCCGCGCCGGGCATGACCTGCCCACCGCCATGGCCGAGGCCGATGGCCTGGTGAACACCACGCCCATGGGCATGGCAAAACTACCGGGCATGCCGGTGCCGGTCGAGCTGTTGCGCGGCACTTTATGGGTCGCGGAGATCGTCTACTTCCCACTGGAAACCGAACTGCTGCGCAACGCCCGCGCGGTCGGCTGCCGCACACTGGATGGCGGCAACATGGCCGTGTTCCAGGCGGTGAAGGCGTTCGAACTGTTCAGCGGCGTGGCACCAGATGCGCAGCGGATGCTGGCGCATTTCCAGGACATGAATCACTGAAGCCTGACTACATCCCCTGTGGGAGCGGGCTTGCTCGCGAATGCGGTGTGTCAGCAAGCAAATGTGCAACTGACACACCGCATTCGCGAGCAAGCCCGCTCCCACACTGGATTCGGTGTCAGGCCTGCAGATAGCGCAATACCGATTCACAGACCATCTGCCGATGCCGCTGCTTGACCGCTTCATCCGACAGGTCGATCTGAAAGATCTCACCGAACGTCTGGCGATTGGACACCCGGTAAAAACAGAACGAACTGATCAGCAGATGCACATCCAGCGGCTCGAGGCCGGCACGGAACACACCCTCTTCAGCGCCGCGCCGCAGGATCACGCCCAGGGAATCGAGGATGGTATTGGTCATCGCCTTGATCGCGCCTGACTGCTTCACGTACTCGGCGTTGTGGATGTTCTCGATGCAGACGATGCGCACGAAATCCACATTGCGATCGTGGTGGTCGAAGGTGAACTCCACCAGGCGCCGGATCGCGTCGACCGGGGCCAGTTCCGCCAGGTGCAGGCGGCTCTCGGTGGTGCGGATATCGCCGTAGAGTTTTTCCAGCACCTCGACGTACAACTGCTCCTTGCTGCCGAAGTAGTAGTAGATCATGCGCTTGGAGGTGTGGATGCGCTCGGCGATGGCGTCGACCCGGGCACCGGCCAGGCCTTGCTGGACGAACTCGACGATGGCTTCCTGAAGAATGTTTTCCCGGGTCTTCTCCGGGTTGTTCTTGCGACTCTTGCGCGGCGCGACGACGGGTTCGTCGAGCGCTGCGGAAAGCTCTGGATTCATAGTCATTGCGGGGCTCACGGCCATCACTGCACAGGCTGGCGATTATGGGCCGCACCGTGCACTGAAGGAAGCCACGACACGGCCCATTACCGCCACGTTTACGATTTCCCTACAACTTGGCGTGTCGCAAACCACCGCTGCGGGACTTGGCCATGGCCGCCAGGCGCACCGCGACATTGGCGGCGCCATAACCGACGTAACCGTTCTTGCGCTGGATGATCTCGAAGAAAAAACGCCCTTCGAACGGCTCGGTGTAGACGTGGAACAGCTCGCCACCCTGGGCGTCACGGTCATACAACACGTTGAAGTAGGCCAGTTCGCTGAGGAACTCGTCGTCGAAATCGAAACGCGCCGCCAGGTCGTCGTAGTAATTGAGCGGGATGTCCAGCAACGGTACGCCCGCCTCTTTGGCACGACTGACCTGGGCGAAGATGTCGTCGCAGTCGAAGGCGATGTGATGCACGCCGGAGCCGCGATAACTCGACAGCGCGTGTGAGATCGCGGTGTTGCGGTTCTCGGAAATGTTCAGCGGCAAGCGGATCGAACTGCAGCGGCTGCGCAGCGCACGGCTTTTTACCAAGCCATAAGGGTCGGGCAAGACCACTTCGTCGTCGGCCTCGAAATCCAGCAGGCTCTTGTAGAACAGCACCCAACTGTCGAGGCTGTCGGCCGGTAGCGCCATCGCCATGTGGTCGATGCGCTTGAGCCCGGCCCCAATGACCGCACCCGGCTGCAGGTTGAAATCGGTGCCATAGACGTCGGCCTGCTGGTCCACCAGGTAAATCAGGCTACCGTCCGGTGCGCGCACCGCCGCCAGCTCCAGTTCATTGGGGCCCACCAACCCACGATAGGGCTGGCCTTTGTAGGCAACGGCCCGCTCCAGGGCGCTGGCGCTGTTTTTCACGCGCACGGCGGTGGCGCACAACGACGGTCCGTGGGCTTCGAAAAAACTGTGGGCGAACGAGTACGGTTCGCTGTTGAGGATCAGGTTGATATCGCCCTGGCGCAGCAAGCTCACATTCTTCGAGCGATGCTGGCCGGCCTTGACGAACCCCAGCCGTTCCAGCCAATGGGACAGCTTGGCACCGAGGTTATCGTCCACGGCGAACTCGAGGAATTCGATGCCGTCGTATTCGCTGGCCGGCGGCGTGGCGAACAGGATATCGGCATGGCCAACGGCGCTCGCCTCTTCGGCCAGGCGCTGGCGGGTCTTTTCTTCCAGGTACAGCAGCGAGCGCAGGCCGTCGGCGGCATTGGCCCGCGGCGGCGCGGCGCGGAAACCGTCGTTGAAGATTTCCAGCGACAGCGGTCCGGTGTAGCCACTCTTGATGATCGGCGCCAGGAAACCCGGCAAGTCGAACTCGCCCTGCCCCGGGAAACAACGGAAATGCCGGCTCCATTCCAGGACATCCATGGCCAGGATCGGCGCGTCGGCCATCTGCACGAAGAAGATTTTGTCGCCGGGGATCTCGGCAATCGCGCTCGGATCGCCCTTGAGGGACAAGGTATGAAAGCTGTCGAGCAACACGCCGAGGCTGGGGTGATCGGCTTGGCGCACGATGTTCCAGACCTGTTGATAAGTATTGACGTGGCGGCCCCAGGCCAGCGCTTCATAACCGATCCGCAAGCCCCGCGCACCGGCCCGTTCGGCCAGCAGGCGCAGGTCATCGATGAGAATCTGTTCATCGCCGACGCTGTCGGCCGAAGCATTGCTGCACACCAGCACCAGGTCGGTGCCCAGTTCCTGCATCAGGTCGAACTTGCGCTCGGCCCGCTCCAGGTTGCGCGACAGGCGATCGCGGCGGCAGCCTTCGAAGTCGCGAAACGGCTGGAATAACGTGATGGCGATGCCCAGGTCGGCGCACATCTGCCTGATTTCCCGAGGGCTGCCATCGTAGTAGAGAAGGTCGTTCTCAAAAATTTCCACCCCATCAAAACCGGCGGCGGCAATGGCTTCGAGTTTTTCCGGCAAGGTACCGCTCAAGGACACGGTGGCAATGGAACGCTGCATGACTTCGGCTCCCGGGACAGGCATCGGCTACAAAAGGTGCGCCGCTTTTTAAAGAGTCAGCCGATTATTGAGCTGTCAGTTTCTTTCAGCAATTTAATATGTACCATCCGGTTAGTTTTTTGGGCGATTATCGAACAAAATGCCCATAGCTGAATTGACGATTTTTTGCTCACTGCGCACCATCGCTCCCACATGGATGCCGGCCCTGCCGACCTCGATGGACAGACCCAGACCAACCATAAGAATTTCAAAAACGGGTACACGCTATGATCCCTTCCCAAAGTTCCCGCCTGGCCCCCGCCCTGGGAGTCTCCACCGGCACCATCGGTGACAAGATCCGCGGCGCCATGGCCGTGGGCAAGACCCGTTGGGGCATGCTCGCCCTGGTGTTTTTCGCCACGACCCTGAACTACATCGACCGCGCCGCCCTGGGCGTCATGCAGCCGATCCTGGCCAAAGAAATGAACTGGACGGCGATGGACTACGCCAACATCAACTTCTGGTTCCAGGTCGGTTATGCCGTCGGCTTCGTGTTGCAGGGGCGGCTGATCGACCGGATCGGCGTCAAGCGCGTGTTCTTCTGCGCCGTGCTGCTCTGGAGCCTGGCGACCGGCGCCCACGGCCTGGCCACCTCGGCGGTGGGCTTCATGGTCTGCCGCTTTATCCTGGGCCTCACCGAAGCCGCCAACTACCCGGCCTGCGTGAAGACCACACGGCTGTGGTTCCCGGCGGGCGAGCGGGCCGTGGCCACCGGTATCTTCAACGCCGGGACCAACGTCGGCGCGATGTTCACCCCGATGCTGCTGCCGCTGGTCCTGCACGTGTGGGGCTGGCAGGCGGCGTTCCTGTGCATGGCCGCCCTCGGCGGGATCTGGTTGCTGTTCTGGGGCCTGAAATACTTCAACCCCGAAGACCATCCCACCGTCAAACAGTCGGAACTGGACTACATCCAGGCCCAGGACGAACCGGACCAGGTCCGCGTGCCGTTCTCACGCATCCTGCGCATGCGCGGCACCTGGGCGTTCGCCCTGGCCTACTCGATCACCGCCCCGGTGTTCTGGTTCTACCTCTATTGGCTGCCGCCGTTCCTGAACCAGCAGTACAACCTGGGCATCAACGTGACCCAGATGGGCATCCCGCTGATCATCATCTACCTCACCGCCGACTTCGGCAGCGTGGGCGGCGGGATCCTGTCTTCGTTCCTGATCGGCCGTGGCCTCAATCCGATCAAGGCGCGACTGGTGTCCATGCTGCTGTTCGCCTGCTGCATCATTGGTGTGATCATGGCCGCGGGTTCCAGCAGCCTGTGGATGGCGGTGTTCGCCATTTCCCTGGCCATCGGCGCGCACCAGGCCTGGACCGCCAACATCTGGAGCCTGGTCATGGACTACACGCCCAAGCACATGATGAGTACGGTGTTCGGCTTCGGCGGCATGTGCGCGGCCATCGGCGGGATGTTCATGACACAACTGGTGGGCCACATCCTCACGATCACCAATAACAACTACACCGTGCTGTTCACCCTGATCCCGGCGATGTACTTCATTGCCCTGACCTGGCTGTACTTCATGGCACCGCGCAAGGTGCCTACGCTGGAAAACTGATACCAGTCAGCCCGGGATTATTTATCCCACCGTGGGAGCAAGGCTTGCCCGCGATGAAGGCGCCTCGGTTCACTCAGGACCGCATCGTCTTCATCGCGGGCAAGCCTTGCTCCCACAATTGCCCCCTTCACAATCGGTGTTAAGCCCGCCGCTGTTGCCACGCCGCCGCCAACCCACTCAAGCAGATCAAGGCGATACCCACCACGGTGGTCAGCGTCGGCGTGTGGTTGAACAACAACCAGCCCAGCAGCCCGGCAAACACGATCTGGCAGTACCCGAACGGCGCGAGCAGCGCCGGGGCGGCAAAGCGGAAGGCCTGGGTCAGCATCAGGTGCGCCGTCATCCCGCAGGCGCCCAGCGCCAGCATCATCGCACCGTGCAACAGGCTTGGCACTTGCCAGAAGAACGGCACCAGCGCGCTCATCACCAAGGTATTGCACAGGCCGGCGAAGAAGTTGCTGGTGGTCGGGCTGTCGATCTCGCTGAGCTTGCGCGTGAGCAGTTGGTAGAAACAGAAGAACAGCGCCGAACAGAACGGCAGTATCACCGCCGGGGTGAACAGATCGCCGCCGGGATGGACAATGATCAACACCCCGATAAAACCGAAGATCACCGCGATCCATTGGCCGCGTGTCACGTGTTCGCCCAGCAATGGCACCGACAACGCGGTGACCAGCACGGGCGCGAGGAAGTTGACCGCCGTCGCCTCCGCCAGTGGAATGAACATCAACGCGGAGGTGAAAAACAGACTGGTGCCCAGCAGGCACAACGCCCGGGCCAACTGCCATAGCGGGCGCTTGGTACGCAGCACCCGCAGCCCCGAGCGCGGCAGGAAAATACCCGCCATCAACAACGTGTGCACCACGTAGCGCGCCCAGACCACCATGACGATCGGATAAAAACCCGAGAGGTATTTCGACAACGCGTCATGACTGGAGAACAGGAACGTTGCGACCAGAATAAGCACGATGCCCTTGAAAGCCTGATTGACGCCGGAGAGCGGTGTGCTGACGGTCATGAGGGAAACCTGCGTTGCTTGATGTAAGGGCCGTGACGCACGATGCAGTTGTTGGGCCAGCGAGCATACCGATAAGTTCTGAATCCGAAGTGTAATGAAAATTCCGCAGCCAGGCAGGATTGGCTCATCGCTGAACCAAACCCCGTGTCCGTTGCCTGACAGCTCAAGCGCGGCGCGCACCTTGGGCGCCTAAAAGCTAGACTCATCGCCACAGCAGTCATTTCTCGCAGCGTCATTCAGAGGGTTTCCCACATGTTATGGAAAAAAGGTCGCCGCAGTGACAACGTGGTGGACGCTCGCGGTGACGGTGGGGGCGGCGGCGGAATGCGTTTCGGCGGCGGCAAGGGGTTGAGCCTGACGGCCGTCCTCCTGATCGTCGGCATCGGCTGGATCACCGGTCAGGACCCGATGCAGATTCTCGGGCAACTGGCCGGGCAGATGGACCAGTCCGCCCCCGCCACTTCACAAACCCGCCAGGCGCCACCGGCCAACGATGAACAGGCCGAGTTCGTGCGCTCGATCCTCGGCGATACCGAAGACACCTGGGGCCAGGTGTTCCAGCAGGCCGGACGCCAATACCAGCAACCCAAACTGGTGTTGTTCAGCGGTCGGGTCAACTCGGCCTGCGGCCTTGCCTCATCGGCGACCGGTCCGTTCTATTGCCCGGCAGACCGGCAAGTCTATCTGGACATGAGCTTCTTCAAGGAAATGTCCCAACGCTTCGCCGCGGCCGGTGACTTCGCCCAGGCCTACGTCATTGCCCACGAAGTCGGACACCATGTGCAGACGCTGCTCGGCGTGTCGGCGAAAATCCAGGAAGCGCGCCAGCAAGGCCGGCAGATGGAAGGCGACGGCGGCTTGTTGGTACGCCAGGAGTTGCAGGCCGATTGCCTGGCGGGTGTGTGGGCCAACCATGCGCAAAAACGCCTGAACTGGCTGGAGCCGGGAGACATCGAGGAGGCCTTGAACGCCGCCAATGCCATCGGCGATGACCGCTTGCAGCAACAAGGCCAGGGCCGCGTGGTGCCGGACTCCTTCACCCACGGTACTTCGGCACAGCGCGTGCGCTGGTTCAAGACCGGATTCGCCCAGGGCCAGGTCAGCCAGTGCGACACGTTCGCGGCGAAAGCCCTGTAGATGAAGTGGGGGGCGTTGATCGGGCTGGTGCTGTGCTGCGCCGTTGCCCAGGCCGAGGAACATGGCGTCAACGTGGTCGCCCAAGGGCGACTGCAGTTCAAGGGCGGCGCCATGGCCGTCGGCGTAAGCCCCCCGCCGGCGTCCATCCAGCGCGTGCTGATCATCCTCCACGGTCGGCTGCGCAATGCCGACACCTACCTGCACAGCGCCGAAAAGGCTGCCGGGCAGGCCGGACAACTGGGCACCACCCTGATCATCGCCCCGCAGTTTCTCAATGAACAGGACGTGGCGCGCCATCAATTGCCCAATGACCTCCTGCGCTGGCAAGGCAACGACTGGATGGCCGGTGGCCTGTCCACAGGGCCCAATCCAGTCAGTTCGTTCCAGGTACTGGACGACATCGTTGCGCGAGTCAGTGACCGGCAGCAGTTTCCCGAAGTGAAAGAGATCGTCATCGCCGGCCATTCCGGCGGCGCCCAGGTCGTGCAGCGCTATGCCCTGCTCGCCCACGGCCAATACCGGATCAGCCCACGCTTTGTCATCGCCAACCCGTCGTCCTATGCCTACTTCGATGCGCAACGGCCCATGGCGTTCGACCCTGCCAGTTGCCCTGGCTTCAACCGCTGGAAATACGGCCTGCAGGACATGCCCGCCTATGCCGCCGGACAAACACCCGCCCGGCTGGAGGAAAACTACGTCAAGCGCGACATCGTCTATCTGCTCGGGCAACAAGACACCGACCCGGAACATCCGGCGCTGGATAAAGGCTGCGAAGCACAAACCCAGGGGCCGTATCGATTACTGCGCGGGCGTTTCTTTTTCGACTACCTGACCCGGCGCCATCCCGAGGGGTTGAAC
>NZ_MUOA01000021.1:0-27725 GCF_002001065.1 Pseudomonas sp. A25(2017) | reverse complement strand
ACAACCGAAGCATTAGTGGCACTGGCCCGCAAGCTTGCCCGAGTGGTATTCGCCCTGCTGAAGAACCAGAGCGAATACTTACCGAAAGGCATTTAAGGGGTAGCCCCGTACCATAGAATCTCCCACAGGTTTTTGTGCCAGGGCGCAGAACCCCGGCACAGGCACAGAGCCAGTGTGGGAGCGGGCTTGCTCGCGAAGGCGTCGGCACATCCAACACCTCCTTCGCTGACCCACCGCTTTCGCGAGCAAGCTCGCTCCCACAGGTGTCGTGCCAGGCGCAGAAACTTCGGCACGGCGCAGATCCAATGTGGGAGGCTCAGACCCCCTGCACACCGCAGATCCCCTGTGGGAGCGAGCCTGCTCGCGAAGGCGTCCTCCCAGACGCCGGCAATCACCCCGCCTTGCGCAACGCCTCCACCAACTCCTGCTTACGCATCCTCGAGCGCCCGGGAATGTTTTTCGCCCGGGCCTCCTTCATCAGGCTGTCCACTGTCTGGGTTCCATGGGAGGCTTTACTGGTGCGCGGGTGACCTTCGCGGGTCTTGGCGGCGCGGCGGGCCGATTCCTTGCGGTCGGTTTTCTTGGCCGCCGCCGGCTTTTCCTGGCCTAAACCACCGGTGCGTTCGCCACCACCGGACTGCTTGTTCACGGTCGCCCAGGCGCGTGCCTCGGCTTCGTTCTCGGACACGCCTTTTTTCTCGTAGCTTTTTTCAATGTGTGCGGCCTTGCGCTTTTGTTCGGCGGTGTATTTGTCTTTGCTTCCACGAGGCATGGGATGTTCCTCCTCAAATGTCTGAGCAGAGGCTATTGGCTGGCGGCGCCACCTTCGGAGCCCGACCCACCGGTCGTGGTCTTTGAGCCCACCCCGGTCTCGGCGTTATCAGGCGCTGTCGAGTCCGGTGTATTCATCCCACCCTGGCGCCCCGTGTCATTACCCTGCACACGCGGATCGGTGCCGGTGGCGGGTGGCTGGCCATTGTTCAGGCCGCCGCCAGTACCGTCGGTGTTCAATTTGGGCAGGCCTTGGGTTGCGGGAGAGTTGGGTGCTTGCACAGGATCGGTCGGCCCGGTGCCGGAGGTGGAAGCTGCGAAGGCCACCGAGGACAGCAACGCGGCGAAGGTGAATGCGGTCAGCCTTGAAGTGATCATGGGTGTCGCCTCCATTTTTCAGAATGCTTACCTGATCTTGGGCCTCGCTGGATTTGGGTTGGTGCCTCGGGTGCGACGAATGGTCTAGCCGTCGAGTCCGGCTTCTTCGATGAATTGCTCCATGAAGTTTTTTAGTTTTTCGTGACGGGTCAGCGCCATGTGTTGCCCGGTGGCAGTCTGGAAACCGTTGGCCAGGTGCAACAATTTGGTCTGGAAATGATCGAGGCAGAAACGTCGATCATCGTAATCCCGGGACTTGGCCTGCGGATCCTGAGGGTCATAGAGCGCACTGCCCATGCGTCCGGCCACATAGAATGTGCGCGCCACCCCGAGCAGGCCCAATGAGTCTAGGCGGTCGGCGTCCTGGAGAATTTTGGCTTCGAGTGTGATCGCTGCGATATTGGCCGAAAAACTGTGAGCCTCGATGGCATGGGCAACGGCGCTGATTTTTTCGTTTGGCCAGTTCAGGGTCGACAACAGTGTCGATGCCTTATCCGCTGCCAAGCGAGAGGCCTGTGCGCGCAGCGGTGAATTTTTTTCCACCGCCACGCAGTCATGCAGCAATGTTGCCGCCAGCAGAGTAAGCAGGTCACCGCCTTCATGACGGTGGAGCAAGCGTACGTTGTGCCAGACCCGTTGCAGGTGTGACAGATCGTGAGCGCCATCCTCCGATGGCTCCAATGCATGAGGCAGCAACTGGGCAGCGACGGTTTGAAAAGGTGCAAAGACGGCAGCGGTCATGACAGATCCTTTGTATGTCAGTACTTCGAGGGTTCGTGGATGATGTTCACTTTCATATGTGACGAGCGCCCCGTGGCGGCTTAGTATGGCGCTTTCAATTGGCTACAAGGCCTGTTCATGTCCATCGAGATCCGTCCTGCGCAACCCAGCGATGCGCCTCAAATCCTTGCCTTCATCACTGAGCTTGCCGATTACGAAAAGGCCCGCCACGAAGTCATTGCCAGTGTGGCGGACATCGAGCGCAGCCTGTTCAGCGAAGGCGCAACGGCCCACGGGTTGATCTGCCTGCGTGATGGCGTGCCGATCGGTTTCGCGGTGTTTTTCTTCAGTTATTCCACCTGGCTGGGCAGCAACTGCCTGTACCTCGAAGACTTGTACATCACGCCTGACCAGCGCGGTGGCGGGGCGGGCAAGACGTTGCTGCGCCATTTGGCGAAAGTTGCCTGTGACAACGATTGCGGGCGTTTCGAATGGAGTGTGCTGGACTGGAACACGCCGGCCATCGAGTTCTACAAATCCCTCGGCGCGCAACCCCAGGAAGAGTGGGTGCGCTACCGAATGGACGGCAAGGTGCTACGGGATTTCGCTAACGGCAACTGAGCACTTCATGAGTGCGCGGCGGATGCGTACTCGGCAAACCCCGGTCGCTGTTCGAGGCGTTTGCAGTAGGCCGCCACGGCCGGATAGTCGGGACGCTCCATGGGCGCCTGGCGCCAGCGGTGCACCGACAGGCCGATGAGCACATCCGCAAGGGAAAACGCCGTACCGGCCACGTAGGCGCCGGTGCGGTTCAACTGCTGCTCCAGCAACCCCATCTTCTCGTTCCAGCCTTTGACGCCGGCGGCGATGCGCTGTGGGTCCTGGAAGTCCGGATTCTTGCGTACCAGGGCGTGGAATGCGTAGCCCCATGACGGGTTGAGCTCTGTGGCTTGCCAGTCCATCCACTGCTCGACACGCGCCCGGGCGGCAGGCTCGACAGGCAGCAGATCGTTGCGCCCATGTTTGCCCGCCAGATAGCGGCAAATGGTGTTCGACTCCCAGAGCACACCGTTCTCATCAATGATCACCGGCACCTGGGCATTGGGATTCAAGGCCAGGAAATCCGGGTCTTGGGTCGAAGAAAAACCAATGCCCCAGTCTTCGCGCTCGTAGGCGATTTCCAGTTCCTGGCAGGTCCACAACACTTTCCTGACATTGATCGAGGAAGTGCGACCGAGGATTTTCAGCTGTTGTCCCATCACTTTTTTCCCTGAGTTGTTTGGCGTCCGTTCAGAAACGTAGCAGGGTCTTGGACGGATGGCGATTGGCTTTGTGGTTGACCTATTCAGTCCCAATATATGGGAGTGATATTTATATATTGAGATTTTGTCGCGCCCAGGTTTATAGTCCGTTCCACTCACTGCCAAAAAACAGAACAGGTGAAGCGGATGCAGGCGCAATTGATCGCGCTCGATTGGGGGACCACCTCATTACGGGCTTACAAACTCGCAGCCGATGGCGAGGTGCTCGAGCAGCGCTCGCTGTCATCGGGGATCATGCAGTTGCCTTCCGGGCCGCGAACCGTGGTCGGCCGGGTGTGCATCGACGGTTTCGAACTGGCCTTCGACGAGGCCTGCGGCGACTGGCTCGATGCACAGCCGGGCTTGCCTGTGATTGCCTGCGGCATGGTCGGCAGCGCTCAGGGCTGGCGCGAAGCGCCTTACTGCGACACACCCGCCAACGTCGCCAATCTCGGACATTCCCTACAAACCGTTCGCAGCCTTCGCGGTGTCGATGTGCACATCGTGCCCGGCGTGATCCAGCGTTCCCGTTTGCCCAATGTCATGCGCGGCGAAGAGACCCAAGTGCTCGGTGCCTTGCACAGCCTGCCGGACGAAGCGGTGCTGATCGGCTTGCCCGGCAGTCATTCGAAATGGGTGGAAGTGGCCGATGGCTGCATCGTGCATTTCGACACCTTCATGACCGGCGAGATCTTCGCCGTGCTCAGTGACCACAGCATTCTCGGTCGCACCCAGCAACGGAGTACGACCTTCGATGGCGTGGCCTTTGATCGTGGCGTACAGGTGGCGTTGTCGGTGGACGGCCAGATCGGTCCGTTGTCCACGGTGTTCAGCGCTCGCAGCCTGGGCTTGACCGGTGAACTGGAGGCCAGCGCCCAGGCCGATTACCTCTCGGGCCTGCTGATCGGCCATGAGCTGACGGCGCTGGCCGAGGTGCAGCGTCGGCGACGCGACAGCCTCCATCTGCCGACGGTGGTGCTGATCGGCAACTCCCAACTCTGTGTCCGTTATCAACGGGCCCTCGACGCCTGCGGCTTCTCCCGGGTGGTCCTGGCCGAACAGGCCACCGAACGCGGTTTGTGGCAACTGGCCGTAGCGGCCGGGTTGCTCGATTCCACCGCCCCCTGAACCTGACTGGAGGTCTGACATGCTCACACAAGCACTGGCGCACAACGGGCTGATCGCGATCCTGCGTGGTCTGCGTCCCGAAGAGGCGGCAGCCATCGGCGAAGTCCTGTACAGCGCCGGATTTCGCGTCATCGAAGTGCCGCTCAATTCCCCCGAGCCGTATGAAAGCATCCGCATCCTGCGCAGTACCTTGCCCGCCGATTGCCTGATCGGTGCCGGTACCGTGCTCACGCCGGAGCAGGTCGAGCAGGTGAAAGCCGCTGGCGGCCAAGTGATCGTCATGCCCCACAGCGATCCGAAGGTGCTGCGCGCGGCGAAAGCGGCGGGCTTGTACCTGTCGCCCGGCGTCGCCACGCCCACCGAAGCCTTTGCCGCGCTGGCTGAAGGGGCCCATGTACTGAAGATGTTCCCCGCCGAGCAAATGGGCCCGGCGGTGGTCAAGGCCTGGCTTGCGGTACTGCCGGCCGGGACTGTGTTGGTGCCGGTGGGCGGGATTACGCCGGACAACATGGCGGTGTTCGTCGAAGCCGGCGTCAAGGGTTTCGGCCTCGGTTCCGGGCTGTTCAAGCCGGGCCTGACAGCGGATGAAGTGGCGGTGCGGGCCAAGGCCTACGTGGCCGCATGGAACGCCTTGAACTGAAGACTTTTCCAGCGCCCCGTGCGCTGCATCTGACAAGAGAGACAACAAGATGAAAATCACCAAGCTGACCACGTTTATCGTTCCGCCGCGCTGGTGCTTCCTCAAGGTCGAGACCGACGAGGGCGTGACCGGTTGGGGCGAGCCCGTGGTCGAAGGCCGTGCCCACACGGTGGCGGCGGCTGTCGAGGAATTGTCCGACTACCTGATCGGCAAAGACCCACGCAACATCGAAGACATCTGGACGGTGCTCTATCGTGGCGGCTTCTACCGCGGCGGGGCCATTCACATGAGCGCCCTGGCCGGTATCGACCAGGCGTTGTGGGACATCAAGGGCAAGGCCCTGGGCGTGTCGGTCAGCGACCTGCTGGGCGGCCAGGTGCGGGACAAGATCCGTGTGTATTCGTGGATCGGCGGCGACCGGCCGGCCGATACCGCTCGCGCGGCGAAAGAAGCCGTGGCGCGGGGCTTCACGGCGGTGAAGATGAACGGCACCGAAGAGCTGCAGTTTCTCGACACCTTTGAAAAAGTCGACCTGGCCCTGGCCAACGTCGCGGCGGTGCGCGATGCGGTGGGGCCGAACGTCGGCATTGGCGTGGACTTCCATGGCCGGGTGCACAAGCCGATGGCCAAGGTACTGATGAAGGAACTCGACCCCTACAAGCTGATGTTCATCGAAGAGCCGGTGCTCAGTGAAAACTACGAAGCCCTCAAGGAACTGGCACCGCTGACCAGCACCCCGATTGCCCTGGGCGAGCGCTTGTTCTCGCGTTGGGACTTCAAGCGTGTACTCAGCGAAGGCTACGTGGACATCATCCAGCCGGATGCGTCCCACGCCGGTGGCATCACCGAAACCCGCAAGATCGCCAACATGGCCGAGGCCTACGACGTGGCGCTGGCATTGCACTGCCCGCTGGGCCCGATCGCCCTGGCGGCGTGCCTGCAACTGGACGCGGTCTGCTACAACGCGTTCATCCAGGAACAGAGCCTGGGTATCCACTACAACGAGAGCAACGACCTGCTGGATTACATCAAGGATCCGCAGGTGTTCGACTACGACAAGGGCTTCGTGAAAATCCCCAACGGTCCGGGCCTGGGCATTGAGATCAACGAGGAATACGTCATCGAACGCGCGGCCATCGGCCACCGCTGGCGCAACCCGATCTGGCGGCATGCCGATGGCAGTTTTGCCGAGTGGTGATTTGCGGCTGATCACTGCGCAGGAGCAAAAGAATCTTGTGGGAGCAAGGCCCTGTGGGAGTAAGGGGTTCTGTGGGAGCAAGGCTTGCCCGCGATGAACGATGACGCGGTTTGACTGGAAAACGCATCGTCTGCATCGCGGGCAAGCCTTGCTCCCACAGGTCTTGCTCCCACAGGGTCTTGCTCAATCCTTGCCGTATTCGACAAATATAAAAAGAGGCACCTCACATGCAAGCGCACACCCTGAGCGCGCAGGCGTCGTTGGTGACGCCCAGCCGCAAGCGTTTTTTCATCATGGTCCTGCTGTTCATCACCGTGGTGATCAATTACCTGGACCGCAGCAACCTCTCGATCGCCGCCCCCGCATTGACCAGCGACCTGGGCATCGATCCGATCCACGTCGGGCTGATTTTCTCGGCGTTCGGCTGGACCTACGCCGCCATGCAGATCCCCGGTGGTTGGTTGGTGGATCGGGTGCCGCCGCGCATTCTGTACAGCGTGGCACTGCTGTTGTGGTCGGTGGCCACGGTAATGCTGGGTTTTGCCGCCAGTTTCATCGCGTTGTTCGTGCTGCGCATGGCGGTCGGTGCCCTGGAAGCGCCGGCTTATCCGATCAACAGCCGCGTGGTCACCACCTGGTTTCCTGAGCGCGAGCGGGCCACGGCCATCGGTTTCTATACCTCCGGGCAGTTTGTCGGGCTGGCCTTCCTGACCCCGGTATTGGCTTGGTTGCAACACGCCTTCGGTTGGCACATGGTGTTTGTCGCCACGGGCGCGGTGGGCATTCTCTGGGCGGCGATCTGGTACGCGGTGTATCGCGAACCACGGGATTTCAAAGGCGCCAACGCCGCCGAAATCGAACTGATCCGCGAAGGCGGCGGGCTGGTGGATATCCAGGCCGATACCGCCAAGGTCAAGGCCAAATTCAGCTGGACCGACCTGGGGATTGTCCTGACCCAACGCAAGTTGTGGGGCATTTACCTGGGGCAGTTCTGCCTCAATTCCACGTTGTGGTTTTTCCTGACGTGGTTCCCGACCTACCTGGTGAAATATCGCGGTATGGACTTCATCAAGTCCGGCCTACTGGCGTCCCTGCCATTTCTCGCGGCGTTTGTCGGCGTGCTGTGCTCCGGGTTCTTCTCCGACTGGCTGATTCGCCGCGGCGCCACCGTGGGGTTTGCGCGCAAGCTGCCGATCATTGGCGGGTTGCTGATCTCGACCTCGATCATCGGCGCCAACTTCGTCGAGTCGACGCCGCTGGTGATCGCCTTCCTGGCCTTGGCGTTCTTCGGCAATGGCCTGGCGTCGATCACCTGGTCGCTGGTCTCGACACTGGCGCCGGCGCGACTGCTCGGGTTGACCGGCGGGGTGTTCAACTTCATCGGAAACCTGGCGGCCATCGCCACGCCGATCGTGATTGGCTTCCTCGCCAGCGGCGATTCGTTTGCCCCGGCCATCACCTATATCTCTGTCCTGGCACTGGCTGGCGCGCTGTCCTACATCCTGCTGGTCGGGAAGGTCGAGCGCATCGAGTTGTAGTCCGACGGGGCGGGCGACCATAATGCCGCCCGTTCCCCGCTCACTGTTGAAGGCCGGCTATGCTGCAAGACGATCCAAAAATCACCAAGGACGCCGCGCCCACAGGCACGCAGACATTGCTGCGCGGCCTGGGTGTGGTCCAGGCGGTCGCCAGCGGCGCCCGTGACTTGAAGGAAATCGCCCGGCTGATCGGCACCACCCGCAGCACCACCCATCGCCTGGCCAGTTGCCTGGTGGATGAACGTTACCTGCGCGTGGTGCCGCAAGTGGGCTACCTGCTGGGGCCGAAATTGATTGAGTTGGGCTTTCAGGCCCGGGAAGAGTTGCCACTGGTGAGCCTGGCGGGGCCTTACCTGGACGAGCTGTCGGCGCTCACCGGGGACACCGTGCACTTGGCGATTCGTGAAGGTGACGAAGTCTTGTACCTGCTGAAGAATCCGGGGCGCAACGGCCCGGAAATGCGCTCGCGCGTAGGCCATCGCATGCCGTTGGCGCGCACCGGGATCGGCAAGGCGCTGATGCTTGATGACTCGCAGGAACAATGGAAGCGGCTGTATGAAATCAGCCTGCCAGCTGGTGGGAAGAATCAGTTCTGGCCCCAGCATCAGGAGCAATCCTGGGAACAGTTCCAGCAACGGATGGTGGAGTATGTGGCGGGGGGCTATGCCTTCGACCTGGAAGACAACGAACCGTCGATTCGCTGTGTGGCGGCGCCGATCCGTGACGCCGGCAAGCGCATTGTTGCCGGTATCAGCATCGCCAGCACCGTGCCGTACATGCCGCTGGAAAAGATGGCCGAGCTGATTCCCCTGGTCAAAGGGGTCACAGCCCGGCTGTCGGCGGAGTTGGGCGCCAAGGTTTGACGAACGTCAGGCCTTGAGCGTGGCCATGTCGATGACGAAGCGGTACTTCACATCCCCGGCGATCATGCGGCTGTAGGCCTCGTTGATCTGGCGGATGTCGAGCATTTCAATGTCGCAGCTGATGTGGTGTTCGGCGCAGAAGTCCAGCACCTCTTGGGTTTCTGCGACACCGCCGATCAGCGAGCCGGCGAGGACACGACGACCCATGATCAGTTTTGCCGCGTGTACCGGCGGATCGATCGGCTCGACCAGACCCACGATGATGTGCACGCCGTCGAAACGCAGCGTGTCGAGGTAGGGATTGAGGTCGTGCTGCACCGGAATGGTGTCCAGCAGGAAGTGGAATCGTCCCGCTGCGGCGGCCATCTGTTCGGCGTCGGTGGACACGATCACATGGTCCGCGCCCTGGCGACGGGCTTCTTCGGCCTTGCTCGCCGAGCGGGTGAACAACGTGACTTCTGCGCCCATGGCCTTGGCGAACTTGATGCCCATGTGGCCCAGGCCGCCCATGCCCAGCACGCCAACCTTGTCGCCAGCCTTCACGCCATAGTGCTTGAGGGGCGAGTAGGTGGTGATGCCAGCGCAGAGAAGTGGTGCGGCGCTGGCCGGGTCGAGTGCTGCCGGAATGCGCAGCACAAAGTGCTCGCTGACCACGATGCTGTTGGAGTAACCGCCCATGGTGTGGCCGCCACTCACGCGGTCCGGGCTGGCGTAGGTCTGAGTCATGCCTTCCAGGCAGTATTGCTCCAGGTCAGCGCGGCAAGCTTCGCACTCGCGGCAAGAGTCGACCATGCAGCCGACACCGACCAAATCGCCTGCTTTATAGCGGGTGACATTCGCACCGACGGCGGTGACTTTGCCGATGATTTCATGGCCGGGCATCAGCGGGTAAACGGCGATGCCCCATTCATTGCGGGCCTGGTGGATGTCGGAGTGGCAGACGCCGCAGTAGAGAATGTCGATCGCCACGTCGTCGGCTCGCGGGCTGCGACGCTCGAACTTCATGGGGGCGAGGGGAGTGGTGGCCGACTGGGCGGCATATCCGATGGCTGTGTACATGATGGACCTCGCTAAGCAGTGAACGGTGAGGGGTTCCATTCTGGGAGTCCTGGCGGCCGGCGGCGATGGCGATTCCTCCGCCTGTCATGCCTAATCCTCCGGTCTTGGCCAGGATCTGATCCTATGTGACGCCAGACCTGCGATGATGGTTTCATCCCATTTTTCGTGAAGTTTTCGCCCATGTTGTTGACCCGCCATCTCGATGCCAACGCCACGCTGGTTTCATTGATAGAACCCCTGGCGACCCGCGACGGCTTCGTCCCGACGCCACTGCCCGGCGTACATGCGCTTCGGGCCAGCCAGGACGTCGCCCGTGGCCCGCAGCTCTACGAGCCGAGCCTGGTGATCATCGCCCAGGGCAGCAAATTGGCGTACCTGGGACCTCGCACGCTGGAATATGGCGCCGGGAATTATCTGATCCAGGCCTTGCCGGTGCCATTCGAATGCGAAACCTACGCCATGCCCAATGCTCCGCTGCTTGGGGTTTCCGTTGCGATCGATCGGGCGATGCTGGGGGAGTTGGTACTGGCCATGGGGCTGGTGCCGGGACGGAACCTGGCGCCGCAGACGCCGGAGTCGATGACCTGTGCCGTGCTCGATGACGCCATGCGTGGGTGCGTCGAACGCTTGTTGCGTTGCTTGCACGACCCACTGGAATGCCAGGTCATGGGCCAGGCGCGGCTGCGGGAGTTGCTGTTCGTCGCGTTGCGCGGGCCCCAGGCCGATGTGCTGCGGGCGCTGGTGGAGCAGCAAGGCCAATTCGCCCGGATTGCCGCGGCCCTGAGCCATTTGCATGCGCACTTCACTGAGCCGCTGAACGTCGAGACCTTGGCCGGTTGCGCGAACATGAGCGCCTCGACCTTCCATGAGCATTTCAAGCGCAGCACGTTGCTGTCGCCCGTGCAGTACCTCAAGCGCTTGCGCCTGCTCAAGGCCCAGCGACTGCTGCTCACCGAGGGCATGGGCGTGGCCCAGGTCGCGCACCAGGTGGGGTATCAGAGCTCGTCGCAGTTCAGTCGGGAGTACAAGCGCTACTTCGAACGCAACCCCGGGGAAGAGCGCGCTGCCTGAGTCTGTGATGTTCCCTGTGGGAGCGAGCTTGCTCGCGATAGCGGCATATCTGCCGGTATTTTTGTCGACTGACACACCGCTTTCGCGAGCAAGCCCGCTCCCACATTTTGACTGTGGTGTTTGTTGGGTTGCAGGCAACAAAAAGGCCCCCATTACGGGAGCCTTGATGTTCAGCGCAACGGCTTACATGTTCGGGTAAGTCGGTCCGCCAGCGCCTTCCGGCGACACCCAGGTGATGTTCTGCGAAGGGTCCTTGATGTCACAGGTCTTGCAGTGCACGCAGTTCTGGGCGTTGATCTGGAAGCGCTTCTCACCGTCTTCCTTGGTCACCACTTCGTACACGCCGGCCGGGCAGTAGCGCTGTGCCGGTTCGTCGTACAGTGGCAGGTTCTTGCTGATCGGGATGCTCGGGTCGGTCAGCTTCAGGTGGCAGGGCTGTTCTTCCTCGTGGTTGGTACCGGAGATGAACACCGAGCTGAGTTTGTCGAAGCTGATCTTGCCGTCCGGTTTCGGGTAGTCGATTTTCTTGCAATCGGCTGCCAGCTTGAGGCAGGCGTAGTCGGGCTTGGTGTCGTGCAGGGTGAACGGCATTTTGCCGCCAAGGATGTTCTGGTCGAACCAGTTGAAGCCGGCACCGATGATCGGGCCGAACTTGTGCATCGCTGGGCCGAAGTTGCGGCTGGCGAACAGTTCTTCATAGAGCCAGCTGGCTTTGAAGCGGTCGACGTAGCTGGTCAGTTCATCACCGCCTTCGCCGCCGGACAGCAACGCTTCAGCCACCGATTCGGCGGCGAGCATGCCGGACTTCATCGCGGTGTGGCTGCCCTTGATCTTGGCAACGTTCATGGTGCCCAGATCGCAGCCGATCAATGCGCCACCCTTGAAGACCATTTTCGGCAGCGAATTGATACCACCCTTGGCCAATGCACGGGCGCCATAGCTGATACGCTTGCCGCCTTCCAGGTACTGCTTGAGCACCGGGTGATGCTTGAGGCGCTGGAACTCGTCGAACGGCGACAGGAAGGTGTTGCTGTAGGAAAGATCGACGATCAGGCCGACCACCACCTGGTTGTTTTCCAGGTGATAGAGGAAGGAGCCGCCGGTGTTCTCGGTGCCCATGATGTCCAGCGGCCAGCCGGCGGTGTGCACCACCAGGCCGGGTTGATGCTTGGCCGGGTCGATTTCCCAGATTTCCTTCAGGCCGATGCCGTAGTGCTGGGCGTCAGCCTCGCTGTCCAGGTTGAAGCGCTTGATCAGTTGCTTGCCGATGTGGCCACGGCAGCCTTCGGCGAACAGCGTGTACTTGCCACGCAGTTCCATGCCAGGGGTGTAGAGGCCTTCCTTCGGATTGCCTTCGCGGTCGACACCCAGATCGCCGGTGATGATCCCGCGCACCACGCCGTTCTCGTCGAACAGCGCTTCCTGGGCGGCGAAACCCGGGTAGATTTCCACGCCCAGGTTCTCGGCCTGCTGGGCCAGCCAGCGGCACAAGTTGCCCAGGGAAATAATATAGTTGCCTTCGTTGTGCATGGTCTTGGGCACAAAGAAGTCAGGGATTTTGCTCGCGGCCTCGGCGCTTCTCAGGACATAAATGTCATCGCGCACCACGGGCGTGTTCAACGGGGCGCCGAGTTCTTTCCAGTCCGGGAACAGTTCGTTCAGGGCGCGGGGCTCGAACACCGCACCGGAGAGGATGTGCGCACCGACCTCGGAGCCTTTTTCGACCACGCAGACGCTGATTTCCTTACCGGCTTCGGCGGCCTTCTGTTTCAGTCGGCAAGCGGCAGACAGGCCAGCGGGGCCGGCACCGACGATGACCACGTCGAATTCCATGTATTCGCGTTCCACAGGGCTATCTCCTACTCAAGGCTCACAGTTTTTTCTAATTGGAGGTTTGGCGTTGCATCCGTTGTTTCCTTCGCGAAAAGCGACGAAAGCGGCAATGGATGAAACGCGTGTCTCTCTTAAGCGGCGCATTATATCTACACCACTCTCAGGGTCCAATACAAACGTTTGTTTGAAATTGCCGCAGCCCAGATAAATCACTGACGTACGGCTTATGACTGACCATTTTGCCGTATTGACCGGAATAGGCGTTCCGGTCAAGATACGGGCGGTTTTGCGCTCGCCGTAGGCTGACTGTTGGTTTCAAGAGCACCTCTAAAGACAGGGCGAAGGCAGCACAAAGTGACGCATTGCGTGGTTCAGACGCGCAGTTTACACGCCGCGATAATGAATGACTCATCGGTCATCACTGACGAATGGTCTTCACTCCCGTGAGCTGGGTCATGTGTGGTTCATGCCGGCGTTTTTAGAGGTGCCCTTGCGCCCATGAGCATCAACCGCCAGGTTCGCCTAGGCGACTTTTTTTCACCGGAGAGTAACGAGGAATCCATGAAGGTTCTTGTAGCTGTCAAACGAGTGGTCGACTATAACGTCAAGGTTCGCGTCAAGGCGGACAACTCCGGCGTCGACCTCGCCAACGTCAAGATGTCGATGAACCCTTTCTGCGAAATCGCCGTAGAAGAAGCCGTACGCCTGAAAGAAAAAGGCGTGGCGACTGAGATCGTCGTCGTCTCCATCGGCCCGACCACCGCCCAGGAACAACTGCGCACCGCGCTGGCACTGGGTGCCGATCGCGCCATCCTCGTCGAATCCGCCGAAGACCTGACCTCGCTGGCCGTGGCCAAGCTGCTCAAGGCCGTTGTCGACAAGGAACAGCCATCGCTGGTGATCCTCGGCAAACAAGCCATCGACAGCGACAACAACCAGACCGGCCAGATGCTCGCTGCATTGAGCGGCTACGGTCAGGGCACCTTCGCGTCCAAGGTCGAAGTGTCCGGTGACAGCGTTGCCGTGACCCGCGAGATCGACGGCGGCGCGCAGACCGTTTCCCTGAAACTGCCGGCCATCGTCACTACCGACCTGCGTTTGAACGAGCCGCGCTATGCGTCGCTGCCAAACATCATGAAAGCCAAGAAGAAGCCGCTTGAAGTGCTGACGCCTGACGCTTTGGGCGTTTCCACCGCCTCCACCAACAAGACCCTCAAGGTCGAAGCGCCGGCTGCACGCAGCGCGGGCATCAAGGTCAAGTCGGTGGCTGAACTGGTCGAGAAACTGAAAAACGAAGCGAAGGTGATCTGATCATGACTATCCTCGTAATCGCCGAACACGATAACAAGGCGCTGGCTCCGGCCACGCTGAACACCGTTGCTGCCGCTGCCAAAATCGGTGGTGATGTCCACGTCCTGGTGGCCGGGCAGGGCGCTGGCGCCGTGGCCGAAGCCGCTGCGAAAATTGCTGGCGTGGCAAAAGTACTGTCGGCCGACAACGCCGCCTACGCGCATCAGTTGCCGGAAAACGTTGCTCCGCTCGTCGCCGAGCTGGGCAAGGGCTACAGCCACATCCTGGCTGCCGCCACCTCCAACGGCAAAAACATCCTGCCGCGCGTGGCCGCTGCGCTGGACGTCGACCAGATCTCCGAAATCATCTCGGTAGAAAGCGCCGACACCTTCAAGCGTCCGATCTACGCGGGTAACGCCATTGCCACCGTGCAATCGAACGCTGCGGTCAAGGTCATCACCGTTCGCGCCACCGGTTTCGACCCGGTTGCCGCCGAAGGTGGCTCGGCTGCCGTTGAAGCGGTAGGCGCTGCCCACGACGCCGGCATTTCCAGCTTCGTCGGCGAAGAACTGGCCAAGTCCGATCGTCCGGAACTGACCGCTGCCAAGATCGTCGTTTCCGGCGGGCGTGGCATGCAGAACGGTGACAACTTCAAGCACCTGTACGCCCTGGCCGACAAGCTCGGCGCTGCCGTCGGTGCTTCCCGCGCCGCGGTCGACGCCGGTTTCGTACCCAACGACATGCAGGTCGGCCAGACCGGCAAGATCGTTGCGCCACAGCTGTACATCGCCGTCGGTATCTCCGGCGCGATCCAGCACCTGGCGGGCATGAAAGACTCCAAAGTGATCGTTGCGATCAACAAGGACGAAGAAGCGCCGATCTTCCAGGTGGCCGACTATGGCCTGGTCGCGGACTTGTTCGAAGCCATCCCTGAGCTGGAGAAGCTGGTCTAATCCGGCGTCTTCACTTATAAAGAGCCCGGCCCTTTGGCCGGGCTTTTTATTTCCGCATCAGAGGAGCGTATTGCCATGGATCTGCGCCGTTTGGCTGGCTGGTCGTTGCTGTGGACGTTGGCGCTCGTGCCAGGCCTGTCTGTCGCCGCCGGCAAATGTGAACGACTGATCGCCACCGGCAGCCCGGATGCGCCGCCCTATCTCTGGCAAGACCCTCAGGACCCCAAGCACTTGATTGGCGCCGGTGCCGACCTGTTGGCGCACGTCGCGCAAGAATTGGGGATCAAGATCGAACTCTTGTATGCCGGCAAGCGCGCCCAGGCGTTGGACGAAGTGCGCAGTGGCCGCATGGACCTGCTCACCGACGCTCCGCTGACCGTTACCGGGCTTGAAGTGCTGGACTACGTTCATCCGCCCTTGCTCGAAAACGATTACCTGGTCTGGACCCGCAACGACTCGACGCTGGTCATCAACCAGCCCGGAGACCTTCACGGTCATCCCGGGGCCTTGTCGGAAAAGGCCTCAATGACCCAGGGATTCGGCGTCTTTGCCGAGCAGCAATTGTCCCTGGTGCGCACGCCCAACCTGACCCAGGCCTTTCAGAAATTGCTGCTGGGCGAGGTGGAATATGTCCTGGCGGGGCGCTACTCGGGCCTGGCAATGGCGCAGACACTGGGAATGGCCAACGACCTGCAAGCCGCACCGCAACCGGTGGACAAACCGGGGTTGTTTCTCGCGATCTCTCATAACTCCGCCTGCAATGACCCATGGTTACGCGGACAGCTGGCGCAAAAGATGACAGAATTGGCCGCGTCCGGTCTGACGGAGGCTGTGTTGCAGCGCAATCTCGAGCGCTGGAGAACACAGTTGCAGCCACCTGTCAGTGCCCCAAAACAGTAGGGAACATTAGTGACTATTCGACCTCTTTTCGCTGCCCTGGCCGTTCTGGCTCTGGCGGGCTGCGCAGCCGATCCGGCGCCGAATGAACAGATCCGCCTGACCGAACAGGCACTGAACCAAGCCCGGGCCGTTGGCGCCACTGCCGACGAAGTGCCCGAATTGAAACTGGCTGAAGAAAAGTTCGCCCGCGCCAAATCCAACATGGCCGACGAATCCTACAAGAAGGCGCGCATGCGGGCCGAACAGGCCGAACTCGACGCCCGCCTGGCCGAAGCGAACGTGCTGACCCTCAAGAGCCAGGAGCAACTGAACGTGCTCGAAACCCGCATCAAGCGCTTGCGCAAACAGTTGCGGGAGGATGCACAATGAAGCACTCCCACGTATTGGGCGGTCTGGTCCTCGCTGGCCTGGCCAGCTTGTATGGCTGCGCCGGCCAGCGCAGCGAAGCGGCGCTCGAGCAGGCCAGCACCGACTTTCAGAAGGTCAAGGAGGACGCCAACGTCCTGCGTGCCGCCCCCCGGGACGTGATCCGCGCGGGTGAGTCCCTGGCCCGTGCCGATCGGTTATCCAGCTACTGGGGCAGCGGCGAAGATGTGCAGCATTACGCCTACCTGAGCCAGCGCTACAGTGCCATCGCCCGGGAGCACAGCAACCAGGTGCTCAACGAAGAGCGCGCGGCGAAGCTCGAACTGGAGCGCCAGCGCCTGCAATTGGCCCTGCGTGAATCCAAGTTGTTGAGTGTGCAGCAGCAGGGCAAATGGCTCGAAGAACAGATCATGGCAATGGCGACCACACAAACCGATCGCGGCTTGGTGATGACCCTCGGTGACGTGCTGTTCGACACCGGCGAAGCGGAACTGAAGAACTCGGCCAACCGGGTCGTGCTCAAGATCGTGCAGTTCTTGCAGCTCAACCCCAAGCGCGTGGTGCGTATCGAGGGGTACACCGACAGCACCGGCGGCAAGCAGGAAAACCTCAAGCTGTCTCGTGACCGCGCGCAAGCGGTAGCGGATGTGCTGGTGGACCTGGGGATCGACGAAAAGCGTATCCAGGTCGAAGGTTACGGTGATGGATACCCTGTGGACGTCAACGCTTCCGAGCGTGGCCGGGCACAGAACCGTCGCGTTGAAATTGTGTTCTCCGACGAAAAAGGCCAGCTCGGCGCCGCCCGCTGAGGGCTGCGTCACTGGAAAACCCGGCCCCTGTAAAAGGCGCCGGGTTTTTTTGGCCCTGCAATCGATGCACGATGAGTACAGTTAGAGCTGTCACTCCACTGTACTGTCGAGTAATCTGGCAACTGTCCCAGTACACTTCTAAACTGTTCCGGTATCGTTTCCGACAAGAATAAAATGCCCGTGAAATCGAGTGCTGCGTCATGACCAACCTTCTGCTCTATCAACGTATTGCTCAACAGCTGGCTGAAGACATCCGGCGCGGTGTGTATCAGCCTGGTGAGCGCGTGCCGTCGGTGCGCAAGATGAGCTCGCAGCTCAACGTCAGCCATGCCACGGTGCTGCAGGCCTACGCCAACCTTGAAGACCAGGGGCTGATCCGCGCGCGGCCGCAGTCGGGCTACTACGTGCACCAGACGCCGGCCCTGACGGCACCGACGCCGGACATTGCCCGGGTCGAGCGTCCGGGGCTGGTGACGCGCAGCAGCATCATCCAGCAAGTATTGGTCGAGTCGCGCCGCGAAGGGGTGTTTCCCCTGGGCGCTGCGGTGCCGAGCGTCGACTATCTGCCGGTCCGGGCCCTGCATCAGCAATTGGCCAAGGTCACGCGTTTCCACAGCCCACGGGCGTTCAGCTACATGTTCAGCCCGGGCTTCGAGCCATTGCGCCGTCAAGTGGCGATTCGCATGCGCGATGCAGGCGTCGTGGTAGACCCTTCCGAGGTGGTGATCACCCACGGGTGCGTCGACGCACTGCAAATGTCCTTGCGGGTGCTGACGCGGCCGGGGGACTTGATCGCCGCCGAGTCGCCGACCTATTACGGCTTGCTGCAACTGGCGGATCTGTTGGGCCTCAAGGTCATCGAAATCCCCAGCGACCCGGTCACCGGCATGAGCCTGGAGGCCTTGCAGTTGGCGGCCAACCAATGGTCGATCAAGGCGTTGGTGCTGACCACGCGCCTGAGCAATCCTTTGGGCGGCACCATGCCTGAAGAGCGGCAAAAGCAATTGCTGCGCCTGGCTTCGGACTTCGACATCCAGATCGTCGAGGACGATATCTATGGCGAGTTGATGTTCGAACAGGGGCGCACCAAGGCCCTCAAGGCCTACGACCGGCTGGACCGGGTCATCTACTGTTCGAGTTTTTCCAAGACGTTGTCGCCGGGCGTGCGCATCGGCTGGATGATCGCGGGTAAATTCCAGCAGGAAATCCAGCGACTCCAGACCTTCAGCACCCACTCCGCGTGCAGCGTCACGCAGATGGGCATCGCCGCGTACCTGGAAAACGGCGGCTATGACCGGCACTTGCGCTATATCCGCCAGGAGTACCGCAAGAACCTCAGCGCCTTTCAACTGGCGGTGCAGCAGTACTTCCCCGAAGGCACGCAGATGAGTCGTCCCACTGGAGGCTTCATCCTGTGGGTCAGCCTGCCGGGGCGGGTCAATACCCAGGAGTTGCATGTGCGGGCGTTGCAACAAGGCATCAGCATCGCGCCAGGGCTGATTTTCAGTAACACCGAGCAGTTCAACCACTGCATTCGCTTGAACTGTGGCACTCCCTGGAACCGTGAGGCGGAGCGGGCCTTGATGACACTGGGGATGTTGGCCACTCAATTGTGCCAAGAGACGGCCAACGGATTTCTTTAGGCGCCAGTGGCTTAGCTCGATGTGCTTGTCAGCGCCTCATTATCAGGCGAGCATGGGGGTTCCTGTCGTCAGTGCCGTTGTGTCTATGAAAGCCATTGTTCCTGCTGCCTGGGTTTTGATCGGCCTGTTGAGCGCCTTCCACATGGGAGGCGTCGTCGCGGCAACTCCAGCGCAGGAAAAACCGGCCGCCAGTGCCACGAAAGATACGCCGAAAAAAACGGCAGTGACCAAGAAGCCTTCCACTAAAAAGGCAGCTCCCGCGAAGAAAAAGCGCGCGCCCATCGCTTCCAAGAGCAAATCCGCCCGCGAGGTCGCCAAGACCCCATTGCCGCCGGCCAAGCTCGATCTGAGCCTGCCTCGTGAGATGGTCGAGGAACTGCAACCACCGGGTAAGGTGGTGCAGTCCAAGCGTGAGCCGCTCTTGCCGTCGATGTTCGGCGAGAAACCCGGGCCGTTTCAGCTCAATGGCCGTTTGTTGAGCAATGAAATGCAGCTGCCACTGCGCAACCAGGAGCGCAATGAGGTGGAAGGCGCGGCGCTGGACTTCGAATTCAAGCAATAAACCTTCGACAGGCCTGCAGTTCGTCGTTGACCATTCGGTCATCCCGCCATGGGCAAAAAAACACGCAGACGGTAATTTAAAACGAGTGTTTTAGCCGGTACTCTGTGTTCTGTTACTAACCATTACTGTCGTGAGGATGTCGCCGTCATGAAATGCCGTGAAGGCTGTGGCGCCTGTTGCATCGCCCCTTCCATCAGCTCATCGATCCCTGGCATGCCTCAAGGCAAACCGGCGGGAGAACGTTGCGTGCAATTGTCAGTCGATAACCTGTGCCGGATCTTCGGCCAGCCGGAACGTCCGGCAGTGTGCTCGGCGTTCGACGCCGACATCGAGGTGTGCGGCAGCAGCAGTGAAGAGGCCATCCGGCTGATCGGTTGGTGGGAGCAAGTCACGGCAGCGTAATGATTCCATGAATGGATCCTAACTGAACGAACTTGGACAATAAGGAAAAGAACTATGGGTTCGCTGCATCGTATGGCTGTGTTGTGTGGGTTGACCGTATTGCTGGCAACGGCCACCGCTCAGGCAGAGGACTGGCAGGTTGCCAAGGAGAAGGACGGTATCAAGGTTTCCCTCAGTGAGGTGACGGGCTCCAAATACAAGGCCTACCGTGGCGTGACGGTGATGAAAACCACCATGGCCAAGCTGCGGGCCCTGCAGGAAGACGTTCCCGGCGCTTGCGCATGGATTCATGAATGCAAGAGCCAGAAGCTGCTCAAGCACGAAGGCGACAAGAGCTGGACCTATACTCAATTCAACACACCATGGCCGGTCACGCCCCGGGACTCGGTGCTGGAAGTCACCACCGAGGAGGGCGCCGATGGCAGCCTGACCCGCAGGCTCAAGGGGGTGCCGAAATACGCGCCTGACGAGCAAGGTTTTGTGCGAGTAACCCAGGTCGACGGTTTCTGGACGTTCACGCCAAAAGGCGCGGGCCAAATCGAAGTCGTTTATCAGGTCCACACCGAACCGGGTGGTGACGTGCCGTCCTGGTTGGCGAACAAGTTCGTGGTGGATGCGCCGTTCAACACCTTGAAAGCCCTGAAGGAACGCGCCGAAAACTGATCGGCCACGGCTTTACAGCAAGAGACCGCCCCAGAGGCGGTCTTTTCATGTGTGCCGTCCGCCCGCCCAGTGGAACGATTGTCCGGCCCTCAATGTCGAGATAGAGGTAAGCCAGGCCCTGAATTGATCAAGGAGACACTGATGCAAAAGTGGGAAATCACTTTCGTGGATGATCATGGCGAAGCCATCGCCGAGCAGTTCGACTACGAGCAGGAGCCTACGATGGAGCAGGCTGCACAACTGATTCGTAAAAAAATGCTGCCCGTTTCCGACCTACTGGACCTCAACGACCTGGAAGGTCGCACTGAAGATCCCACCGTCAAGAACCTCAAGTCCCAGCACAGCATTGAAATCCTCAGCATTAAACCGATTTCATGAAACGTTGCCTGGTCTCGCTTGGCAGTGGCCACCACTTACGGCTACTCTGCAATTGAGATCAGCGAAAGGATCGCCAAGGTCCGGTCTTGTCAGCTACATGCTTGTGTCCCGACGGCCATTTGATGCCGTACCGCTTGCAGCCTGAGGGCTTCACGCACGGGAAGACGGAAAGTCTATCCATTGGTTTCAGGAGGACGTTTCATGAGCACAGCCTATCAAGAAGACATCAGCACCAGCGTATTGCGCCGCATGAAAGAAGGCGGTTTCGATTTTTCCCGATTCCATCCCATTGAGTTCTACGCCATTTTCCCGGACGAGGAGCGGGCGCGCAGGGCGGCAGGTCATTTTCGGGGAGAGTCGCTGAACGCGCAGATCAGTGCACGGGACGACGGGGCTTGGTCATTGGAACTGAGCCGGGTGATGTACGCCACTTACGATGACATAGGAGACTTCGAGCAAGACTTTGAGGCAGTCGTCGAACCCTTGGGTGGTGTTATCGAGGGCTGGGGCGTCAAGCAAGAGATCCGGCGCCTGCAGGCCTGACAGTTACTCACCGCAACCACAGCAACGGCTGACCTTTGTGTCGGCCGTTTTCATGTCTGTGAACTACCCGAACATTGAACATTACTGTGGGATTTGTGGCGGACGCCGAATAGGTGAGCATGTCCCCCGCCAACACCACAACCGCCAGGTTTTGTACCTAACTGTATCCAGATCAAGCCGCGTCGTTTTTCCAGGGCTATGCTCAGCAGAGCGACGCCCCTGCGTCGCAATGAAGCGGGGGGCAGCGGGGTGGGGTATTTGCTGCACTAGAAAAGTGCACGGCCTGTCAGAGGAGAATCCAACCCGTTGATCATAAAGCGTTTATGCCGATGGCACGGGGCTTGCGAAGCCTTGCTGCCAGGGTGACAAGGAGTACGGCATGATCCGCAGCGGTTTTGATGAAATGTACGATGCCAACGGCCAGGTCCGTCCGCATTACCAGGCGTTTGCCCGCTGGCTGGCTGAAACGCCTGACGAGCTGCTGGCGCAACGCAGGCGCGAAGCCGACCTGTTGTTTCATCGTGCTGGCATTACGTTCACGCTCTACGGCGACGAGCAGGGGACCGAGCGCCTGATCCCTTTCGACACGATCCCGCGCAGCATCCCGGCCAGTGAATGGCGGGTGGTCGAACGTGGCTGCATCCAGCGGGTCAAGGCGCTGAATATGTTCCTGGCCGACCTCTACCACGAACAACGGATCATCCGCGCCGGCATCATTCCCGCCGAGCAGGTGCTGGCCAACGAGCAATACCAACTGGCGATGCAGGGGCTGGACCTGCACCGTGACATCTATGCCCACATTTGTGGTGTCGATCTGGTGCGCGACGGTGACGGCACGTACTACGTGCTCGAAGACAATCTTCGTACGCCCAGCGGCGTGAGCTACATGCTCGAAGACCGCAAGATGATGATGCGCCTGTTCCCCGAACTGTTCGCCGTCCAGCGCATTGCCCCCATCGACCATTATCCGAACCTGCTGCTCGACACCCTGAAAAGCTCCAGCCCGCTGGACGATCCCAGTGTCGTGGTGCTCACGCCGGGGCGTTTCAACAGCGCGTTCTTCGAGCACGCGTTCCTGGCCCGGGAGATGGGCGTGGAGTTGGTGGAGGGCGCCGACCTGTTCGTACGCGATGACAAAGTGTTCATGCGCACCACCGACGGCCCGAAAGCCGTGGATGTGATCTACCGTCGCCTCGACGACGCGTTCCTCGATCCACTGGCCTTCAATCCGGATTCGATGCTCGGCGTACCGGGCCTGTTGTCGTCCTACCGTTCCGGCAACGTGGTGCTGGCCAATGCCATCGGCACGGGCGTGGCGGACGACAAATCGGTGTACCCGTTCGTCACCGACATGATCCGTTTTTACCTGGACGAAGAGCCGATCCTGAAGAACGTTCCTACATGGCAATGCCGTAATCCCGCCGAGCTTTCCCACGTGCTGGCGAATCTTCCCGATCTGGTGGTCAAGGAAACCCAGGGCTCCGGCGGTTATGGAATGCTGGTGGGGCCGGCCGCGACGACAGCGCAGATCGATGCCTTTCGCGAGCGGATCAAGGCCAAGCCGCACGCCTACATCGCCCAGCCGACGCTGTCGCTCTCGACCTGTCCGACCTTTGTCGAAAACGGCATCGCCCCGCGCCACATCGATTTGCGGCCGTTTGTGCTGTCCGGCCGCGAGACCCGCGTGGTGCCTGGCGGGCTGACACGGGTGGCGCTGCGCGAAGGCTCCCTGGTGGTGAATTCATCCCAGGGCGGTGGGACCAAGGACACTTGGGTGGTCGAGGATTGAGGAGCTGCCATGCTGAGTAGAACCGCCTCGGACCTGTACTGGATGTCGCGCTACCTGGAGCGTGCGGAAAACCTCGCACGGATGCTCGATGTCAGTTATTCATTGTCGCTGATGCCCCAGGACGGGCGTGGCGATGGCCTGCACGAGTTGGCCATGCCATTGCTGATCACCGGCACGCTGGATGATTACCGGGAGCGACACGGCGAGCTGCACGCCGAGCGCCTGCTGCATTTCTTTGCCCTGGAAGCGGCCAACCCGGCCAGCATCTACAGTTGCCTCGGCGCCGCGCGAGCCAGTGCCCACGCGGTACGTGGGCGAATCACCGCCGACATGTGGGAGAACATCAACGCCACCTGGCTGGAAATTCGCGGTATCGCCGAGCAAGGCTTGAATCGCTACGGCATGAGCCGTTTCTGTGAGTGGATCAAGGAGCGATCCCACCTGTTTCGTGGCGCAACCTACGGCACCATCATGCGCAACGACGCATTCCGCTTCATTCGCCTGGGGACCTTCATCGAAAGGGCCGACAACACCCTGCGCTTGCTCGACGCCCGCTACGAAATGGCCGGCGACCAGGCCGACACGGTCAGCGATGGCACGGCCCACGCGTATTACCAATGGAGCGCCTTGTTGCGGGCCTTGTCGTCCTTCGAGGCCTACACCGAGATCTACCGTGACGCCCCGGGCGCTCGCCATGTGGCCGAGTTGCTGCTGTTGCGCGCCGACGTACCGCGTTCGCTGCGCGCCTGTACCGAAGAAATCAACCAGATCCTCGCGAGCCTGCCGGGCACCAACGGCCGGCAGGCACAACGGCTGGCGGCGGAAATGGACGCACGCCTGCGCTACACCGGCATCAACGAAATCCTCGACGGGGGCCTGCATGCCTGGCTCACCGAATTCATCCCACTGGTCCGTGAACTGGGCAATGCCATTCACAGTTCCTACCTGGAGGTCATATGAGACTCTCGATCAGCCACGAAACGGCCTACCACTATGAAGATCAGGTGCGCGCCAGCATCCAGTACCTGCGCCTGACGCCCCACGACAGCGAACGCCAGCATGTGCTGAGCTGGCAACTGGATCTGCCACGGCCGGTGCGGGCGCAGCTGGATCCGTTCGGCAACATCCTTCATGTACTGACCCTGGACGAACCCCACGAAACGGTCATCATCGGCGCCCGCGGACAGGTGGATATCGATCCGTCGCGTGAAGCCGAGCACGAGAGCCAGTCAGCGCTGCCGTTCCTGCGCTTCACCCGGCTGACCGAGGCGGACGAGGCCCTTCGAGCCTTCGCTGCGCAGCAGTGCCAGCAGCGTCGCGATCGCACGGCGCTGATCGACCTGATGCACGGGCTGAACCAGCACATGATCTACACCCCTGGCACCACTGAAGTGGAGACCAGTGCGGCCCAGGCTTTTGCCGGTCGTAGCGGGGTGTGCCAGGATCACACCCACGCCTTCCTGGCCTGCGCCCGTAGCCTGGGGGTGCCGGCGCGGTATGTGTCGGGGTATCTGTTCAGCGAAGCGAGCGAACACCTGGCAAGCCATGCCTGGGCAGAAGCCTGGCTTGACGACGCCTGGTACAGTTTCGACGTGACCAACCAATTGGCCCGTCCGGAGCGCCACCTGAAGCTGGCCGTGGGCCTGGATTACCTGGACGCCTGCCCGGTGCGTGGCATGCGGCGTGGCGGTGGTTGCGAGCAGATGCATGCCAAGCTGGTCGTACCTGCTGCACCGGTGATCACGGTGCAACAACAATAACTCTCCAGCGGGGGAGCTTCTGTGGCGAGGGTGCAAGCTCCTTCGCCACAAAAAAGCAATCTCACGGGGCCAATGGCTGCTTGCGTCCCGCCATATGCTTCAAATAACCCACCAGCAAATCCAGCTCCGAATCCGGCAGCACCGCAGCCGAGAACCCGGGCATCTTGCCCTGGGGCCAGCGACGCAGCGTTTGCGGGTCGCGAATGTAGCGCTTGAGGAAATCCCCGGAGAAGTATTCGGTCGGGTTGAAGGGAATGTTCAGGTCAGGGCCGAACTGCGCGTCGCCTGCGCCATTGAGCCGATGACACGCCAGGCAGTTTTTCTGGAACAGCTCGAAACCTTTATTGATCGGGTCGTCCTTGGCCAGGTTGGGCGCCGGCAGCAGGGCGGGGAAGCGTTCGGCCACGGCCGACAGGCGCTTGATGGTCGCCACCGCGTAGGGCCATTGCTCCGGGCTTATATGGCCAGCCTGCGGATCGGTCCAGACCAGGTAGAAAGGCCCGGCACTGTGCTTGCCTTCCCCCAGTGATGGCCAGGGCTTGGCCGGGTCCTCAATCGCCAGCCAGGCCCGGGCCCCACTCTTGTTGAGTAACGGCGCCGCAGGCATTTCGGCAGCGAAGCCGTCCAGGGCAACGGCTTGCAGGTGGTCCTCCGCTTGGACGCCCGTCAATAGTGCCGTCAGCGGCACGGCTCGATAGCTCATCGGTTTCTTGTAGGAAACGTCATCAGCGATCTGGACCGTTTGAGCGTCCGGGTGCTTGAGCAGTTCTTCGGTTTGCCAGGTGCGCGTACCCGCGCCCAACTCCAGCACCAGTTGCGCGGCGTAAAGGGGCGTGCTGAGCAGCAACGCCCCGAACACAATAAGAGCTTTCAAGTCGATCGCCTTCCATGTCGAGGGGGGCCGCAAAGGTTGGCACAGCCATCGCGGCTCGAACAGAGAACCCGTCACATTTTTTGGCGACACAACTAATGAATGATGCAGATGCCCTCACGCAGGATTCAGCCAATCACCTTGGTGATATTCGGCAAAATCAACAGCAGCGTCGTGGCAAAGAGAATGAGTCCGGCTTGGCGAACTTTCGAATGTTTGAACATGGCTGACCCGCCTTTATTGTTATTTCCTAAAAGCCAGCCTGCATATCCATGGCGGCTGGCGTTGCACTTCCTGTCCGACAAGCGCCTCGGCAAAACCCGACGACTTTCTTGTACAAGGATTACATTAGGGGCCGCGGCGGCCTTGGCTTAGATCCAATTCATATCAGCTTGGTGCGGGCTACTCTAAAAAAGGTATGAGGCCTATTGCCACCTTCCTGCCGGCCCTTTTGCTAGACAGCTTGCCCTCCTGAATCGGTTAACCCGATAGCTCGCTACCGTTCGTCTGAGCGTGGCCGTCAACGCCATTGAGCGCTGTGGTCATTGAATCCGGCGCCGCTGGGCTTATGGTTGAAGGCATCGCATTACCCCGTGGTTTCGAGGACGTCATGACCCAAGCTTTGATTTTCGACGCATTACGCACGCCCCGTGGCAAGGGCAAGGCCGATGGTGCCTTGCACAGCGTCAAGCCGGTAAATCTGATGGGCGGCCTGCTCGGCGCCTTGCAACAGCGTATGGATCTGGACACCAGCCAGGTCGATGACATCGTGCTCGGTTGCGTGACCCCGGTGGGTGAACAGGGGGCCGATATCGCCAAGACCGCTGCGCTGGTGGCCAATTGGGATGTCAGCGTGGCCGGTGTGCAACTCAATCGGTTTTGCGCCTCGGGCCTGGAGGCGGTGAACCTGGCGGCCATGAAAGTGCGTTCCGGCTTCGAAGACCTGGTGGTGGCCGGCGGCGTCGAATCCATGTCCCGGGTGCCCATGGGCAGCGATGGCGGTGCGTGGGCGTTGGACCCGCAATCCAACCTGCACGGCCACTTCGTTCCCCAGGGCATCGGCGCCGACCTGATCGCCACGCTGGAAGGCTTTAGCCGTGAGGATGTCGACGGTTATGCGCTGCATTCCCAGCAAAAAGCGGCGCGTGCCCGGGCTGACGGTTCGTTCAATAAATCCCTGGTCGCCGTGCGGGACCAGAATGGCATCGTGCTGCTGGACCACGATGAATTCATCCGCGCCGACTCCACGCTCGAAGGCCTGGGCAAGCTCAAGCCAAGCTTCGAGGCCATGGGCCAGATGGGCTTCGATGGCACGGCGCTGCGCGTTTATAGCCATGTCGAACGAATCCATCACGTGCACACGCCGGGCAACAGTTCCGGCATCGTCGACGGTGCGGCACTGATGTTGATCGGTTCCGAAGCCAAGGGGCGCGCCATGGGCCTGCAACCCCGGGCGCGGATCGTCGCCACCGCAGTCACCAGTACCGACCCGACCATCATGCTCACCGGCCCGGCGCCGGCTACCCGCAAGGCCCTGGCCAAGGCCGGGTTGCGGGTGGAGGACATCGACCTGTTCGAAGTCAACGAGGCCTTCGCCTCGGTGGTGCTCAAGTTCATCAAGGACATGGCCATCGACCCGGCCAAGGTCAACGTCAACGGTGGCTCCATCGCCATGGGGCATCCCTTGGGCGCCACGGGGTGCGCGATTCTCGGCACGTTGCTCGACGAATTGGAGGTGCGTCGCCTGCGTTATGGCCTGGCGACCCTCTGTGTCGGCGGCGGTATGGGCATTGCCACCGTCATTGAACGCCTCTGAGCCCCGACTTCAAGGAACACTTTTTCATGACCGATGCCATTCGTTACGAAACTGGCCAGGACCGGATCGTCGTCCTGACCCTGGACATGCCGGGCCAGAGCGCCAATACCATGAACGCGGTGTACCGTGAGGCCATGGCCGCCTGCGTCGCCCGTTTGCAGGCTGAAAAGGACTCGATTGCCGGTGTGATCATCACCTCGGCCAAGCACACCTTCTTCGCCGGCGGTGACCTCAACGAATTGATCAAGGTCGGCAAGCCCGAGGCCAAGGCTTTCTACGACATGGTCCTGCGGCTTAAAGCGCAACTGCGAGCCTTGGAGACCTTGGGCAAGCCCGTGGTGGCGGCCATCAATGGCGCGGCCCTCGGCGGTGGTTGGGAAATCTGCCTGGCCTGCCATCATCGCGTGGCCCTGGACCTGCCGTCGGTGCAGCTCGGCTTGCCGGAGGTCACGCTTGGCCTGTTGCCGGGCGGTGGCGGGG
>NZ_MUOA01000091.1:0-28316 GCF_002001065.1 Pseudomonas sp. A25(2017) | reverse complement strand
ATCGGCGCTTGGGTGAAAGGAGGAGGGGTGAAATCTCCCACGGTCTGTACTGCGGCTAACAGTCAGAATCGAGCTTTGTCCCTCCTCCTCCCTTCAAGTCCTACCATACAAGCGAGCTTGCTCGCGAATGCGGTGGTTCAGTTGTAATGATGTTGGATGTGCCGACTTCATCGCGAGCAAGCTCGCTCCCACAGGGGACGCGCGGTCCCGTCAAAATCAGGCCGGCTGTTAGGCCGCCTCGCTTTGGCTTTTGATCTGGGGCGCCCCGTTAAACCACGCTGGCCGAACGCAGGCATTGCGCAGTGGGCAACCCGGCATGGATGCCGGGTTAGCCGCGCTGGGCCATGGATGGCCCTTCGCGGCGGCCCACGGAGCAATGCCGGAGTGAGGGCACACCGAGCCTAGGCGAGGTGCCGAGTGGTGGGGCAAGAGCGTTTTGCTTACTTTTGCGCTTCTCAAAAGTGAGCCGCTGTAAGAGCGGAACCGCCAGTGGCCATCACCGCAACAACGGATATACACACCTAACTACGTCTCCAGAAACGGAATAAAAAAATCTTCATTAACCGCTCAAGTGAACAGCATTAACCCGAACCGTCAGGTTTTTGTATCTGCTTGTTGCATGGAAAGCGGGTATTCGTCGATCTACCGGATCAGCGTCTTTTTCCTGCAAACAACCCCCAGTAAACTTGTAACCCCCTTGAAACAAGATTAGCCACGCGGCCAGGCCGCGTTCTGTTGCACAATACGCCCCGGACCGTTTTTCTCAGGATGTTCAATGTTCAAATCAATTCACATGCGCACCGTCGGGCTTGCATTGGTGCTGGCCGCCGCAGCCGGTTGCTCGTCGAAGAAAACCGCCATCTACGAACACGAGAATTTCGATGACTCCGGCACGTTTTCGCGCACTTATCCAGTGAGCGACGCGGCGACCTGCGAGGCCGGGCGTCGGGCGTTGCTCAGCCAGGGCTACATCATCACCAGCAGCGATCCGAAGCTGGTCAGCGGTCACAAGAGTTTCCAGCAGACCGGCGACACCCACATGGAAATCAGCTTCAACCTGGTCTGTGCCGAAGACGGCGGTACTGGCCACCGTGCGACGATGTTCGCCAACGCCTTGCAGGACCGTTATGCCCTTAAGAAGACCAACAACTCCGCCAGCCTGGGCGTGGGCGTGTTGGGTTCGGTATCGATGCCGATCGGCTCCTCGGATGATTCGATGGTCAAGGTCGCCAGCGAAACCGTGTCGGCAGCCAAGTTCTATGAGCGTTTCTTTGCCTTGGTCGAGCTGTTCCTGCCTCCCGAAGCGAAGAAAGCTGCCGAGAAGACTGAGGAGACCGATAAGCCGAAAACTGAGCTGGGTATCCCGGAAACCAAGGCTGAACCGGCTGCCCTGATGCCGGCTCCTGCGCCTGCGCCAGCACCTGTGCCCGCAGCGGCCACGCCGGTAGAGGAGGCCGCACCGGCCCCCGTCGAAACCGCTCCCACGGTGTCGGAGCCCGTCGCACCGCCGAGCGAGCCAGCGCCAATTGCGCCCGAGTCGTTCGAGTCTGCGCCGACGACGGAAACCGTTACACCTCCACCGTCCAGCTCGTTACCGCCCCCGAGCGAGCCGATTCAGCCGCTGCCGGCATCCTGAGGTCCAGTGGCAGGGAGTTACGCCCTGTCACACTTCACGCGGTAATTTCCCGACCCTGTGCTACGTTTAATTCATGAAGCCTTTGCTTCATGTTTTGTTCATAAAGCAGCTTTATGCTGATGCCAGCGCCATCAGGCATTGGTTTCAATGACAGGGGAAGGACACGCAATGGATGATTATCAGGAAGAGCTGCTGGAATACCAGGCATATGAACTGGACCCGTTGGAACCCGCCGAAGATGCGACGGAGTTGTGAAAACCGCTACGAGCTACAAGTGGTAAGCGCCAAGCCAGGTTCTTGAAGCTCAAACCCCTCGGTGACTACGACGAAACTCCCCGGGCGTCTGGTCGTTCCAGCGCTTGAAGGCACGTTGAAAGGCCTCGGCTGAGGCAAACCCCAGCAGGTAGGCGATTTCGCCGAACGCCAGTTCGGTATCGCGTATATAGGTCATGGCCAGGTCGCGGCGGGTGTCGTTGAGGATGGCGCGAAACTGCGTGCCTTCCTCGGCCAGCTTGCGACGCAGGGTCCAGGTTGGCAGCTTCAGGCGGGCCGCCACTTCTTCCAGGTCGGGTTCCCGGCCGCCGTTGAGCAACGGCCCCAGCAGCTGGATGATGCGCTCACGCAGGCTGCGAGTGCGGGTCAGTTGTTCCAGTTCCCGTTCACACAACTGAAGCAGATGGTGCCAGGTGCTGGGGCAATGCTGTGGGTTGCGCTGGGCGAGGCTGTCCAGGCCCAGGCGCAGTTGATTCTGTTCGGCGCCAAACTGGATCGGGCAGTCGCCGAGCGTGCGGTAGGCCTCCAGGTATGCCGGCGCCTCAAATTCGATTTCGATGCGTTCGGGTCGCAGCGCGATGCCACTGACGCTGGACAGTTGGGCAAGCCAGCCGGCAATGATCGAATCCACGACGAAGCGGTTGTAGGCGTTATACGGGCTGATGGAATAGAACCGTAGCCAAGCACCCCGGGCATCCTCGTGGAAGCTCGACTGGCCGCGATAGTTGGAGCCATACAGCGGTTCGAAGCGGATCATGCAGCGGGCGGCCTCGCGCACGGTCGGTGCCTGGGCGGCGGTAACGCCCGCCAGCCCGGCCTGGCTCAAGCGCCCGAGCTGACCCATGCGCAGGCCCAGGGCCGGGTCCTGAGTCTGTTGAATCGCAGCGTGGCCCAAGCGCATGTAGCGTGGAATCGACAGACGTGCCCCGGGCTCGGCCAGGCGCGCGGCATCAAGACCATACTGTTCGAGCAAAGGTCGAGGGTCTTGCCCATGACTGGCGACGGCGTCAGCCAGGCTATGGACGAAGCCCACTGACAAGTCCCCCAGGCGCATGGGCTGCGGTTTCATGTTCACAACCACAGGTTCAGCAGGCGGGCGCCACGGGCGTTGCCATCGGGGAAGTGTTGGCCGTTGTGGCTGATGAAGCTCTGGCCGGCGCTGCCGCTGTCCCAGAACTGGCCCCGTAGGAACACGCTGACGCCGCCCCGGGCCTGGCTGATGGGCAATTGGCCGGTCAGTGTCAGGCGATGCCAGGCTTGGCCCTCGCTCACTTCACCCGGTTTGAGGCTTACCTCGCTCGGCGTGGACAGGCCTTTGTAACCGCTCCAGGGTTTGTCCCACGTATCGCGACCGATGATGAAGGCGGGCACCGCAATGAGTTGCGCGCCCTGGTCGTTGAGTTGCCGGTAGTGGAGCGGGTACCAGCTGTCGCTGCCAATCAGCACGCCCAGGCGTCCGGCGGGGGTGTCGATGACGTGGGGGGCGCCCGGGTGGTCGGCGCCAAGCACATCCTGCTGTTCAAAGACGGGATGTCGTTGGCGTTGTGGCTGGCCGATTGGCCGGCCGTCGCTGCCGAACACCAGGCTGCTGTTATACAGCGCGCCGCGGCCGACTTTCAGTTCACCGTCGCTGACGCTGGGCTCGGGAAGTACGATGGAACCGGCCACCAGGGTGATGCCGAACTCCTTGGCCAGGCCACCGAACAGCGCTTGATAGTCATGGGCCATGCGCTCGGCTTTCATGCGCAGGTAGGCATCGCCCAGTCGGTTATCGCCTTGAGCGCTGACCAGCGCCTGGATAAACGCCAGCGGATTGCTGACCGCCAGCCAGTTCATGGCTTCCTTCAACGTGGTGGCCTGGTACAACTCGTCTTTTTCACCGCCGACCATCAACCAGGTGCCGATGTGCTCGGGCAGGACCACCACGGTCTTGGCATTGAGCAAGCCCTGGTCGCGAGCCGCCTGCAGATAGGCCGCCAGTTTGCGATGCAGGCGCTCGGGGCTCTGGTAGTCGGTGGGGAACAGTTCGGGCTGGATGCCCAGCAGATTGCCGCGGTCGGCGGGCGTGCCCTGGTTCACCGCCAGGTGGATGCGCAGGTCCGACAGGTAATGACCCACCGGACGATCCGTCGTCCACAGTGCGTAGGTGATCAGGGCGGCAATCAAGGCCAAGGAAAACAGCAGGTACAGAAATTTGCGCATGGGGAACAGTCAGCGGCCGTGTGCAGGTTCGTGATTTTTCATCAAGAGTTACGGGGCAGGGTACGGTAAAACAAGGGATTAGCGAAGGGCGGACGCTGATTTGTCCTCACGGCAGGCACACGCAAAGGCGTCCATGGAACCCTTGGACCGCGTGCTGCGCGGGCAAGGCGCGCTAGTGACTTTTGGCCTTCCTGATCCGGATCAGAATCAGCAGCATGATCAACAGCACCGGCGGCGTCATGCCCAGTAGTGCTTCGCGGGCCGAGAGGTTCGCGCCCAAGGTGTGCAGCCCGCTGTAGACCAGTTTGAACAGATTGATCAGGTAGTAGGTGATGGCAATGATCGACAGGCCTTCCACCGCGCGCTGGATTTTTATCTGTGCATCGGCGCGGGCATTGAGGCTGCGCAGGATCTCGGCGTTCTGGTCTTCCATCTCGACTTGCACGCGTGCTTGCAGCAAGTCACCCAAATTGGCGACGCTCATGGCCAGTTGTTCGAGGCGCTGTTCGGTGGCTGCGCAATAACGCACCGTGGGTTTGAAGCGCCGTTCGATGAACACGCCCAGCCGTTGGCAATCGCCCAGGTGACTTTCGCGCAACTCCCCCAGGCGCTCGAACACCAGTTGGGCGTAGGCGCGGGTTGCGCTGAAACGGTGGCGATTCCTGACCGTGCTGCTGACCACCTGGCGAGAGAGCAGGGCGATGTCCTCCAGCAAGGCCTTGGCATGCACGCCGCTGGCATTGGCGTTGCGCTCGGACAGGCTCACCAGGGTGCGATCGAATTCGTTCAGTTGCGGGTCCAGTGCCTTGGCGGTATTGAGCGACAAGGACGCCATCATGCGATAGGTCTCGATTTCCAGCAGGCGCCGGATCATGCGGCCCTGGCGATAAGCGTTGAGCTGTCGGTTGATGAACAGCAGGCGGTTGGTGCCGTCCTCGGTCAGGCGAAAATCGCTCCAGACCACCGCATCGCCACCGCCCACGCAAGAGCCGCACGGGTCCTTGAAACCGTAGCTGGGCAGGTCGAGACCGGCTTCGGCGCGCACCACCACCTGAACGGCATTGATCAGGTGCTGGGAATGACCTTCGATACCCTGGGCAAGGCAGTCGGGCAGCGTTGTCCAGTGCAGTTCATTGGTGCTGGCGGGAACGACCAGGGTCAGGGTGAAGAACTCGGCGTGGCGCTCCCACTTGAGCGGGTGTCCTTCCAGGCGGGTGATGCCTTGTGCGGCTTCTGCTGCGTGGGTTTCAGGGCACAGGCGCTCGAGCAGCGCGTTGCACTGGGCGTTGTCGCCCAGAAACGCCAGGTGGAAGACGTGGGCCGGTTCGTCGAAATACAACGACGGGCGGGCGTGCAACTCGTTGTGCAGCATTTTTCGTTGGGGATGCATGCAAGGGCGACCGTGTGATTAGCGTTATTGTTGGTTTGAGCACCTGGGCCAGCGTTGATAGGACTGGTCCATCCCGTCGAGAGTCACGCACGGTTGATCGGCACGCTGCGCATTTGGATCATTAAGTTGTCAGTTACGGTCATTGAGCGCCCGCACCCCGACTCTTACGCTGTGGGTCATGACAGACGCAAGCCGCAGAGCTCGCGCTTTTTCCCGTGATCGCCCGTTGTGGAGTTACCGATGACCGCCTCTCATTACCCGCACCTGCTGGCCCCGCTGGACCTGGGTTTCACCACCTTGCGTAACCGTACCCTGATGGGCTCGATGCACACCGGCCTGGAAGAGAAACCCGGCGGCTTCGAACGCATGGCGGCGTACTTTGCCGAGCGTGCCCAGGGTGGCGTCGGCCTGATGGTCACCGGTGGGATCGGGCCGAACGACGAGGGCGGTGTCTACTCCGGCGCAGCCAAGCTGACCACCGAAGAAGAAGCGCTCAAGCACCAGATCGTTACCCGGGCCGTACACGAGGCCGGTGGCAAGATCTGCATGCAGATTCTCCATGCCGGGCGCTACGCCTACAGCCCCAAGCAGGTGGCACCGAGCGCGATCCAGGCGCCGATCAATCCGTTCAAGCCCAAGGAACTGGACGAGGAGGGCATCGAGAAACAGATCAGCGATTTCGTCACCTGTTCGGTACTGGCCCAGAAGGCCGAATACGACGGCGTCGAGATCATGGGCTCGGAAGGTTATTTCATTAACCAGTTCCTGGCGGCCCACACCAACCACCGTACCGACCGTTGGGGCGGCAGCTATGAGAACCGCATGCGCCTGCCGGTGGAAATCGTGCGTCGGGTGCGCGAGGCGGTAGGCCCGAATTTCATCATCATCTTTCGCCTGTCGATGCTCGATCTGGTGGAAGGCGGCAGCACCTGGGACGAAATCGTCCAGTTGGCCAAGGCCATCGAGCAGGCCGGCGCGACGATTATCAACACCGGTATCGGTTGGCACGAAGCGCGAATTCCCACCATCGCCACCAAGGTTCCGCGCGCCGCGTTCAGCAAGGTCACGGCCAAGCTGCGTGGCTCGGTGAGCATCCCGCTGATCACCACCAACCGCATCAACACCCCGGAAGTGGCCGAGCAGATCCTCGCTGAAGGCGATGCCGACATGGTCTCCATGGCCCGGCCGTTCCTGGCCGATCCGGAGTTCGTCAACAAGGCCGCTGCCGGTCGCGGCGATGAAATCAACACCTGCATCGGTTGCAACCAGGCGTGCCTGGACCACACCTTTGGCGGCAAGCTCACCAGTTGCCTGGTGAACCCGCGGGCCTGCCACGAAACCGAGCTGAACTATCTGCCGGTGACCCAGGTGAAGAAAATCGCCGTGGTCGGTGCCGGCCCGGCCGGCTTGTCCGCTGCCACGGTGGCGGCCGAGCGTGGGCACCAGGTGACGCTGTTCGATTCGGCCAGCGAAATCGGTGGCCAGTTCAACGTCGCCAAGCGCGTGCCAGGCAAGGAGGAGTTCTTCGAAACCCTGCGCTACTTCAAGCGCAAATTGCAGACCAGCCATGTCGAGCTGTGCCTCGACACTCGGGTGGATGTGGCGCAATTGGTGGCTGGCGGTTATGACGAGATCATCCTCGCCACCGGCATCGCGCCGCGCGTGCCGGCGATTCCCGGGGTGGAGCATGCCAAGGTGTTGAGCTACCTGGACGTGATCCTCGAGCGCAAGCCGGTGGGCCGCAGTGTCGCGGTGATTGGTGCCGGCGGTATCGGCTTCGACGTGTCGGAGTTCCTGGTTCATCAGGGCGTTGCCACCAGCCAGGACCGCGAGGCGTTCTGGAAGGAGTGGGGCATCGACACCCACCTTGAGGCTCGCGGCGGCGTGGCCGGGATCAAGGCCGAACCCCATGCACCGGCGCGCCAGGTGTTCCTGCTGCAACGCAAGGCGTCCAAGGTCGGTGACGGCCTGGGCAAGACCACCGGCTGGATTCACCGCACGGGCCTGAAGAACAAGCAGGTGCAGATGCTCAACAGCGTCGAGTACCTGAAGATCGACGACGATGGCTTGCACATTCGCATCGGCGAAACCGGCGAGCCACACGTGCTGGCCGTGGACAACATCGTGATCTGCGCCGGCCAGGATCCGCTGCGTGAATTGCAGGAAGGCCTGGAGGCGGCGGGGCAGACCGTTCACCTCATCGGCGGTGCCGACGTGGCGGCGGAGCTGGACGCCAAGCGGGCGATCAACCAGGGTTCGCGGTTGGCGGCGCAGTTGTAACGTACAGCCCTGTAGACACCCGGATCCCCTGTGGGAGCGAGCCTGCTCGCGATGGCGGTTAGTCAGTTTCAGAAATGCTGGCTGACCCACCGCTATCGCGAGCAGGCTCGCTCCCACAAGTTTTTTCGATGTCAGGGAGTCCGCGACCAGCTGTTAAGATGCTGGCCTATTTCCCCACGGGCCTGCTGCCATGCTGCTTCCCGCCCTCGACTGGCATCCCCAACCCCGACTCGACCCCCTTCACCTGGACTGGCTCGCCCGAGCCGGTGTTGAAGTGGCGGTGTTGCGCCTGGACCGGATCGATCCGCTGATCAGCGGCAACAAGTGGTTCAAGCTGGTCCATCATTTGCGCGCCGCCCATGAGGCCGGCGCCGAGGGGGTCATGAGCCTGGGCGGGGCTTATTCCAACCATTTGCATGCGTTGGCCGCGGCGGGCAAGCGCTTCGGGTTTCCCACGGTGGGGTTGTTGCGTGGTCATCCCCAGGACACGCCGACAGTGCGCGACCTGAAGGCGTTTGGCATGGACCTGCACTGGTTGGGTTTTGGCGGATACCGAGAGCGGCACGCGCCGGGTTTCTGGGCGCCGTGGCAGATTCGCTATCCCTATTTGCATCCGGTGCCCGAGGGCGGTTCGGGGTTGCCTGGCGCACTAGGCTGCATGGCCTGGGCAGCCAATGTCCGTGAACAACTGGCAACGTTGGGATGGGCGGATTATCACGGCTGGTGGCTGGCCTGCGGCACCGGCACATCGCTGGCCGGGCTGGTGCTGGCCGAAGCAGGACAGCGTCCGGTCTATGGCGTGCTGGCGGTGCCCCAGGACCATGGCGTGGCGCAGCAAGTCGAAAGCATCTTGGGGGAGGCGGGCCTTTGCCGTGCGCTTTATGAACTGTTCGACGGCAGCCGTGGCGGTTTCGCCCGGGTCGATGCCGAACTCACCGAGTTCATCGAAACCACGGCGGCCATCGAACTGGAGCCGTTGTACACCGGCAAAGCCTTGATGTTGCTTAAAGCGCGGGTCGAGGCCGGAGGCTTTGCCCCCGGCACCCGTTTGATTTTCGTCCACACCGGCGGTTTGCAAGGCCGCCGAGGGTTCGAGTAACAGCGATCAGCCGCGTTTGGGCATCATCCGCAACAGCGTGTTGTCCCGTACCACATAGTGGTGGTACAGCCCCGCCAAGGCATGCAAGCCAATCAACCAATAGCCGATGGTGCCGCCCAGCACATGCCAGCCTTCCAGTTGCTTGGCAAACTCCTTGTCCTGATCGATGAGCAAGGGCAGATCGAAACCGTAGAACATCACTTGATGACCTTCGGCACTGGTGATCAGCCAGCCCAGCAACGGCATGGCGATCATGAACAGGTACAGCGCCCAGTGCATCAGGCGAGCCAGGACGGTTTGCCACACAGGCGAGGCCGGGAAAATCGCCGGTGTCTTACCCATGCTGCGGGCGAACAGGCGCAGCCAGACCAGCAGGAACACTGTCAGGCCGAGCATGAAGTGCGCTTCCTTGATCAGGGTCCGGCCGCCACTGCCCTTGGGGAAAATCCCTCGGAACTCGATGCAGGCATAAACCACGGCCAGCAGCACCAGCATCAGCCAATGCAAGGTCACCGTGACGGTACTGTAGCGGCTTTCTGAGCTTTTCCAGGGCATTGCGGGTATCTCCAACGATCAGGGTAGAGCGCCGTCTAAAGCGGCGTTGTTTATTTACTGTAAGCCCGTTTCGTTGAATTGGCATGAGCCAGATCAGTTTTGCCCGCATGAAGCCACAGGGATGTGTCAGGGTGTGAAGTCCGGCGGATTCAGCAGCCAGTCCAACAGCAACCCGGCATCAGGATTGCGCCGGGGCGGTTTCGGGGGCGCGGCGGTTTGTCCTGCGCCAGTATCGACAGCCCCCGGGCACAGCACCGGTCGATCAGGGTCGCCATCGAGAAAACTCACCAGCACTTCGCTGCCGGCCATCAGGCTGGGGCTGCCATCCAGCGTCAGCCGCGACACGGGCAGCGTGATGCCGTCCTGGTCCGGCGCCCATAGGCTGACACTCACCTGGCCACGCTCATCGGGGCTGGCCGGCTGGCCGGTGCGGCCGAGTACATAGGCCAGGTGGTACCCGGGGATGCAGGGCTTGGGGTGCTTGAGGGCCGGCCTGAACGTGGTGGACCAGGGAATGGCGGTGAACCGGTTGCGGTAGTCACGGGCCGACGGTGTGGTGGGCAGGTCCGGTTCCAGGATCGAAAACTGTCGTCCGCGATGCTGGACCTCGGTGATCAGCCATTGATCGTTGAAGGTGGAAACCGGGTGTTCGCAGATCTGCACGATGTCGCCGCCGTGCACGGTCGGTTGGGTGCTGTGGCCATGGATTTCCCGTTGCCGGCAGCGCAATCGTTCAAGGTGGCGGCGACCGGCCTGGTAACGGTGAGCCAAGGCCGGGTTGCTGCGCATGGCTTCGTGATCGATCCGCTCAAGGGGTTGATTCGCCGCCGAGGCCTCGGCTTCGGGCTGGGCCCGGTCACTGAACCCGACAGGCAGGCCAGGCATCATCGGGTGGTGACGCAAATACAAGCGCTTGATGGTCGGTAGCTGGCTGTCGTTCGGGTGCAGAGGCAGCTCGACGGGGCGCGCGGGAAAGCTCTTCGGGTCTTCGGCAAACACCAGGACATGGCCCTGGGGCGCGTGTTCGAAGTGGTAATGGATGCCTTCCTCCTCGCACAGCCGTTGCAGGAGGGTCAGGTCGCTTTCGTCGTACTGGATGCAGAATGGGCGACACGGATACTGCCCATGGGGCAGTTCGAAACGGTAACCGTCGACGGGTAGCGCGTGTTCTTCCAGCAGGCGTTGCAGCACCTGTACCACGCTGAGCCGATGGAAAACCCGGCGCCGCGGGCCTTGCTCCAGTTGCTGGAGGTAGGGAACCAACGTCAAGCGATAGCCGATGCGCCGCGGCGCCAGGGCATTGAGGCTAACGCTGTGGACAATCCCATGGACGCCCGATTCACCGTCCAGGCGCAGGAAGGCCGGTTCCCTCAAGAACAGCTTGGGATCTATCGGTGGGGCCAGGCCGATCAGTTCGAGGTCAAAGCGGTATGGCTGGTTGAGGGCTTCGCGGCCGTTGAAGCGCAAGACTTGCAGTTGCAAGTCGCTTTGCGTGAGCGTCAGGCTGAAGGGACTTTCCGTGTCGTTGCGCATCGCAGCTCCTACTGGCGGGGAGAGAGGCGCAGAGGGTACGAAACCGCGGGGGAAAACGGTGCTTGTGAGGCGCTATTTCAGAAACGCCCTACAACACGCTGTGAAAATGTCGATCCGGCAGGGTGAATTTTTTGGTCGATCAGCCGGTTTAGGCCGTATAAACTTGCGCCACAGCGCCGGCCGGCAGATGTCTCGGCGCGTCAGACAAGAGAGTGAGTAATGGGCGCACAGTGGAAGGTTAAACACAAAGAAGCGGCTGCCAACGCCAAGGGCAAGATCTTCGGCAAACTGGTGAAGGAAATCACCATTGCCGCGCGCAACGGTGCGGATACCGCTACCAACGCGCACTTGCGACTGGTTGTCGAACAGGCGAAGAAGGCCTCGATGCCCCGCGAGACCCTGGAACGTGCGATCAAGAAAGGTTCTGGCCAGCTCGGTGAAACCGTGCAATACCACCGCGTCACCTACGAAGGGTTCGCGCCGCACCAGGTGCCGCTGATCGTTGAATGCGTGACCGATAACATCAACCGCACCGTTGCCGAAATTCGCGTCGCGTTCCGCAAGGGCCAACTCGGCGCCTCGGGTTCGGTGGCGTGGGACTTCAACCATGTCGGCATGATCGAAGCCGCGCCGGACAGCCCGGACGCCGATCCGGAAATGGCCGCCATCGAGGCCGGCGCCCAGGATTTCGAGCCGGGCGAAGACGACGCGACGTTGTTCCTCACCGACCCTGCCGACCTCGACGCTGTCCAGAAGGCCTTGCCGGAGCAGGGTTTCACCGTATTGTCGGCCAAGCTGGGCTACCAGCCGAAAAACCCGGTCAGTGGCCTCACCGACGAGCAGATGGCTGAAGTCGAAGCCTTCCTCGAAGGCCTCGACAACCACGATGACGTGCAGGACATGTTTGTCGGGTTGGCGGGTTAAGCAGTACACCCCTGTGACGAGGGAATTTATCCCTGGGTGCGGTTCATTCTGTGGGAGCAAGGCTTGCCCGCGATGAAGACGACGCGGTCTCTGAGAAAACGGGGTGTCCGCATCGCGGGCAAGCCTTGCTCCCACAGATAAATCCCCTCGCCACAATAGGCGGTGTGCTTGTTAGCTTGGGGTGCTGGTTTAGTCGATGTGTTTGAACTCGCTCAGCAACCTTTCAATCTCATCGAACCCTGGCCGTGCCAGCACCTCCGGCTGACAGCAGCGCGCTTGCAAATCCAGCAGCCACGCAAGATCCTGCGCACCGAGCCCCGGTTCGATCCGCGCCAGCAATTCCCCCAGCAGAATCCCGAAGGCCCGCACTTCGATGCGTTGCAGTGCGCGGGTTTGCAGGTTGTCTGTGGTGGCGTGGAACGACGCCGCGCCAAAATCCCCCAGCAGGCAATCGCCCTGGTCATCGCACAGAATATTGTGCCCGTAGAGATCCCCGTGGGTGATGCCCTGGCGGTGCAGGTGAGCCGCCACCGAGGCGATGCCATGGGCGATGCGCAGGGCCGCCGGAGCACTCAGGCGCAGTTCATCGGCATAGACGTCGCGGCTGCATGACGCCAGGCTCGGCAGCCCGGCGAGGTTACGGTAGCTGGGCTCGACCAGCGCCATCACCAGCCCGGCCTGTTGCTCGGGGTGCCCGGTAACCTGACCCAGCACCTCAATCAGGTTCGAGTGGCGACCGGCCGTGATGCAGGCATGCATCTCATGCAGGGGCGAGCCGTCGCTGGTCATCTGGCCTTTGTACAGCTTCACTGCGACCTTTCGTGCCGCCTGGCCGGGCGCCTGCCAGAGCGCCTGATGAATCACCCCCGACGCGCCTTCGCCCAGTGGTTGTTGCAGTTCCAGATGCGACCAGTCGATAGACGTCGTGGTATTCAGCGCCGCCGCTTCTGCCTGGGCTTCCAGCGGGTTGCCGGCGTAGGCCAGCCAACTGAGGCTCGGCAACGTGAGCAGCCATTGCGGCAGTTCGCTCAGTTGGTTGGCGGCGATGCGCAACAGTTCGAGGCGATGACACTGGCTCAGGCCCGCCGGTAATTGCCGCAAGCGGTTGCCGGCCAGCATCAGTTTTTGCAGATCGGGGCGTTGGCCCAGTTCATCTGGCAATTGGCTGACGCAGTTGTCGGTCAGGATCAACCAGCGCAGCCGTGGCGGCAGCGCGGCGCCCGTGACGTGCGCGATGCGATTGGCCTTGAAACCGACCATGGTCAAGGCGCTGCAACGGCCCAGGCATTCGGGCAGTTCTGTGAAGCGGTTGTCCGAACAGAACAGCACACGCAGGCGCGTCAGCCGATGCAGGTCGTCGGGCAGCGTGTCCAACTGATTGCCACTGAGGTTGAGAATCTCGAGGGAGTCGGCCAGGTCGAAGATTTCCCGGGGAAACTCCGTCAAGCCGCAGGCCAGGTCCAGCCGGGTAATGCCGCAGAGCTGGCCGGCGCGTAGTTGGGCGAGGGTGTGCATGGTGGGGGTCGCTGTTGATCAAGGGGAGGGTCTGGCGTCCGTAGCCAGACAGTTAACCAATAATCAGCTCAGTACAACACCCTGTGGCGAGGGGATTTATCTGTGGGAGCAAGGCTTGCCCGCGATGCAGGCGCCTCGTTTTCTCAGAGACCGCGTCATTTTCATCGCGGGCAAGCCTTGCTCCCACAGCATTTGTTCACAGCAGTTTTTCCCACAACAGTGTCGCTCCCCTTGCCACAGTCGATCGCGCTAGCGCTCGATACTGCGGTTCCAGCGGGCGTTCCAGGCCGGGCGTTGTTCGTTGACCTGGTCCCAATCCACGGCAATCGCCGTTTCCAGGTATTGCTTCATCGCCTCCACCTGACCGCGAGTCTTGTCGGTGGTCGGGGTGTTGGGGTTGGACGGGATCTGGTCGCCTTCTTCCAGGGCGATGGCCTGGGCTTGCGGGGTCAGCAGGAAAGCCGCGAGCTTTTGCGCCAGTTCCGGTTGGGTGTTTTGCGCGATGGCGCATTCGGCGACGTTGAGGACCACGGCGCCTTCCTTCGGCTGGGCATATTCGACCGGCATGCCCTTGAGTTTCAGCGCGGTCACCTGGGTCGGCGTCAGCGGGAACAGCGCGGCTTCGTCGGTCTGCAGCATTTCGGATAGCTTCGCCGAGCTCGGGATGTACTCCAGCACGTTGCGCCCCACCGTGTTCGGCCAGGCCTTGAAGCCCGGTTCAACGTCGGTTTCGCTGCCGCCCTGGATACGGTTGAACATCAAAAAGCCGTGCAGGCCGAACGTGGACGAGGCCATCGACTGGAACACCACTTTATCCTTGAGGCGCGGATCGGCCATTTGTACGACGAAGTCTTCCTGCGTTCGGAAGTGGAGAACGTCCGTACGCTGGGCTACGCCGGGCGCAATACAGGCGTATTGCAAGGCATGGCCGGGGTGGCCGTGCCGATTCTCGATCGTGACGGCCGGGCCGTGGCCGCGTTGAGCGTGGCAACCGTGAGCGACCGCCTGGGGCCCGATCGCCTGCCGACGGTGGTGGACATGCTCAAGCGCGAGGCGGCCCTGATCGGACCGCGGATCAACCCGTTCGATCCGTTGCTGCGCAGGCCTTCGCAGGTGTTTGGGCAGGGCTGAACACACTCTCAAGAACAGCCTGTATCCCCTGTGGGTAAGGGGTTCAGAAATTCAGGGTCTGCTTGAGCCGCTGCACCGTCGGCGTATCACTGGGGATGACCATCGCATAGTTGTAGCCCGGCCCGGACCAGTACTCGGCTTGCAGCTCGCCCTCGCGGCGACTGCCCCGGGGCAGGAGGAAGTTTTTCGGGCCGGGTGGGCGCACGTAGAAGCTGATTTTCTGACCGCTCGGGTCCTGATAGACCACCATCGCCGCCGCGCCTTGTTCGGTGCTGAGCAAGCGCCCGCTGACCGGCCTGAAGCCGGCACCCGACAGGTCTGGCAGCCGGTCGGCCTGGGTGAAGTAGCGGTCGAGCCAGCCTTGCATGCTCTGCTCGTCGCCGGTCTGGTAATCGGCCGGAAGGATGCCCTGCTGGGCAATCAAACGGTATGCCTGCAAGGCATCGGCCATGGGGGCTGCGGCGCTGAGCAGGGTCATTTGCCGCGCCTGCCAGCCACCGAAGCCACCCACGCTGACGGCCAGCAGCAACACGGCGGCGTTGGCCAAATGGCGGCGGGAGCGATGTTTCAGGCGCTGGCGAATCATGGCCGGGTCGAGGTCCGGGTTGGGCGGCTGTTGCAAGGCGCCGCTCAGGGCCGTGCGCAGGTGCTGTGCGTCCTGTTGCCAGGCCCGGACCCGGGCGGCGACTTCCGGCTGGTTGGCCAGGTAGGCCTGCACCAGGCGCTGGTCGGCCTCGCTCAGTTGGCGATCGACGTAGGCGTGCAGGTCGCTGTCGCTGGGGGGCATGTTGATCATTTGAGTATCCGCAGGGTAGGGCGGGTGATTTCGCCGTCGCTGAGTTGGCGCAGGGCCTGGCGAGCGCGGGACAGGCGGGACATGACCGTGCCGGTCGGCACGCCGAGGATGTCGGCGACTTGCTGGTAACTCAAGCCTTCCACCGACACCCACAACAACAGCGCGCGTTGTTCCGTCGTGAGTTGGTCGAAGGCCTGCAGGGACGATTGCGCGATCACGCTGCGCTCGGCCGAAGGGTGGGCATCGTCGCGGCCGGTGAAAAACTCCAGCATGCGCGCATACCGTCGGGAGCGGCGATGACCGTCGAGAAACTGCCGATACAGAATCGAAAACAGCCAGGCCCGCAGATCGCCGTCCGGACGCTTGTCGTTCCACTTGGACAATGCCCGTTCCAGGCACATCTGCACCAGATCGTCGGCGTTGCTCGGGTTGCGCGTCAGCGACACGGCAAAACGCCGTAGCCTGGGGATGAGCTCGCGCAACTGTTCGTCGAATGCGTTCATAAGGGTGTGGCTTCTGTGGGCAGTCACTGCGCCGGGACTGGAAAGACGACCCGCAAACGAGATTATTCCAGTGCAGGAAAAATAAATACGAGGCGTGGGAATAAACCTGTCACGCCTTCGTCTGACGGGTCCTTTCCAACAAATGGCCCCGAGCCCTGGAGCTTTCTCATGGTTGATCCTTCACCCTCGTCGAGCCGGCCACCCTTGAGTGCCGCCGGCCTGACATTGCGCCTGAGCGGCATCGCGGTGATTGTGGCCGCGCTGGCCGGGGCGTTTGCCTACGTCAATGGCCGCCTCGACCCACAGCGCCTGACACCGCAGGCATTGGTCAATGTGCTGGAAAAAAATAACGGCGTTCACCCGGGCTTTCGACGCAACCACTCAAAAGGTGTCTGCGTCGCGGGCTATTTCCAAAGCACGGGCGAGGCCAGCGCCTATTCCAGCGCCCAAGTGTTCTCGCAGCCGCAAACGCCAGTGGTTGGGCGTTTCGCCTTGCCCAGCGGCAACCCCTATGCACCGGACGGCAGTGTGCCGATTCGCAGCCTGGCACTGCGCTTTACCCAGGCCAACGGCCAGCAATGGCGTACCGGCATGAACAGCATGCCGGTGTTTCCGGTGGGCACGCCCGAAGCCTTCTACCAACTCCAGCAAGCCCAGTCGCCGGACCCTGCCACAGGAAAACCGAACCCTGCGGCCGTACCGGCGTTCTTTGCCGCGCACCCCGAAGCGGTGCCGTTCCTGCAATGGATCAAGACCGCCAAGCCGTCGGCCAGCTATGCCACCGAAACCTACAACGGCATCAACGCGTTTTATCTGGTCAACCCCGCCGGGCAGCGCCAGGCGGTGCGCTGGGGTGTGGTGCCGATGAGCCAGGATGCTGCGGATGCGACGCCACCCCAGGGGGGCGACTTCCTCGAGCAAGACTTGGCCAAGCGTCTCGCCGCCGGGCCGTTGCGCTGGCAGTTGAACATCACCCTGGCCAACCCGGGTGACCCGGTGAACGATGCCAGCAAGGCCTGGCCCGCCGACCGCAAGGTACTCAATGCCGGCACGTTGGTGCTTGAGCGCACCCAGGCGCAGGACAACGGCGAATGCCGCGACATCAACTATGACCCGCTGATCCTGCCCCAAGGGATCGAAGGTTCCGAAGACCCGCTATTGGTTGCGCGTTCCGCCGCCTATGCCAGTTCCTACCTGCGACGTACCAGCGAAGTGAGCCAGTTGCCCGCCAAACAGGAGTCCCGCCCATGAGCGCCCCTCGTCACTTTGCACCGCTGGCCCGGCTGCTGCACTGGCTGATGGCAGTGATGATCATCGCCATGCTGTTCATCGGCGCAGGCATGGTCGCCTCGGTGTCCGAACGCCATGAATGGCTGCTGCAGTTGCACAAGCCATTGGGGATCGCGATTTTGCTGTTGGTGATCGTGCGCCTGGTGGTGCGTTTTACTACCCGCCAACCGCCGCTGCCGGCCGATCTACCGGCCTGGCAAGTGCTGGCGGCAAACGCCTCGCATGTGCTGTTGTACGCCCTGATGCTGGTCCTGCCGCTGTTGGGCTGGGGCATGATTTCGGCGGCGGGGGACCCGGTGATGCTCGGCGACTCGTTGCAACTGCCGTCGATTCTGCCAGCCCACGCCCAGACGTTCGCACTGCTGCGCAAGGCCCACGGGTACCTGGCTTACCTGTTGTTCGTGACGGTGCTGGTGCATCTGGCGGCGGCGCTGTTTCACGCGTGGGTGCGCCGGGATGAGGTGTTGGACAGTATGTTGCGCGGCAAAGGCTGATGAAGCCTGTGGCGAGGGACATGATCAGGTCATTGGATCAGCGCAATTCGTCAACCATGGCCTCGATGGTGCTCAACACATCCTTGCCCAGTTGCATCGAGCGTTTGCCAGACCAGCCGGTGATTGGGTTCGGGTGATCGTTGTGGTCCTTGAACGGCATTTCCAGGGTCAGGGACAGGCAGTCATACTTCTGGCCGACCGCGTTACAGGCCAGGGTCATGTTGGCCTGGCCCGGTTCGTCGCGGGTGTAGCCGTAAGCAGTCTGGAAGTCTTTGGTCTGATGCTTGAGATGGCTGCGAAAGCGCTCTTCAAGTTCGGCAATGCGTGGCGTGTAGCCCGGGTTGCCTTCGCAACCGGCGGTGAAGACGTGGGGGATTTCCTCATCGCCGTGAGCATCGAGGAACAGATCGACGCCGTACTTTTCCATTTGCTGCTGGACGAAAAACACCTCGGGGCTGATTTCCGGACTGGCGTTCTGCCAGGCGCGGTTGAGGTCCTGGCCCATGGCGTTGGTCCGCAGATGCCCGTGGAACGCGCCGTCCGGGTTCATGTTCGGCACCAGGTACAGATCGGCCTTGGCGAGCAACTGGTTCAGTTGCGCATCGTCATGCTGCTGGAGGCGTTCGATCACGCCCTCCATGAACCACTCGGCCATGTGCTCGCCGGGATGCTGCTGGGCGATGATCCAGACTTTGCGCCGGCCTTCGGCACCGCTGCCCTTGCGCAGCAGTTGAATGTCACGGCCTTCCACGCTTTTACCGACGGCCAATAGTTCGGTGCCGGCCTTGTGTTGCGCTTGCTCGATCAGCCAATCATGTCGGCCGCGACTGTAGGGTTCGAAGTAGGCGAACCAGGCGTTGGTCTGTTCGGTCTCCAGATAAAAGCGCAGGGCGTCGCCTTCAAATTGGGTCGGAACGCGGAACCAGTTGACGTGATCGTAGGAGGCAACGGCCTGGTAGCCCGTCCAGGCCTTGTTGTAAGACGATTGACTGGCGTTGAGCAGCCGAAAGGAATACTCCTGGCCGACGTGCAGGCCGCTGGCCTTGAAGTGGAACCACTGGAAATGGGCGCTGCGGGTGTCGGGCCTGATCTTGAGCAACGACTGCAACGGGTTGCTGATGTCGACGACCTCGATGTTGCCGCTGTCGAAATTGGCACTGATATCAAAGGAAGATTTAGCCACGGTCACGATTCCTGGAGAGGATTTTCATGGCCATTACTGTACACGCAAGACGGGGGAACCGAGACGATTTACGTCACGTAAACGAGGGGGCGTCCTCCCTGGACGCCGAGCCAGCTTAGAGAGTCTGCAATTGATTCTCAAGCGCTGGTTGTCGATAGTTTTCGCCTGTGTGGCGGGGCGTCTCTTGCAAACGGATATTCATTTGCTATCATCGCCGCCACCGAATTGGCAGCACCCAAAAGACTTCATTAGCCTGAAGCCATAAGCCGAAAAATCGGCAAAAAAAAAGACCCGGCAAAAAGCCGGGTCAAAAACCGTGATTAGCCTGATGAGGAGATATTCCAGAAGTCCGACCTAAGGTCTTCTGATCTATCGACTGATCTCGCGACCAGCTGATGCAATAATAATCATTATCATTTGCAAGTCAAATGGTTTTATCGCACCGATTGGAAAATTTTTCTCGTCGTCCGCGTTCGCGGCGACATTCCCAAGCGTTACCCCTAGCGAGTCGGGTAGCCATCCAGGGATCGGTCAAGCATCACCTTGACCAGATCAATCATGTGCACCACCGAAAATGCCAGGTCACGGCTCGAGCCGTTCAACTGGTTGGCAGACTCGTGGGCGGTCGCCGCTGCACAGCGCAGCAGGTCGCAGGCGTGAACAAGGGCTTCTTCTGCGCTGACGCTGTGGTTGACGTCGAAGAAGCGATGTTCTGACTGTGCCTGGGAAACACTTGGTTTCAAGTAGTAGTCGAGGGCGCGTTTGGCCGCCGGGCAATCCTGAAAGGAAGGGAACGTGCTGTCGAAAGGGCTGCTGGGCTGGTCTTTGTTGGGTGTATCCATGGTGAGGAAAATCTCCGTGTGTGGGGCTGAACTCCTGAATCCAGAATAGTACTTATCGTAATTGTGACGATAATTTAAATACTACAATTTGTGTTTTGAATGGTCGGAGTCATCCACGTATCGTGCCGCACATGGATAAATGGATAGAGTTGGTCAAGGCCAAGATGAAGGAGCTGCGCATCACGCAAGTGGTGCTCGCAGAACGGTTGGGAATGTCCCAGGGCGGCGTCGGCCATTGGCTGACCAGGCGCCGGCAACCCAGTGTCGATGACATGAACCGGGTCCTGCGGGAATTGGGGCTGGAGTTTCTGGAAGTGGCGATGGTGATTCGCGAGCCGGACACCTCCACGGACGAAGGCATGACCCTGGCGCAGAAGTACAACCCGTACTTCCGCTACCCGGTCAGTGAATGGCGCGAGGTTGGCGAGGTTCGCGAAGGCGATCCTGGCGCCTACAGCCCGGCGCGCTACGAACTGACGGACTACCACGCCCTGGGGGCCGCGTTCTGGCTGGTGGTGGTGGGCGACGCGATGACCGCACCCAGCGGCTTGAGCATTCCCGAGGGCATGTCGATCCTGGTGGATCCGGCCGTCGAGGCGGTGCCAGGCAAACTGGTGGTTGCCTGCTTGCCCGGCAGCAGTGACGCGACCTTTCGCAAATTGACCGAGGAGAGCGGGCAGCGTTACCTGGTTCCGCTCAATCCGACTTACCCGAAAAACCTGTACACCGAGCAATGTCGCCTCATCGGTGTGGTGGTGCAGGCCACCATCAGGTTCTGACTGGATCGGCCCTGGGAGCGGGCCGATGTCTATTCTTCGAACGCCACCAGGGCGCTGCCTTCGCTGACCATTTCGCCTTCCTGGCAATACAGCGCCTTGATCACGCCGGCCTTGGGCGCACGAATGCTGTGCTCCATTTTCATGGCCTCCAGCACCACCAGTTGAGCCCCGGCCTCCACCGGCTGGCCGACACTCACCAATACCCTCACGATACTGCCGTTCATGGGCGCGGCCAGGCCACCTTGATGGCTGTGGCTGGCCTCGGCGGCGGCCAACGGGTCGTACAGGTCGATCCGGTGCAGGTCACCCGCCCATTGCAGATACAGGCTGTCGTCCTGGCGAATGGCCCGATGACTGCGGCGCAGGCCGTGGTGCTCGATCACCAGTTGCTCGCCCTCGAGTTCCGCGCAATGGGCGGTAACGTCCAGCGTCAGCGCGCGATCCTGGCCTTCGCAGCTCAGGTGCAAGGTGGTCTCCCTTGGCAGCCCCAGACGCAGCCCGGTGGTGCTGGCCCAGGGCGAGTCGGCATCATCGCCGCGCACGCGCGGTGCCAGGCTCAAGGCGAAGCCCTGGGCGGCTGCTAACCAGAATGCGTCATCCAATTCGCCCGGCTCTGGCAGCAATTGCGCCTGGTAACGTGGGATAAATCCAGTGTCCAGCTCTGCCGCCGCGAAGGCGGGGTGAGCCACGATTCGGCGCAGGAACCCGATGTTGGTTTTCAGCCCGCCAATGGCAAACTCGTCGAGCATGCTCAACAGCCGCAGGCGCGCCTGTTCACGGTCTTCACCCCAGGCAATCAGCTTGCCGAGCATCGGGTCGTAGAACGGCGAGATGTCATCGCCTTCTTCAACCCCGCTGTCGACCCGCCGGCCTGGGCCCTCGGCCGATTCTCGATACAACGCCAGGCGCCCGGTGGCCGGCAGGAAATCGTTGACCGGGTCTTCGGCATACAGCCGCACTTCGATGGCGTGACCGAGCAGCGGCACTTGCGCTTGAGTGATCGGCAAGGGTTCGCCTTGGGCGACGCGGATCTGCCAGGCTACCAGGTCCAGTCCGGTGATCGCTTCGGTGACCGGATGCTCGACCTGCAACCGGGTGTTCATTTCCATGAAGAAAAACTCGCCCCGCGCATCCAGCAGGAACTCCACGGTGCCGGCCCCGACGTAACCAATCGCCTGGGCTGCGCGCACGGCGGCTTCACCCATGGCCCGGCGCAGTTGCGGGGTCAGGCCGGGGGCGGGGGCTTCTTCCACGACTTTCTGGTGGCGGCGCTGGATCGAGCAATCGCGTTCGTTGAGGTACAGGCAGTTGCCGTGTTGGTCGGCAAATACCTGGATTTCCACATGGCGCGGTTTGAGCAGGTATTTTTCCACCAGCATCCGTGAGTCGCCGAACGAGGACTGCGCTTCACGCTGGGCCGAGGCCAGGGCTTCGGCCAGTTGGCTGACGTCCTCGACGACTTTCATGCCCTTGCCGCCACCGCCGGCCGTGGCTTTGAGCAATACCGGGTAGCCGATGCGCTCGGCGGCGTCGCGAAAGGTCTCCAGGTCCTGGGCTTCGCCGTGATAACCCGGCACCAGGGGCACCCCGGCGGTTTCCATCAAGGCCTTGGCCGCCGATTTGCTGCCCATGGCATCGATGGCCGAGGCCGGTGGGCCGAGGAAGATCATCCCGGCGCTTTCTATCGCTCGGGCGAACCCGGCGTTCTCGGACAGAAAACCATAACCGGGATGGATGGCTTGGGCGCCGCTGGCTTTCGCTGCGGCGATCAGCTTGTCGATTTGCAGGTAGCTGTCGGCGGCCTTGCTGCCGCCCAGGTCGACGCGGATGTCGGCTTCACGGCTGTGGCGGGCATCGCGGTCGGTGGCGCTGTGGACGGCAACGGTGGTCAGGCCCATGGCCTTGGCGGTGCGCATCACGCGGCAGGCGATTTCGCCACGGTTGGCCACCAGCAACGTGGTGAGGGCAGGGGCGCTCATCGACGCGGCTCCTTGTTATTCGATTCGGCTTGCCAGTTCGGCGCACGCTTTTGCAGGAACGCCCGCAGGCCTTCCTGGCCCTCCGGGCTGACGCGGATGCGGGCGATGGCATTTTCGGTGTAGCGCCGCAGCGCCGGGGTAAGGGCGCCGTTGCCGACTTCACGCAGCAGTTCCTTGCTGGCGCGCATGGCCGCCGGGCTGTTGAGCAACAGGTTGTCGATCCATTGTTCGACTTGATAATCCAGGGCCTCGGCCGGGTAACTTTCCGACAGCAAACCGATTTCTTTCGCACGTTGCCCGTCGAAGCGCTCCGCCGTCAGGGCATAACGACGCGCGGCACGCTCGCCGATGGCCTGCACCACGAACGGGCTGATCACCGCCGGCGCCAGGCCAATGCGCACTTCCGACAGGCAGAACTGTGCTTCATCGGCGCCAATGGCCATGTCACAAGCGCTGATCAGCCCCAGTGCGCCACCGAACGCGGCGCCCTGGACGACGGCCAGCGTAGGAATTTTCAGCTTGGCGAGGTTGTACATCAGCTCCGCCAGTTCCCGGGCGTCATCGAGGTTGGTGTGGTAGTCGAGCTCGGCCGATTGCTGCATCCAGGCGAGGTCGGCGCCGGCGCTGAAATGCTTGCCGCGACCGCGGATCAGCAGGAAGCGCAAGCTTGGATCGCTGCTGACGTGGTCCAGGGCGAGGATCAGTTCGCGGATCATTTCGGCATTGAACGCGTTGTTTTTCGACTCGCGGCTGAGCCACAAGGTGGCAACGCCCCGTGGGTCGGTGTGCAGTTCGAGGGTGTTGAAGTTATCCATGGGCATTCCCCGTTTACATCCGGAACACGCCGAAGCGGCTCGGTTCGATAGGCGCGTTCAGTGACGCGGACAAGGCCAGGCCCAGCACGTCGCGGGTCTGGGCCGGGTCGATGACGCCGTCGTCCCACAGCCTGGCACTGGAATAATAGGGGTGCCCCTGTTCTTCGTACTGATCGAGGATCGGTTGCTTGATCTCGGCTTCCTGCTCGGCACTGAAGGGGTGGCCGCTGCGTTCGGCTTGTTCACGCTTGACCTGTACCAGCACGCCGGCCGCCTGTTCGGCGCCCATCACGCCGATCCGCGCATTCGGCCACATCCACAGGAACCGCGGGTCGTAGGCGCGGCCGCACATGCCGTAGTTACCCGCGCCGAAACTGCCGCCGATGATCACGGTGAACTTCGGCACTTTCGCGCAGGCCACGGCCGTCACCAGTTTGGCCCCGTGCTTGGCGATGCCGCCGGCTTCGTACTTCTGCCCGACCATGAAACCGGTGATGTTCTGCAGGAACAGCAACGGGATCCCGCGCTGGCAGGCCAGTTCGATGAAGTGCGCGCCTTTCTGCGCGGCTTCGGCGAAGAGAATGCCGTTGTTGGCCAGGATCGCGATCGGGTAGCCGTGCAAGTGGGCGAAGCCGCACACCAGCGTCGTTCCGAACAGCGCCTTGAATTCGTCGAACACCGAGCCGTCCACCAGGCGCGCGATCACTTCCCGCACATCGAACGGCTGCTTGGCGTCGGCCGAAACCACGCCGTACAGCTCCTCGCCCGAGTAGAGCGGGGCAATTGGCAGACGATGCTGCAACTCGCCCTGTTTGCGCCAATTGAGGTTGGCCACGCTGCGGCGGGCCAGGGCCAGGGCATGTTCGTCGCTGTCGGCGTAATGGTCGGCCACGCCGGAGATCTTGCAGTGCACATCGGCGCCGCCCAGGTCTTCGGCACTGACCACCTCACCGGTGGCGGCTTTCACCAACGGCGGGCCGGCGAGAAAAATCGTCGCCTGCTGACGGACCATGATCGCCTCGTCCGCCATGGCCGGCACATAGGCGCCACCGGCGGTGCAGGAACCCATGACCACGGCGATCTGCGGGATGCCCTGGGCACTCATGTTGGCCTGGTTGAAGAAGATCCGGCCGAAGTGCTCACGGTCTGGGAACACCTCGTCCTGGCGCGGCAGGTTGGCGCCGCCGGAGTCCACCAGGTAAATGCAGGGCAGGCGATTCTGCTGGGCGATGGTCTGGGCACGCAGGTGTTTTTTCACCGTCAGCGGGTAGTAGGAGCCCCCTTTGACCGTCGCATCGTTGGCGACAATCATGCATTCGACGCCTTCCACGCGGCCGATGCCGGCAATCACGCCGGCCGCCGGCACGTCTTCGCCATAGACGTCGTGGGCTGCCAATGGGCTGATTTCCAAAAACGGCGAACCCGGGTCCAGCAGCCGGTTGATGCGTTCACGGGGCAGCAACTTGCCCCGCGAGGTGTGCCGTTCCTGGGCCTTGGGACCGCCGCCTTGGCGAATGTGTGCGAGCAGGGTGCGCAGGGCCTCGACGTGTCCGAGCATCGCATCGCGGTTGGCGATGAACTCCGGCGAGCGCGGGTTGAGCTGAGTGTGCAGTGTGGCCATGGTCAGCTCCGTTAGCGGGTTTCGTTGAACAGTTCGCGGCCGATCAACATCCGACGAATCTCACTGGTGCCAGCACCGATTTCGTACAGCTTGGCGTCACGCAGCAGACGACCGGCCGGGAATTCGTTGATGTAGCCATTACCGCCGAGGATCTGGATCGCGTCGAGGGCCATTTGCGTGGCGCGTTCGGCGCTGTAGAGGATCACCCCGGCGGCGTCCTTGCGGGTGGTTTCGCCGCGCTCGCAGGCCTGGGCCACGGCATACAGGTAGGCGCGGCTGGCGTTGAGCTGGGTGTACATGTCGGCGACCTTGCCCTGGATCAGCTGGAATTCGCCAATGCTCTGGCCGAACTGCTTGCGGTCGTGGATGTAGGGCACGATCAGGTCCATGCAGGCCTGCATGATCCCGGTCGGGCCGCCAGAGAGCACGACGCGCTCGTAGTCGAGGCCGCTCATCAGCACTTTCACGCCACCGTTGAGGGCACCGAGGATATTTTCTTCCGGTACTTCGACGTCATCGAAAAACAGCTCGCAGGTGTTGGAGCCGCGCATGCCGAGCTTGTCGAATTTGTTGCTGCGGCTGAAGCCTTTCCAGTCGCGCTCGACGATGAAAGCGGTGATGCCGTGGGGGCCTTTTTCCAGGTCGGTCTTGGCGTAGATCACGTAGGTGTTGGCATCGGGGCCGTTGGTGATCCAGGTCTTGCTGCCATTGAGCACGTACTTGTCGCCACGCTTGTCGGCGCGCAGTTTCATCGAGACCACGTCGGAACCGGCGTTCGGCTCGCTCATCGCCAGGGCACCGATGTGTTCGCCGCTGATCAGCTTGGGCAGGTATTTGGTTTTCTGTTCGTGATTGCCGTTGCGGTTGATCTGGTTCACGCAGAGGTTGGAGTGGGCACCGTAGGAGAGGGCGACCGAGGCCGAACCGCGGCTGATTTCTTCCATCGCCACCACGTGGGCCAGGTAGCCCAGGCCTGCGCCGCCGTATTCTTCCGGTACGGTGATGCCCAGCAGGCCCATGTCGCCGAACTTGCGCCACATGTCGGCGGGAAACAGGTTGTCGATATCGATCTGCGCTGCTCGCGGCGCCAGTTCGGCCTTGACGAAGGCCTGTACCTGGTCGCGCAACATGTCGATGGTTTCGCCGAGGGCAAAGTTCAGGGATGGGTAGCTCATGGGACACCTTTGGCTTTTTTATCGGGTGCGGAGAGTGGAGGAATCGTTCTCACCTTTACGTTAACGTAAGCCTGCGACGAGAGGCTGTCAATCGGCCTTTACGTTAACGTCAACTTGGGCCAGAGTAAGTGCGCTTGAATCGCTTTACCAAAGGCATCTGTGCATGAGATTCCACCGCTACACCCACTAATAAAGACAAGAGGGGGCGTCATGGATCAACCCGGTTCGCATTCGCAGCTCAGCTACACCCGTGGTTCCGAGGACAAGGCCTTGCTGGCCCAAACCATCGGCGAAGTTTTCGACCAGACCGTGACGCGCTATCCCGAGGGCGAGGCGTTGGTGGTTCGCCATCAATCGCTGCGTTATACCTGGCAACAACTGGCCGAGGCCGTTGATCTGCACGCCCGAGCCTTGCTGGCGCTAGGCCTGAAAACCGGCGATCGCCTTGGCGTGTGGGCGCCCAATTGCGCCCAGTGGTGCATCAGCCAGTTCGCCAGTGCGAAGATCGGCGTCATTCTGGTCAATATCAATCCGGCCTATCGCGTCTCTGAGCTCGAATACGTGCTTAAACAATCCGGATGCCAATGGCTGGTGTGTGCCGGGGCGTTCAAGACCTCGGATTATCACGCCATGTTGCAAACGCTGGCACCAGAGCTGGCGGAGCAATCGATCGGCCACCTGCAGAGCGAACGCTTGCCGGATTTACGCGGTGTGATCAGCCTCGACTCCCTGCCGCCGGCAGGTTTCCTGCCCTGGTCGCAACTGGCCGCCCTGGGTGCGGCGGTGACGCCTGCACAACTGGCCGAACGCCAATCCAGCCTGCAGTCCGATCAACCGGTGAATATCCAGTACACCTCCGGCACCACCGGCTTCCCCAAGGGCGCGACCCTCAGTCATCACAACATTCTCAATAACGGTTACATGGTCGGCGAAAGCCTGGGCCTGACGGCTGGCGATCGACTGGTGATCCCGGTGCCGCTCTACCATTGCTTCGGCATGGTCATGGGTAACCTGGGCTGCATGACCCATGGCAGCACCATGATCTACCCCAACGATGCCTTCGACCCGTTGCTGACGCTAAAGGCCGTGGCCGAGGAAAAAGCCACGGCACTGTATGGCGTGCCCACCATGTTCATCGCCCTGCTGGACCAGCCGCAGCGGGGCGACTTCGACGTGTCCAGCCTGCGCACTGGCATCATGGCCGGGGCCACATGCCCCATCGAGGTGATGCGACGGGTCATCAATGAAATGCACATGGCCGAAGTGCAGATTGCCTACGGCATGACGGAGACCAGTCCGGTGTCATTGCAGACCGGTCCTACCGACGAACTGGAACTGCGCGTGACCACTGTCGGCCGCACCCAGCCGCAACTGGAAAGCAAAATTATCGATGAGGCCGGCAATATCGTCCCACGTGGTGCTATCGGTGAGTTGTGTACCCGCGGCTACAGCGTGATGCTCGGTTACTGGAACAACCCCAAGGGCACCACCGATGCCATCGACCCGGATGGCTGGATGCACACCGGCGACCTGGCGACCATGGACGCGCAGGGCTACGTGCGCATCGTCGGGCGCAACAAGGACATGATCATCCGCGGCGGGGAGAATATTTACCCGCGTGAGCTGGAGGAGTTTTTCTTCACTCACCCGGCGGTGGCGGACGTGCAGGTGATCGGCATCCCGTGTTCGCGCTATGGCGAGGAAATCGTCGCCTGGATCAAGTTTCATCCCGGCCACAGTGCCTCCGAACAAGAACTGCAAACCTGGTGCAAGGAGCGCATCGCCCACTTCAAGACGCCGCGTCATTTCAAATTCGTCGAAGAATTTCCCATGACGGTCACCGGCAAGATCCAGAAATTCCGCATGCGCGAGATCAGCATCGAAGAACTGCGCGATAGAGAAGGCTGAGCAAGATCTCCTGTGGGAGCGGGCTTGCTCGCGAAGGCGGTGTGCCAGGCGACATAAATGTTGGCTGTGCCGCCGTTTTCGAGCTCAAGCTGCAAGGGTAATAGCCCGACAGGGCCAACAGCCGTAGGGGGGTATATCCGTTGCTGCGGTAACGGCTGCTTAGGGTTTCGCCCTTACGGCGACTCACTTTCGGAGCGCGAAAGTAAGCAAAGCGCTTTTGCCCCACCACTTGGCACCTCGCTTAGGCTCGGTGTGCCCTCACTCCGGCATTGCTCCGTGGGCCCGCCGCGAAGGGCCATCCATGGCCCAGCGCGGCTATCCCGGCATCCATGCCGGGATGCCCACTCCACAATGCCTGCGTTCGGCCATCGTGGTTAACGGGGCGCCCGAGAT
>NZ_MUOA01000098.1:0-29589 GCF_002001065.1 Pseudomonas sp. A25(2017) | reverse complement strand
AGGCCCCCCTGGCCGCCACCGCCAACATGTACCTGGACAAGGACGGCAACGTCGTGCCCGAACTCAGCACCCGCGGGCACCTGGCAGTGGGTGTGCCCGGCACCGTGTCCGGCATGGAACTGGCGTTGAGCAAATACGGCAGCAAACCCCGGGCGGAACTGATCGCTCCGGCGATCAAGTTCGCCGACGAAGGCTTCACCCTGGAGCAGGGCGATGTCGATCTGCTGGAAACCGCCACCGATGTGTTCAAGAAGGACATACGCGACTCCGGAGCGATCTTCCTGCACAACGGCGAGCCCATGCAGGTCGGCCAGAAACTGCTGCAAAAAGACCTCGCCAAGACCCTGCGGGAAATCTCCGCCAAGGGCGCCGACGGCTTCTACAAAGGCTGGGTCGCCGATGCCCTGGTCACCTCCAGCCAGGCCAACAAAGGCATCATCACCCAGGCCGATCTGGACAAGTACCAGACCCGCGAACTGGCTCCGGTGGAGTGCGACTACCGCGGCTATCACATCATCTCGGCGCCGCCGCCCAGTTCCGGTGGCGTGGTGCTGTGCCAGATCATGAACATCCTCGACGGTTATCCGATGAAGGATCTGGGGTTCCATTCGGCCCAGGGCATGCACTATCAGATCGAAGCCATGCGCCACGCCTACGTGGACCGCAACAGTTACCTGGGTGACCCGGACTTCGTGAAGAACCCCATCGACCATCTGCTGGATAAAAACTACGCCGCCAAGCTGCGGGCCGCGATCGAGCCGCAACAGGCCGGCGACTCGCAGAAGATCAAGCCCGGCGTGGCGCCCCATGAGGGCAGCAACACCACCCATTACTCCATCGTCGATAAGTGGGGCAATGCCGTTTCGGTCACCTACACCCTGAACGACTGGTTCGGTGCCGGTGTCATGGCGAGCAAGACCGGGGTGATTCTCAACGATGAAATGGACGACTTCACCGCCAAGGTCGGCGTGCCCAACATGTATGGCCTGGTGCAGGGCGAAGCCAACGCCATTGCGCCGGGCAAGGCGCCGCTGTCATCCATGAGCCCGACCATTGTCACCAAGGATGGCAAGACGGTCATGGTGGTGGGCACTCCGGGCGGCAGCCGGATCATCACCGCGACATTGCTGACTATCCTCAATGTGATCGACTACGGCATGAACCTCCAGGAGGCTGTCGACGCACCGCGTTTCCACCAACAGTGGATGCCGGAGGAAACCAACCTGGAGACCTTTGCGGCCAGCCCGGATACCCGCAAGCTGCTGGAGAGCTGGGGGCACAAGTTCGCCGGCCCGCAGGACCCCAACCACATTGCCGCGATCCTGGTCGGTGCGCCGTCATTGGGTGGCAAACCGGTGGGCAAGAACCGCTTCTATGGCGCCAACGACCCCCGTCGCAACACCGGGTTGTCGCTGGGGTATTGAGTCATCGCACGGCTCCGATATTGCTTGAAGAGGGAAGGTCATGAACACCGCATTGCTGATCATCGATGTCCAGAACGCGCTGTGCTCAGGCGAAGAGGAATGCTTCGACAGCCAGCGCATCATCCGGACCATCAACGAGCTGGCGGCCAAAACCCGGGCCCTCGGCTTGACGGTGATCCTGATCCAGCACGAAGAGTTGGAAGGTTCGTTGACGTATGGTTCTGCCGCCTGGCAACTGGCCGACGACCTGTTGACCGCTGCCGATGACCTGCGGGTGCGCAAGACCACCCCCGATGCCTTCTACCAGACCGACCTGCAACCGTTGTTGCAGGCCCGAGGCATCGACCGCCTGGTGATCTGCGGGCTGCAAACCGACTATTGCGTCAACGCCACCGTGCGCCAGGCCCATGCCCTGGGGTACGACGTGGTTCTGGCGGCCGATGCCCACTCCACGGTGGACAACGGCAGCATGGCCGCCGAGCAGATCATTGCCAATCACAACAACCGATTGGGGCGGCTGAGCAGTGCGGTGTCGCGGATCGATGTGGTGGCGGCGGCTGACATTCGCCTCTGACCCGAAACCAATGGTTAAACCTGTGTCGAGGGGATGTCTCTGTGGCGAGGGGATAAATCCCCTCGCCACAATGGTGTATGCAAGTCGGGATCACATCACGGTGCGCCAAGCACCATCGTCCAGTACACCCCCGCATCACTGCGCGAATCGCTGGCGGAAGCTGCGCCCATCTGGGTGAACATCGGGTTCATCAGGTTGGCGCAGTGCCCTGGGCTGGCCAGCCAATCGTGCATGGCCTGGCTCGGTGAGCGTTGTCCGGCGGCGATGTTCTCGCCCAGTTTACGTCCGCGAAAGCCGGCGCGCTTGGCGCGATCGGAAGAGGAGCGACCGTCCGGGTCGCGATGGGCGAAATAATTCTCGCGGGCCATCGACCGGCTGTGGCCTTGGGCGGCGGTTCCCAGCGCGGCGTTCCAGCTCAGCGGCCGGGCCGCCGCGAAGCGCTGGCGCCCGCACATCCGTGGCTTGGCCCTGGCGGCATTGACCTGGGCCAGCAGCGACTTGTCCGCCGCACCCGCGTCGCTCATCCGTGTGCCACCCATGGGCTGCGCCAGCACCACGCGCCATTCATCACCGACCCGATTGACGCCGATGTCGGCGTACTGGTTGTCCAGCAGCGCTGCGCAATGTTCATCGGCCAACATGTCGAAGGCTTCTTCGGCGTCCCGCGCATCGGTCAAGCGAATGCTGCGCACGGCCCGGGCTTGATAGCCGGCGTCTTTCAAGGTGTCCCGCAGGCCACCGCGAAAGCCGATCGGCAAGCCCAGGCTTGAACGCAGCACCAGCGGCGGCGTGGCACGCACCGTGCGCCATTCACAACGGCGCGGCTGGCTACGGAAATCGTTGATGGCCTCCACCAGCTGCCTTTCGCCGCGGGCATGGGCGGGGCTGGCGAATAGAGGAAACAGGGCAAGCAAGCACAGCGAAACGAAACGGCAAGAGCGAACAGGGTGGCGCATGGGGCGAACGGCTCAAGAGGGGGAGTTGCCATAGCGCCAGGCTTGGCGCCGATCAGCTGGAAAACCCGCCGCTGCAGATCGGCGGGGGTTTCACGGCTGGGGTAGGACTGTCGGTTTTGGAACAAGTTTCAGGAAGGCGAAGACTATCTGTGGGCTGGCACAACACTATTGTGGCGAGGGGATTTATCCCCGCTGGGGCGCGAAGCGGCCCTAAAACCTGACATCTCGGTGTGTCAGGTTCATGAAGTCGGCTGAACTTGGGGCTGCTTGACCCGTTCAACCTTGCGATAGGTCAGCAGCACGATGCCCGTCACCACAATCGCGCCACCCATCACCTGGCCCGGGTTGAGCATCTGGTCCAGCACCAGCCAGCCGATCAGCAGCGTGGCCAGCGGTTCGATGTTCATCACCGGGGCGTTGCGCGGCATGTCCAGGCGGGGCACGGAAATGAACAGCACGGTAAACCCGGTGCCATAGAGCACCACCAGGGTCGCCAGGGCGAACCAGCCGGTGTTGCTGGCTGGCAGGTCGAAACCGCCGGGCAGGGCGCCTGTCAGGCCAGCGAGGTTGACGCTGCTGAAGACGATGAAGATCGTCAGCAGGCTGCGGACCGAGCCGCGCACCTGGGACAACTTGTGATCGGTGATCCACAGTGCGCAGGCAAAGGCACAAGCCGCGCAAAAGGCCAGACCCACCCCCAGCAGCCATTGCGGGCCGACGCCTTGCCCAGACGAGAACCGCGACGGCACTTCCAGCACGAACACCAGGCCCACCAGGATCATGCCCATCAACGCAGCCGTGCGCGCCGTCGGGCGTGGTCCGCCCAGGGCCCAGGTCAGCAAGGCCAGCAGTATCGGAAACACGTTGCCCACCAGCAGCGCCAACGCCACTGGCACCCGGGCCACGGCGGAGTACAGGCACAGGCTCTGGGCGCCGATCAACAGCCCCAGCGTCAATTGCCAACGCCACGCACCGGGCGGCAGGCGCAGGCTTTGTCGTTGCCAGAGCACCATCGCGGCCAGCACCAGCAGCGTCCCGCCCGAGCGCAGCAGGATCGCCAGCAGCACACCGGCACCGTCATCGAACGCGGCCCGCGCGGCGACGTGGTTGCCGGCGAAGGCACAGCCCATGCACAGCAGGACGAGCACCGCGAGGTGGCGGGGTAACGGCGTGGGGGTGTCAGGTGCAGCGATGGGGCGGCTCATGGCAGGTGTCTCGAAGGCGGCCGCCAAGGCAAAAGGCCCAGGATCGGCTGTTTTGGTTATAGGTTGTCGTATGACTGTAAGGTTTTTACCTCGTGGGGGGCAAGGGACATGGTGCGCAGACCTGTGGGTTCTGGTGCATGGGTGCGGTTGCCTCGGTGCTTACTTGCTTTGGTGTGTATATCCGTTATTTCGGTAACGGCGGCTGGCTGTTCCGCTCTTACAGCGGGTCACTTTCGAAAAGCGCGAAAGTAACCAAAGCGCTCATGCCCCACCACTCGGCACCTCGCCTAGGCTCGGTGTGCCCTCACTCCGGCATTGCTCCGTGGGCCGCCGCGAAGGGCCATCCATGGCCCAGCGCGGCTACCTCGGCATCCATGCCGAGGTGCCCACTGCGCAATACCTGCGTTCGGCCAGCGTGGTTAACGGGGCGCCGAGATCAACATCCACCGCGAGGCGGCCTAACGGCCGGCCTGGTTCTCGGTGGAGACCGCGTTTCCCCTGTGGGAGCGGGCTTGCTCGCGAAGGCGGTGGGTCGGTTTGTGGTGAGGTTGGATGTGCCGGCCTCATCGCGAGCCAGCTCGCACAGGTGATTCTGGGTGTCCATGAGTCTTGTGTTCACTGCAGGCCATTGTGGGAGCGAGCCTGCTCGCGATGGCGGTGTCACAGTCGATGAAGAGGTTGGATGTGCCGGCCTCATCGCGAGCAGGCTCGCTCCCACAGGTGATTCTGGGTGTCCATGAGTCTTGTGTTCACTGCAGGCCAATGAGGGAGCGAGCTTGCTCGCGATGGCGGTGGTTCAGCTACATAGATGTTGGACGTGTCGCGCTCTTGCTTTGCTTTGCTTTGCTTTGGATTTTGATCTCGACGCCCCGTCAAACCACGCTGGCCGAACGCAGGCATTGCGCAGTGGGCATCCCGGCATGGATGCCGGGATAGCCGCGCTGGGCCATGGATGGCCCTTCGCGGCGGCCCACGGAGCAATGCCGGAGTGAGGGCACACCGAGCCTAAGCGAGGTGCCAAGTGGTGGGGCATGAGCGTTTTGCTTACTTTTGCGCTTCTCAAAAGTGAGCCGCTGTAAGAGCGGAACCGTCAGCAGCCGTTACCGCAGCAACGGATATGTACCCAATCCAATCCAACCCAACCCCAAAGGAAACGGCGCTCCCTCGGAAAAGCGCCGTTTCCTTAAGTGAACAACATTACGCTCCCACAGGGGATTTGCGTCATACACAGGGTCCAATGTGGGAGCGAGCTCGCTCGCGAAGGTGTCGGACCAGTCGCCGCAGATATCAAAGAGGGCATAAACAAAACAGCCCCCGCTCTTATATATAAGAAGCAGGGGCTGTTTCAGTGCAGCGTGGAACCTATGGCAAGGCAGGCCTTACTTGCGGTCTTCCAGCTGAGTAATGTCACGCGACTCGTAGCCGGTGTACAGCTGGCGCGGACGGCCGATCTTGTACGGGCTGGAGAGCATTTCCTTCCAGTGGGAGATCCAGCCGACGGTCCGCGCCAGGGCGAAGATCACGGTGAACATGCTGGTTGGAATGCCGATCGCCTTGAGGATGATCCCCGAGTAGAAGTCGACGTTCGGGTACAGCGAGCGCTCGATGAAGTATGGGTCGGTCAGGGCGATCTCTTCCAGGCGCATGGCCAGTTCGAGTTGCGGATCGTTTGTGATCCCCAGTTCCTTGAGCACTTCGTCGCAGGTCTGCTTCATGACGGTGGCGCGCGGGTCGCGGTTCTTGTAGACCCGGTGACCGAAGCCCATCAGCTTGAACGGATCGTTCTTGTCCTTGGCCTTGGCGATGAACTTGTCGATGTTGGAGACATCGCCGATTTCATCGAGCATGGTCAATACCGCTTCGTTGGCACCGCCGTGGGCAGGGCCCCAGAGCGCGGCGATACCGGCGGCGATACAGGCGAACGGGTTGGCACCCGAGGAGCCGGCCAGGCGCACGGTGGACGTGGAGGCGTTCTGCTCGTGGTCGGCATGGAGGATGAAGATCCGGTCCATGGCCTTGGCGAGCACCGGGCTGATCGGTTTGATCTCGCACGGGGTGTTGAACATCATATGCAGGAAGTTCTCTGCATAGGTCAGGTCGTTGCGCGGGTACATCATGGGCTGGCCCATGGAGTACTTGTAGACCATGGCTGCCAGGGTCGGCATCTTCGCCACCAGGCGGATCGCGGAGATTTCGCGATGCTGGGGGTTATTGATGTCCAGGGAGTCGTGGTAGAAGGCCGAGAGGGCGCCGACAACGCCGCACATGACGGCCATCGGGTGGGCATCGCGACGGAAGCCGTTGAAGAAGGTCTTCAACTGCTCGTGAACCATGGTGTGGTTCTTCACGGTGCTGACGAACTGGGCCTTTTGCTCTGCGGTTGGCAGCTCGCCATTGAGCAGCAGGTAGCAGGTTTCCAGGTAGTCCGATTTTTCAGCCAGTTGCTCGATCGGGTAGCCGCGGTGCAGCAGGATGCCGTTGTCGCCGTCGATGTAGGTGATCTTCGACTCGCACGAGGCGGTCGACATGAAACCTGGGTCAAAGGTGAAACGGCCCGTGGCCGTCAGGCCCCGTACGTCGATTACATCGGGACCAACGGTGCCGGTTAAAATGGGCAGCTCGACGGGGGCTGCGCCCTCGATGATCAACTGCGCTTTTTTGTCAGCCATGTGGCCTCCTATTAATGCTTGAAATCATCAGACAGACCCCCCACGCAGGGCCCGCACCACTATAGTGAGATAAATCCGAAAGTCAATTTGCCTAAAGTCTTGCTCCAGAAGGCTTTAACCGGACTTTTTCCGCGAAATTGCCTGCCGTTTACGCCTTTTACGCCATATGTGCAATGCGCTATTAGGGGAAGGTGAACGCGTTGTCATTAGTAGCCTAACTGTCTATACTCGGCCACCGACCGCCAGGGGCTTTTGGGCCTGCTTTCTTGGGGGTCGTCACTCCCTGGGTGGTGAGTACCTGACCAGTGCGCGCCCCAACAACTTTGCCCTGATTGTTAGGGGCTCTTCAGTGTGAAAAAAAAGCCGTGAAAAGCCAACGACCTGTAAACCTAGACCTAAGGACCATCAAACTCCCAGTCACTGCTTACACGTCCATTCTTCACCGTATTTCCGGTGTCATCCTCTTCGTCAGCCTGGCCATCATGCTTTATGCATTGGACAAGTCGCTCGATTCGGAAGAAGGCTTCGGTCAGGTGAAAGCGTGTCTGACCAGTCCGCTAGCCAAGCTAGTGATTTGGGGCATCCTGTCCGCCTTGCTGTATCACTTGGTTGCCGGTGTGCGCCATTTGATCATGGACATGGGCATCGGTGAGACGCTGGAAGGCGGCAAGCTGGGCTCGAAAATCATTATCGCCGTGTCTGCGGTGCTGATCGTTCTGGCAGGAGTCTGGATATGGTAACCAACGTCACGAACCTTTCGCGTTCGGGCCTCTACGACTGGATGGCCCAGCGTGTGTCTGCGGTCGTTCTCGCGGCTTACTTCATTTTCCTGATCGGATATGTCGTGGCAAACCCTGGCATTGGCTACGCCCAATGGCATGAACTGTTCGCAAACAACTGGATGCGCATCTTCAGTCTGCTGGCACTTGTTGCACTGGGCGCTCACGCCTGGGTCGGCATGTGGACCATCGCGACCGACTACCTGACGCCAATGGCGTTCGGCAAATCGGCGACTGCCGTACGTTTCCTCTTCCAGGCAGTATGCGGCGTTGCGATGTTCGCTTACTTCGTCTGGGGTGTGCAGATTCTCTGGGGTATCTGATCCATGGCTAACATTCCAACGATTTCTTTCGACGCCATCATCATTGGTGGTGGCGGTGCCGGCATGCGCGCGGCGCTGCAACTGGCACAGGGCGGTCACAAGACTGCCGTGATCACCAAGGTCTTCCCGACCCGTTCGCACACTGTTTCCGCCCAGGGCGGCATCACCTGCGCCATCGCTTCGGCCGACCCGAACGACGACTGGCGCTGGCACATGTACGATACCGTCAAGGGTTCCGACTATATCGGTGACCAGGACGCTATCGAATACATGTGTCAGGAAGGCCCGGCTGCCGTTTACGAGCTGGACCACATGGGCATGCCTTTCTCGCGTACCGAGCAAGGTCGTATCTACCAGCGTCCGTTCGGTGGCCAGTCCAAGGACTACGGCAAGGGCGGTCAGGCTGCACGTACTTGCGCAGCGTCCGACCGTACCGGTCACGCACTGTTGCACACCCTTTACCAGGGCAACCTGAAAGCCGGTACCGTGTTCCTGAACGAGTACTACGCTGTCGATCTGGTGAAGAACCAGGATGGCGCTTTTGTCGGCGTGATCGCGATCTGCATCGAAACCGGCGAAACCACCTACATCCGCGCCAAGGCCACCGTACTGGCGACCGGCGGTGCAGGTCGTATCTATGCCTCCACCACCAATGCCCTGATCAACACCGGTGACGGCGTCGGCATGGCCCTGCGTGCAGGCGTACCGGTGCAAGACATCGAAATGTGGCAGTTCCACCCAACCGGCATCGCCGGCGCCGGTGTACTGGTCACCGAAGGTTGCCGCGGTGAAGGCGGTTACCTGATCAACAAGCACGGCGAGCGTTTCATGGAGCGTTATGCTCCGAACGCCAAGGACCTTGCCGGTCGTGACGTGGTTGCCCGTTCGATGGTTAAAGAGATCATCGCCGGTAACGGCTGTGGCCCGAATGGCGACCACGTGATGCTCAAGCTCGACCACCTGGGCGAGGAAGTGCTGCACAGCCGCCTGCCAGGCATCTGCGAGCTGTCCAAGACCTTCGCTCACGTCGACCCGGTCGTTGCGCCAGTTCCAGTAGTTCCAACCTGCCACTATATGATGGGCGGCGTTGCCACCAACATTCATGGCCAGGCAATCACCCAGAACGCCGAAGGCGTGGACGAAATCATCCCTGGCCTGTTCGCAGTGGGTGAAGTGGCCTGCGTATCGGTCCACGGTGCCAATCGCCTGGGCGGCAACTCGTTGCTCGACCTGGTGGTCTTCGGTCGCGCTGCTGGCCTGCACCTGGAAAAAGCCCTGTCCGACGGTATCGAATACGACGATGCCACCGACGCCAACATCGAAGCCGCCCTGGCGCGTCTGTCCGCTCTGAACGAGCGTACCGAAGGCGAAGACGTGGCGACCCTGCGTCGCGAATTGCAAAACTGCATGCAGAACTACTTCGGTGTATTCCGTACCGGCGAATACATGCAGAAGGGTATTGCCCAGCTGGCGCAATTGCGTGAACGAATCGCCAACGTGAAGATCAACGATAAGTCGCAGGCGTTCAACACTGCCCGTATCGAAGCGCTGGAATTGCAGAACCTGCTGGAAGTGGCTGAAGCTACCGCCATTGCTGCCGAAGTACGTAAAGAGTCCCGCGGCGCTCACGCCCGTGAAGACTTCGAAGATCGTGACGACGAAAACTGGCTGTGCCACACCCTTTACTTCCCGGGTGACAAGCGCGTGACCAAGCGTGCTGTGAACTTCTCGCCGAAGACTGTTCCGACTTTTGAACCTAAGATTCGGACTTATTAAGGGTGGCCGCCATGTTGCAAGTCAGTGTTTATCGCTACAACCCTGATCAGGACGCTGCGCCGTTCATGCAGGATTTCCAGGTCGATACCGGTGGTAAAGACCTGATGGTGCTGGACGTGCTGGCCCTGATCAAAGAGCAGGACGAGGGTTTCTCCTATCGTCGCTCTTGCCGTGAGGGCGTTTGCGGCTCCGACGGCATGAATATCAACGGCAAGAACGGCCTGGCCTGCATCACGCCGCTGTCTGCGGTGGTCAAGGGCAACAAGCTGATCGTTCGTCCGTTGCCAGGTTTGCCGGTTATCCGTGACTTGGTCGTCGATATGAGCATCTTCTACAAGCAATACGAGAAGGTGAAGCCATACCTGCAGAACGACACGCCGGCTCCGGCCATCGAGCGTCTGCAGTCCCCAGAAGAGCGTGAGAAGCTCGACGGTCTGTACGAGTGCATCCTGTGCGCTTGCTGCTCGACCTCGTGCCCATCCTTCTGGTGGAACCCGGACAAGTTCCTGGGCCCGGCCGCCCTGCTGCAAGCGTACCGCTTCCTGGCAGACAGCCGTGACACCAAGACGTCCGAGCGTCTGGCTGCACTGGATGACCCGTTCAGCGTATTCCGCTGCCGCGGGATCATGAACTGCGTCAACGTCTGCCCGAAAGGCCTGAACCCGACTAAGGCCATCGGTCACGTACGTAACATGCTGCTGCAGAGCGGTGTGTGATTCAGCTGCTGTACCCGTAGGACCGCTTTACCCGTAGAAGGCCAGGCGCGGGCTTCAACCCGCGCTGAGGCTATAACCAGAACAGCCGCTTACAAAGCGGCGGTTCTTATTTTGAAGAAATGAGACAAGCAGGGGCATCCGGGCTGGTACCCGGACTATCAGCGTGATCCTAAGTGGCTTGTTTTAGTCGCTGCACTCGGACTTCTGCAAGTTTGCTCGGTGTTTTCGCCGATGGTGTTCCCCTAATCGAGGGTGACCAAGCATGCAAGAAAGCGTGATGCAGCGCATGTGGAACAGTGCCCACCTTTCCGGTGGTAACGCTGCCTATGTGGAAGAGCTTTACGAGCTCTACCTGCACGACCCTAACGCTGTGCCAGAAGAATGGCGCACCTACTTTCAGAAGTTGCCGGCTGACGGTAACTCTGCCACTGATGTTTCGCACTCGACGATTCGCGATCATTTCGTGTTGCTGGCAAAGAACCAGCGCCGCGCTCAACCGGTGTCTGCCGGCAGCGTGAGCAGTGAACACGAGAAGAAGCAAGTTGAAGTGCTGCGACTGATCCAGGCCTACCGGATGCGTGGCCACCAGTCAGCCCAGCTTGACCCGCTGGGGCTGTGGCAGCGTCCTGCACCTGCAGACCTGTCGATCACTCACTACGGCTTGACCAATGCCGATCTTGATACGACCTTCCGTGCCGGCGACCTGTTCATCGGCAAAGAGGAAGCGAGCCTACGCGAAATTCACGAAGCGTTGCAGCAGACATATTGCCGCACCATCGGCGCTGAATTTACGCATATCACCGATTCCGAGCAGCGCCAGTGGTTCCAGCAGCGTCTGGAAAGCGTGCGCGGCCGTCCGACGTACTCTGTCGACATCAAGAGCCACCTGCTTGAGCGCGTCACCGCCGGCGAAGGCCTCGAGAAATACCTCGGGACCAAATACCCGGGTACCAAGCGTTTCGGTCTGGAAGGCGGCGAGAGCCTGATTCCGATGCTCGACGAGTTGATCCAGCGTTCCGGTTCCTACGGCACCAAGGAAATCGTGATCGGCATGGCCCACCGTGGTCGCCTGAACGTGCTGGTCAACACCTTCGGCAAGAACCCGCGCGAGCTGTTCGACGAGTTCGAAGGCAAGAAGAAGGTCGAGCTGGGTTCCGGTGACGTGAAATACCACCAGGGCTTCTCGTCCAACGTGATGACCGCAGGTGGCGAAGTGCACCTGGCCATGGCGTTCAACCCGTCTCACCTGGAAATCGTTTCTCCAGTGGTCGAAGGTTCGGTCCGCGCCCGTCAGGATCGTCGTAACGACCCTACCGGCGAGAAGGTACTGCCGATCTCCATCCACGGTGACGCGGCATTCGCCGGTCAAGGCGTGGTCATGGAAACCTTCCAGATGTCGCAGACCCGCGGTTTCAAGACCGGCGGTACCGTGCACATCGTGATCAACAACCAGGTCGGTTTCACCATCAGCAACCCGCTGGACTCGCGCTCCACCGAGTATGCGACCGACGTTGCGAAGATGATCCAGGCGCCGATCCTCCATGTGAATGGTGATGATCCGGAAGCCGTGTTGTTCGTGACCCAGCTGGCCATCGACTACCGCATGCAGTTCAAGCGTGACGTGGTGATCGACCTGGTCTGCTACCGTCGTCGCGGCCACAACGAGGCCGACGAGCCAAGCGGCACCCAGCCAATCATGTATCAGCAGATCACCAAACAGCGCACCACCCGTGAGCTGTATGCCGATCATCTGACCCAGAGCGGTGTGCTGGACGTTGAGCGTGTTCAGGCGAAAGTCGACGAATACCGCAACGCGCTGGACAACGGTCTGCACGTGGTAAAAAGCCTGGTCAAAGAGCCGAACAAAGAGTTGTTCGTGGACTGGCGTCCGTATCTGGGCCACGCCTGGACCGCGCGTCACGACACTCGCTTCGATCTGAAAACCTTGCAGGAACTGTCCGCCAAGCTGCTGGAAATTCCGGAAGGCTTCGTGGTTCAGCGCCAGGTCGCGAAAATCTACGAAGACCGGCAGAAGATGCAAGCCGGCGGCCTGCCGATCAACTGGGGTTACGCCGAAACCATGGCGTACGCGACCCTGGCGTTCGAAGGTCACCCGATTCGCATGACGGGTCAGGACATCGGTCGCGGTACGTTCTCGCACCGTCACGCTGTCTTGCACAACCAGAAGGACGCGGGTACCTACGTCCCGCTGCAAAACCTGTACAAGGGCCAGCCACGTTTCGACCTGTACGATTCGTTCCTGTCCGAAGAAGCCGTGCTGGCGTTCGAATACGGTTACTCGACCACCACGCCTGAGGCGTTGGTGATCTGGGAAGCCCAGTTCGGCGACTTCGCCAACGGTGCCCAGGTGGTTGTCGACCAGTTCATCACCAGCGGCGAGCACAAGTGGGGCCGTCTCTGCGGTCTGACCATGCTGTTGCCACACGGTTATGAAGGGCAGGGGCCGGAGCACTCTTCGGCACGTCTGGAGCGTTACCTGCAACTGTGTGCCGAGCACAACGTCCAGGTTTGTGTACCGACCACGCCGGCACAGATCTACCACCTGCTGCGTCGTCAAGTCATCCGTCCGCTGCGCAAGCCGCTGATCGTGCTGACACCGAAGTCGCTGCTGCGTCACAAACTGGCGATCTCCACGCTCGAGGATCTGGCCGAAGGCTCGTTCCAGACCGTTATTTCGGAAATCGACACCCTGGACGCGGCGAAGGTCACTCGCCTGGTCATGTGCAGCGGCAAGGTCTACTACGACCTGCTGGAAAAACGTCGTGCCGAAGGCCGCGAAGACATCGCCATCGTGCGTATCGAGCAGCTTTACCCGTTCCCGGAAGAAGACCTGATGGAGGCCATCGCGCCTTACACCAACCTCACCCATGTGGTGTGGTGTCAGGAAGAGCCGATGAACCAAGGCGCGTGGTACAGCAGCCAGCATCACCTGCGTCGCAGCATCGGCAACCATAACAAGGCCCTGGGCCTGGAATATGCCGGCCGTGATGCTTCTGCTGCACCTGCGTGTGGTTATGCGTCGATGCACGCCGAGCAGCAGGAAAAACTGCTGCAAGATGCCTTCACTGTTTAACGCCTTCGCGCTGACTGAAACCGAATTTTAAGGACCCACAGATAATGGCTATCGAAATCAAAGCCCCGTCATTCCCGGAATCGGTTGCCGATGGCACCGTTGCCACCTGGCACAAGAAACCAGGCGAGGCCGTCAAGCGTGACGACCTGATCGTCGACATCGAGACCGACAAGGTCGTGCTGGAAGTATTGGCCGAAGCTGACGGCGTGCTGGGCGCAATCATTGCCGAGGAAGGCGCTACCGTTCTGTCGAACCAGGTCCTGGGCTCGATCGAAGAGGGCGGCGCTGCTGCCGCCGCTCCAGCCGCCGCTGCACCGGCTGCCGCCCAGGCTGCTGCTCCAGCCGCTGGTGGCGAAGACGATCCAGTCGCTGCCCCTGCTGCTCGCAAGCTGGCTGAAGAGAATGGCATCAACATCGCTTCCGTTGCCGGCACCGGCAAGGGTGGTCGCGTGACCAAGGAAGACGTGGTTGCAGCCGTTGCCGCCAAGAAAGCCGCTCCAGCCGCCGCGCCAGCCAAGCCTGCCGCACCTGCTGCTGCCGCTCCGGTGTTCGCTGCCGGTGACCGCGTTGAAAAACGCGTTCCGATGACCCGCGTTCGCGCTACCGTGGCCAAGCGTCTGGTAGAAGCCCAGTCGAACATGGCGATGCTGACCACTTTCAACGAAGTCGACATGACCGAAGTCATGGCCCTGCGTTCGAAGTACAAGGATCTGTTCGAGAAGTCCCACAACGGCGTACGCCTGGGCTTCATGTCGTTCTTCGTCAAGGCTGCCACCGAAGCGCTGAAACGCTTCCCGGCCGTCAACGCGTCGATCGACGGTTCCGACATCGTCTACCACGGCTACGCCGATATCGGTGTTGCTGTTTCCAGCGACCGTGGCCTGGTGGTTCCGGTACTGCGTAACGCCGAACTGATGAGCCTGGCCGAAATCGAAGGCGGCATCGCCACCTTCGGCAAGAAGGCCCGTGACGGCAAGCTGTCCATCGAAGAGATGACCGGCGGTACGTTCACCATCACCAACGGTGGTACATTCGGTTCGATGATGTCGACCCCGATCGTCAACCCGCCACAAGCGGCTATCCTGGGCATGCACAACATTCTGCAGCGTCCTATGGCGATCAATGGTCAGGTCGTGATTCGTCCGATGATGTACCTGGCACTGTCCTACGATCACCGCCTGATCGACGGCAAAGAAGCCGTGACGTTCCTGGTAACCATCAAGAACCTGCTTGAAGATCCGGCTCGTCTGCTGCTGGATATCTGATTTTCGCCGCGAGGGCCGGTCTGTTTTGACCGGCCTCTTGCTGAAACAACCGGTTTCGTCCCTCGACGGTCATCACAAGTGATCGTCCGGTTTGATTCGAAAAGGAATGACTCATGACTCAGAAATTCGACGTGGTAGTGATTGGTGCGGGCCCTGGCGGCTACGTAGCGGCCATCAAGGCTGCGCAACTGGGCCTTACCACTGCCTGCATCGAGAAATACACCGACAAGGAGGGCAAGCTGGCCCTCGGCGGTACTTGCCTGAACGTCGGTTGCATTCCTTCCAAGGCGCTGCTGGACAGCTCCTGGAAATACAAGGAAGCGAAAGAAAGCTTCAACGTTCACGGTATCTCTACCGGTGAAGTGAAAATGGACGTCGCCGCGATGGTTGGCCGCAAGGCTGGCATCGTCAAGAACCTGACCAGCGGTGTCGCCACCCTGTTCAAGGCCAACGGCGTGACCTCCATCGAAGGCCACGGCAAGTTGCTGATGGGCAAGAAAGTCGAAGTGACCAAGCCAGACGGTTCGGTTGAAGTGATCGAAGCCGAGAACGTCATCCTGGCGCCAGGCTCGCGTCCGATCGACATTCCACCGGCTCCGGTCGACCAGAACGTGATCGTCGACTCCACCGGTGCCCTGGAATTCCAGACCGTGCCAAAACGCCTGGGCGTGATCGGCGCTGGCGTGATCGGCCTCGAGCTGGGTTCGGTATGGTCGCGCCTGGGTGCGCAAGTGACCGTACTGGAAGCCCTCGACACCTTCCTGATGGCCGCTGACGCTGCGGTTTCCAAGGAAGCGCTGAAAACCCTGACCAAACAGGGTCTGGACATCAAGCTGGGCGCTCGCGTCACCGGTTCGAAGGTCAACGGCGAAGAAGTCGTGGTGACCTACACCGACACCAACGGCGAACAGACCATCACCTTCGACAAGCTGATCGTCGCGGTCGGCCGTCGTCCTGTGACTACCGACCTGTTGGCTGCCGACAGCGGCGTGGAAATCGACGAGCGCGGCTTCATTGCCGTCGACGACCAGTGCGCAACCGCAGTTCCGGGCGTCTTCGCCATCGGTGACGTGGTTCGCGGCATGATGCTGGCACACAAGGCATCCGAAGAAGGCATCATGGTTGTCGAGCGCATCAAGGGCCACAAAGCCCAGATGAACTACGACCTGATCCCTTCGGTTATCTACACCCACCCGGAAATCGCATGGGTTGGCAAGACCGAGCAGGCCTTGAAAGCCGAAGGCGTTGAAGTTAACGTCGGCACCTTCCCGTTTGCAGCCAGTGGCCGTGCCATGGCAGCCAACGATACCGGTGGTTTCGTGAAAGTCATCGCCGATGCCAAGACGGATCGCGTATTGGGCGTTCACGTCATTGGCCCAAGCGCTGCCGAGCTGGTACAGCAAGGCGCGATCGGCATGGAATTCGGCACCAGCGCTGAGGATCTGGGCATGATGGTCTTCTCCCATCCGACCCTGTCCGAAGCCTTGCACGAAGCGGCCCTGGCCGTAAATGGCGGCGCCATCCACGTGGCCAACCGCAAGAAGCGTTAATAGACAATAAGAAACCACGGCGGTATGGCCCGTCGTGAGCCTTGCGAGCAAGACTCACCGCGGAATATCCGCTGGACGCAGCCTTGCGTAGCCGAACCGGTTAACTGGAACGCTACGCAAGCAGCAGTCACAGGTGGTGCGGCACCAGAACGGTGCAGCACCGAATGCGCAGTACCTAACGAAGACGGTAATAAGCATGAATCTTCACGAGTATCAGGGTAAGCAGCTGTTCGCTGAGTACGGCCTGCCAGTATCCACCGGTTACGCGGTAGACACCCCGGAAGCGGCAGCAGAAGCTTGCGACAAAATCGGCGGCAGCGAATGGGTTGTCAAAGCCCAGGTTCACGCCGGTGGTCGCGGTAAAGCGGGCGGCGTCAAGCTGGTTCGCAGCAAAGAAGACGCCAAAGCCTTCGCACAGCAGTGGCTGGGCAAGCGTCTGGTGACTTACCAGACTGACGCCAACGGTCAGCCAGTGACCAAGATCCTGGTTGAATCGTGCACTGATATCGCTAAAGAGCTGTACCTGGGCGCTGTCGTTGACCGTTCGAGCCGCCGCATCGTGTTCATGGCTTCCACCGAAGGTGGCGTGGACATCGAGAAAATCGCTCACGATACCCCTGAGAAAATCCTCAAGGCCACCATCGATCCACTGGTTGGCGCACAGCCATTCCAGGGTCGCGAGCTGGCATTCCAGCTGGGCCTGGAAGGCAAGCAAGTTGCTCAGTTCGCCAAGATCTTCGTAGGTCTGGCCAAGCTGTTCAAGGATCACGACCTGGCGCTGCTGGAAGTGAACCCGCTGGTGATCAAGGCCGACGGCGACCTGCACTGCCTCGATGCCAAGATCAACATCGACGCCAACGCCATGTACCGTCAGCCTAAGCTGAAGACTTTCCACGATCCGTCGCAAGACGATCCGCGCGAAGCGCACGCTGCCAAGTTCGAACTGAACTACGTAGCCCTGGAAGGTAACATCGGCTGCATGGTCAACGGTGCTGGCCTGGCCATGGGTACCATGGACATCGTCAACCTGCATGGCGGCAAGCCAGCCAACTTCCTCGACGTGGGCGGTGGTGCTACCAAGGAACGCGTAACCGAAGCGTTCAAGATCATCCTGTCCGACACCAACGTCGCTGCAGTACTGGTCAACATCTTCGGCGGCATCGTTCGCTGCGACATGATTGCCGAAGGCATCATCGGCGCCGTGAAAGAAGTTGGCGTGAAAATCCCGGTTGTTGTTCGCCTTGAAGGCAACAACGCTGAGCTGGGCGCTAAAGTACTGGCAGAAAGCGGTTTGAACATCATCGCTGCTACCAGCCTGACCGACGCTGCTCAACAAGTTGTCAAAGCTGCGGAGGGCAAATAATGAGCGTCCTGATCAATAAAGACACCAAGGTTATCTGCCAGGGTATTACCGGTTCGCAAGGTAGTTTCCACACCCAGCAAGCCATCGAATACGGCACCAAGATGGTTGGCGGCGTAACACCGGGCAAGGGCGGCACCGAGCACCTGGGCCTGCCAGTGTTCAACACCGTGAAAGACGCTGTAGCCGCCACTGGCGCCACCGCCAGCGTGATCTACGTTCCAGCTCCTTTCTGCAAGGACTCCATCCTTGAAGCAGCGTTCGGCGGCATCAAGCTGATCGTCTGCATCACCGAAGGCATCCCGACCATCGACATGCTGGAAGCCAAGGTCAAGTGCGACGAGCTGGGTATCACCCTGATCGGCCCTAACTGCCCAGGCGTGATCACTCCAGGCGAATGCAAGATCGGCATCATGCCAGGTCACATTCACTTGCCAGGCAAGGTCGGTATCGTTTCCCGTTCCGGCACCCTGACCTACGAAGCTGTGAAGCAGACCACTGACGCCGGTTTCGGTCAGTCGACTTGCGTCGGCATCGGCGGTGACCCGATCCCAGGCTCGAACTTCATCGACATCCTGAAGCTGTTCCAGGAAGACCCGAAGACCGAAGCGATCGTCATGATCGGTGAGATCGGCGGTTCGGCTGAAGAAGAAGCGGCTGCCTACATCAAGGCCAACGTGACCAAGCCGGTTGTTTCCTACATCGCTGGTGTGACTGCTCCTCCGGGCAAGCGCATGGGCCATGCTGGCGCAATCATCTCTGGCGGCAAAGGCACTGCAGACGAGAAATTCGCTGCTCTGCAAGACGCAGGCGTGAAAACCGTGCGTTCGCTGGCAGACATCGGCAAGGCCCTGGCCGAGCTGACTGGCTGGGAAATGAAGAAGTAAGCTTCGGCTGACTTTTTTGTTCCAGCAACAAAGGCCACCTTCGGGTGGCCTTTGTCGTTTCTGGGGCCGTAGGGGCAAGGTTTTTGGGGTGCAGTCCACTCTGTGGGAGCAAGGCCCTGTGGGAGCAAGGCTTGCCCGCGATGCAGGCGACCCAGTTCTATCTGTCAAGTTCACGCTGACGCCATCGCGGGCAAGCCTTGCTCCCACAAAGCCTTGCTCCACAGATAAATCCCCTTGCCACAGGGGCTTCGCAGGAAAATAGATACGTAAACGCGACACACGAACGTCGTGCATCGGATAGTTCGCCCCTTAACAGTGCGTTCTCTCGCTAAATTCGTTAGGCTAGCAGCCATTTTTGCGACCGCTGCCCACAAGGAAGCGCCGCGCTAAACGGGTCGGTCCCATACGGATCGGCAGCATTTCCCTCACCCATAAGGGAAATCCCTCTCTAAATTCCGATTCAGTAGTGTGGTTTCCTTAATGAAAGTGTTGAAAGGCCAGGACATCCTGGCGCTCGGTTTCATGACATTTGCCCTGTTCGTCGGGGCCGGCAACATCATCTTCCCGCCTATCGTCGGTTTGCAGTCCGGGCCTCATGTCTGGATGGCGGCGCTGGGCTTTTTGATCACGGCGGTCGGGCTGCCGGTCATCACGGTCGTTGCACTGGCCAAGGTGGGCGGGGCGATGGACGCCTTGAGCAGCCCCATCGGCAAGGTCGCCGGCGGCTTGCTGGCGGCGGTGTGCTACCTGGCCGTCGGCCCGTTGTTCGCCACGCCGCGTACCGCCACCGTTTCGTTCGAAGTCGGCTTGGCGCCGTTGACCGGTGAAAGCCCGCTGGCGCTGTTCCTCTACAGCGCAGCGTATTTCCTGCTGGTGTTTTTCATCTCGCTCTACCCGGGCCGCCTGCTGGACACCGTCGGACGCTTCCTCGCGCCACTGAAGATCATCGCCCTGGCCGTGCTCGGCATCGCGGCGTTTGTCTTGCCCACGGGTGATATCGGCGTGGCCACCCCCGAGTACATCGCGGCACCGTTCTCCCAAGGGTTCATCAATGGCTACCTGACCATGGATACCCTGGGCGCCTTGGTGTTCGGCATTGTCATCGTCAACGCGATCCGTTCCCGGGGCGTCGAGTCGCCGGCCTTGATCACCCGCTATGCGATCATCGCCGGGCTGATTGCCGGGGTGGGCCTGGCGCTGGTCTACGTCAGCCTGTTCCGCCTGGGTTCGGGCAGCCATGAAGTGGCCATGGGCGCGACCAACGGCGCGGCTGTGCTGCATGCCTACGTGCAACACACCTTCGGCAGCCTGGGCAGCGGTTTCCTGGCGGTGCTGATCTCCCTGGCGTGCCTGGTGACTGCTGTCGGCCTGACCTGTGCCTGCGCCGAGTACTTCAGCCGCGTACTGCCGCTGTCCTACAAGACCCTGGTCGTGATCCTGGCGGCCTTTTCGCTGCTGGTGTCCAACCTGGGCCTGACCAAGCTGATCGCCTTCTCGATTCCGGTCCTCACCGCGATCTACCCACCGTGCATCGCCCTGGTGGCCCTGAGCTTCTGCAAGGACTTCTGGCACGAGCAGGGGCGCATCGTTGGCCCGGTGATGCTGGTGTCATTCCTGTTTGGCCTGATCGATGCGCTCAAGGGCGCCGGCCTGGCGGACTGGATGCCGACGCAACTGGCCCATCTGCCGCTGAGCGAGCAAGGCCTGGCCTGGCTGGTGCCTTCGGTGATGACCCTGGCGGTCGCGGTGGTGTGCGATCGCCTGCTGGGCAAACGCAGCGAAGCGTTGGCTTAAGCGGCCTACTGGCAGATCCATCGGCAAGAACTGAAATGCCCCGTATCAATCGATACGGGGCATTTTTTTGAGTGCAGTGTCTTTTTCCGTGGACTGTGGGAGCGAGCCTGCTCGCGATAGCGTTGGAGCTGCCGACATCGAAGTGAACGTTATACCGCTATCGCGAGCAGGCTCGCTCCCACAGGGTTCGCTGATACTATTGCCACAGATTTTGTTTCGTCACAGGAAATCGAATGTCATTCATCCAAGCCAACCTGATCCACCTGCTTGCCGCCGCCTGGTTCATCATCTGCTGGGCGGGCTACACCCGTTATGCCACCTGGAAGGCGCGCGACACGGCCTGCCTGGCCAGTGTGATGCACCTGTACCGCGAAGACTGGATGCGCCGCATGCTGCTGCGTGAGAACCGTATCGCCGATGCCAGCGTGATCGGCAACCTGGAGCGCAACGCATCATTTTTCGCCTCCAGCACACTGATCATCCTGGCCGGTATCCTGACAGTACTCGGCGCGTCCGATCGGGCGGTGTCGTTGCTGGCGGACATCCCCATGGTACAGCAGGCTTCCCAGGGCATGGCGGAGGTCAAGTTGCTGTGCCTGGCACTGGTGTTCGTGTATGCGTTCTTCACGTTCAGTTGGTGCATGCGCCAGTACAACTTCGCGGCGGTCCTGATTGGCTCGGCACCGATGATCGGCGAGCGCCATGTGTCGGAGCAAGAGCGCAAGGCCTTTGCACTAAGAGCGGCGCGAGTGATCTCCATGGCCGCCAACCAGTTCAACTTCGGCCTGCGTGCCTATTACTTCGGCATGACCATGTTGGCGTGGTTCGTCAGCCCCTGGTTATTCATGTTGATGAGTGCCGGCGTGGTGTTTGTGTTGTACCAGCGCGAGTTTCACTCCGATGTGCTGGATGTGATGGTCTATACCCCCACCGAAGCGCCAGTGTCCGAGGTGGGCAAGGAAGCGGCCTGACAGGCGACGCCGCCAAATCGCAGGCAAAAGAAAACCCGCACCAGGCGGGTTTTCTTTTGCCGCTAAAACCGTATCAGTTGGTTTTAGGCGCGGCAGGAGCAGGGGCTTGTTCCTGCTGAGCGGCGCTGTTCGATTCAGACTGAGCTTTGGCGGCTTCGGCGTTTTCTTTCGCCGCGTCGTTCACTTTATCCTGTGCTTTGTTCATGTCTTGCTGAGCTTGCTCAGCGTGTTGTTGGGCATCTTGAGCTTTGTCCTCGGATTTTTTATCGCAGGCAGCGAGACCGAGGGAAGCGGCCAACATCAAGGCAATAGCAAAAGTCTTACGCATGGGGTGTTTCTCCTTATGGAAATAACTACTGGCCTTTTGAACGCCACCCCTCGGATTAAGTTCCTGTTGCATAACAGATATATAACTTTGCACTGCAACGGAACTTTGTGGATCGCACCTGTCGTCAGGTCTCGTCACTCACTGGAGCGTTAATCAAATGGCCGAAGACCCCGTTTTTGAGCGTGCGACACGCTTTTTATCCGCACTCAGGCATTGCCAGGTGCTGGGCTTGAAGCTGCACAGCGCCAGTCGTGACGGGCTGACGGTCATCCTGCCGTTCAGCCCGCAAATCGTCGGAAATCCCCTGACAGGCATCATCCACGGTGGGGCGTTGACCTCATTGATGGACACCGCGTGCGGCATGTCGACCCTATGTGTGCTGCCGCAATTCGAAGTCTGTCCCACCCTCGACCTGCGTATCGACTACATGCACGCCGCCGAGCCCCACAAGGATGTCTACGGCTTCGCGCAATGCTATCGGGTCACCCCGGACGTGATCTTCAGCCGGGGTTTCGCCTATCAGGACGACCCCGAGAAACCCATTGCACATGTGGTGGGCACCTTCATGCGCCTGGGCCAGCATGCCAGGGGCATGGGGAAGGCCAGCCCGATGACCGCCGTGGGCCAGCCATGACCGATACCACCCAGGAACAACTGCGCCGCGCCTGTGAGCAGGGCGACTACGCGCTGCTGCTCGCCTCGATTCCCTATGCCCAACTGATCGGCGTCGAATGCACGCGCCAGGGCGACGACTTGGTGTTTCGCCTGCCGGCCAACAAAGACAACATTGGTAACCCTTTACTGCCGGCCATCCACGGCGGCGTCATCGCCGGTTTCATGGAGCTGGCCGCTGCCGTGCATTTGTTGATCGCCACCGGCACGCCAGGCATACCGAAAATCATCGACTTTTCCCTGGATTACCTGCGCACCGGACAGTTTCGCGACACCTACGCCAAATGCCAGGTCTGGCGCCAGGGCCGGCGGGTCGCCAACGTCGCGATCACCGCCTGGCAAGACGTCGAGGCACAACCCATCGCCACCGCCCGGGCACATTTCAAGATCCAGGAGCCGTCAAAACCGGATCGCCCTTGAGCTGATCACTCGGAGCTCGGTGAAGTTGACGATGGCATGTTCCTTTGTTCGACCCGGAAGGTCAGATAGTTTGAGGCGAAGATAATCACTGCGCCGACCAATACCCAGATTTCGAGAGGCTCGCTGTAGAGAAAAAAACCAACGACGGCAATGAGTGGCACCCTGAAAAAATCAATCGGGATGGCAATGGAGGCTTCCATGACGCTCAGTGCCTTGGCCATGGCGAAGTGTGCACTTAAACCCGTTATGCCCAACAGCAGGATCCAGGGGATGCAGGCGAGCGTAGGGGTACGCCATTGTGCCAGGGACAGACCAAGGCCCAAGGGCAATTGTAGAAGCACCATCCAGATCACGATGATGGCGGGACTGCTGGTCAACGTCAGTTTTTTCACCATGATGATGGATGTTGCGTAGCCCATGGCGGCCAGAAGAACGATAAACGCGGCGGGTTCAATGCTATCAAGGCCGGGCCTTAGAATGACCAGGACGCCCAGGAAACCGCCGATGGCGGCGAGTACCCTGGCGGTGGAGAGTTTTTCCTTCAAGAATAAAAACGCCAGGAGGGAAACCCATATCGGGGTGGTGAACTCCAGGGCAAAGACCTTAACCAACGGAAGCGATGCCACGCCAATGGTCCAGGCATATTGTCCGGCGAAGTGAACTGCGTTCCTGCCAATCTGTAGACCCAGGTCACGGGCTTGTTTGAGCGTGGCGCGCTGTTGGTAAATAACCGGAAAAATAATGATCAGTCCGACCAAGGACCTGAAAAACAGGATCTCGAAGATCGACATGAACGTGGAAAGCTCTCGGGCCGCGACGGCCATGCCTATGAATGAAAGCAGGCTTGCTGCCATCCATAACGCTCCACCTAGTGGCAGCTTTACCTGATGCATTGACGCTCCTTTTTACTCGGCCATTGTTCTTCGTGAACCGCCGTCGGGTATTAAAGCAGCGATTATCCGTGGCTCAGGCAATTTCTTCGCAACACATTTCCATCAGTACCCGGCCAGGTGCCAGAGGCGGGTGGCCAACGTCGCGATCACCGCCTGGCAAGGCGTCGAGGCCGAGCCCATCGCCACTGCCCGGGCCCATTTCAAGATCCAGGAGCCGTCAAAACCGGATCGCCCTTGAAATCATCAGCGTTGCCCCCACCTTGAGGACATCCCGCCGCCAATCTCAGCGAGGCGGACACCACCATCCACTTGGAGTTTGATGACCATGAGCGTGGAAACTCAAAAGGAAACCCTGGGCTTCCAGACCGAGGTGAAGCAACTGCTGCACCTGATGATTCACTCGCTGTATTCCAATAAGGAAATTTTCCTTCGCGAGTTGATTTCGAACGCCTCTGACGCTGTCGACAAATTACGTTTCGAAGCCCTTTCCAAGCCTGAATTGCTGGAAGGCGGCGCTGAGCTGAAAATCCGTGTGAGCTTCGACAAGGACGCGAAAACCGTCACCCTCGAAGACAACGGCATCGGCATGAGCCGCGAAGAGGTGATCACGCACCTGGGCACCATCGCCAAGTCCGGCACCGCCGACTTCATGAAGAACCTGTCGGGCGATCAGAAGAAAGATTCCCACCTGATCGGTCAGTTCGGCGTCGGTTTCTATTCCGCGTTCATCGTTGCCGACCAGGTCGAAGTGTTCAGCCGCCGTGCCGGCCTCGCTGCGAGCGAAGGTGTGCACTGGTCGTCCAAGGGCGAGGGCGAGTTTGAAGTCGCCACCGTCGACAAGGCTGATCGCGGCACCCGCATTGTGCTGCACCTCAAGTCCGGCGAAGACGAGTTCGCCGATGGCTGGCGCCTGCGCAACATCATCAAGAAGTACTCCGACCATATCGCGCTGCCGATCGAGCTGCCGAAGGAAGTCACCGCTGCCGAAGGCGAAGAAAAGCCTGAAGTGGAATGGGAAACCGTCAACCGCGCCAGTGCCTTGTGGACCCGTCCGCGCACCGAGGTGAAAGACGAGGAATACCAGGAGTTCTACAAGCACATCGCCCACGACTTCGAGAACCCGCTGAGCTGGAGCCATAACAAGGTCGAAGGCAAGCTGGAGTACAGCTCGTTGCTGTACGTGCCGGCCCGTGCACCTTTCGATTTGTACCAGCGCGAAGCGCCACGCGGCCTGAAGCTGTACGTGCAGCGCGTGTTCGTGATGGACCAGGCCGAATCGTTCCTGCCGCTGTACCTGCGCTTCATCAAGGGCGTGGTGGATTCCAACGATTTGTCGCTGAACGTTTCGCGGGAAATCCTGCAGAAAGATCCGATCATCGATTCGATGAAGTCGGCACTGACCAAGCGCGTGCTGGACATGCTGGAAAAACTGGCGAAGAACGAGCCCGAGCAGTACAAGGGCTTCTGGAAAAACTTCGGCCAAGTGATGAAGGAAGGCCCGGCCGAGGACTTCGCCAACAAAGAGAAAATCGCCGGCCTGCTGCGCTTTGCGTCGACCCAGGGTGACGATGGCGAGCAGATCGTTGGCTTGGCCGATTACCTGGCCCGTACCAAGGAAGGCCAGGACAAGATCTACTACCTGACCGGTGAAACTTATGCACAGGTCAAGAACAGCCCGCACCTGGAAGTCTTCCGCAAGAAAGGCATCGAAGTGCTGCTGCTGACCGACCGCATCGATGAATGGCTGATGAGCTACCTCAGCGAGTTCGACGGCAAGAGCTTCGTCGATGTGGCCCGTGGTGACCTGGACCTCGGCAACCTGGATTCGGAAGAAGACAAGAAAGCCGCCGAAGAAGTCGCCAAGAGCAAGGAAGGCCTGGTCGAGCGGATCAAGACGGCCCTGGGCGATGCAGTCAGCGAAGTGCGTGTCTCGCACCGCCTGACCGATTCCCCGGCAATCCTGGCCATCGGTGAGCAGGACCTGGGCCTGCAAATGCGCCAGATCCTCGAAGCCAGCGGCCAGAAAGTCCCGGACTCCAAGCCGATCTTCGAATTCAACCCGGCCCACCCGCTGGTGGAAAAGCTCGACAACGAGCAGAGCGAAGAGCGTTTCGGCGATCTGTCGCACATCCTGTTCGACCAAGCGGCCCTGGCGGCTGGCGACAGCCTGAAGGACCCGGCGGCGTATGTGCGTCGCCTGAACAAGCTGCTGGTTGAACTGTCAGCTTAAGCAAGTGCAGGAAAAACCCGCTTCGGCGGGTTTTTTCTTTTCTGGTGTTCCGTTCAAGAGGAGTCCGCCATGAGTCAGGTTACGGTTCGTTCGCTGGTCTATCAGATCGATGGTCAAAGTTATGAAGGTCGCCTGGCCTTCGACATCAGCCAACAGGGCTCGCGCCCGGGTTTGCTGATGGCGCCAAATTGGATGGGCGTAGGGGGGGGAGCCGAGGACATCGCCAGATCGGTGGCGGCCAACGGTTATGTGGTGTTGATCGCCGACCTGTACGGGCAGGCGGTCCGCCCGAGCAATGCCGATGAGGCGGGAGCGGCGATGATGCCCCTCAAGAACGACCGGGCGTTGTTGCGCAAGCGCATGCAGGCGGCGCTCGAGCAACTGCAGAGCCAGGGCGAAGCGCAGGTCGACGCTTCCAGGCTGGCCACGTTCGGCTTTTGCTTCGGTGGCTGCTGCGCCCTGGAACTGGCCCGCAGCGGCGCACCGCTGAAGGCGGCGATTTCCTTCCACGGCACCCTGGATACACCGAACCCGGCCGATGCGCAGAACATCAAGGGCGCGGTGTTGGTCATGCATGGCGCCTCCGACCCGCTGGTGCCGAAAGAGCAGCTACCGGCCTTCGAAGCTGAAATGAACGCCGTCGGGGTGGATTGGCAACTGCTGAGCTACGGCGGTGCGGTGCATTCGTTCACCGACCCGCAGGCCAATGTGCCGGGCAAGATGATGTACGACGCCAAGGTGGCCGGGCGAGCGTTCAGGTCGATGCATAATTTGTTGGATGAAGTGTTCAGGGGCTGAATGCTTCAAGTTGAACCTGTGGCGAGGGAGCTTGCTCCCGCTGGGCCTGTAGGAGCTGTGTAGGAGCTGTCGAGTGAAACGAGGCTGCGATCTTTCCCCAGTCACTTGAATCTCAAGCGAAAGATCAAGATCAAAAGATCGCAGGCTTCGCCAGCTCCTACAGAGTCGAGCGGGAGCAAGCTCCCTCGCCACAGGATGTTGTGAATCTAGGGCAACTCGATCCGCTCGCTTTCCCCCGGCACCGTCGGCCAGTCTCCAGCCGCCCAGCGCCGGCGAGCTTCATCGATCCGGGCCGGGTCGCTGGAAACGAAATTCCAGTTGATCCGTCGCGGCCCGTCCAGGGGCGCACCGCCGAACAGCACGGCATGGCAGTCACTGTCGGCAAACAGCGTCATTTCTTCCCCTGTCGGCAGTATCACCAGGGAATGGGCTTCTAACGGCTCGCCATCCAATGACGCCTCGCCGCTCAACACATACAGGGCCCGCTCTGCATGCTCGGTGGGAATCAGCAAGGTCGTCGCGGTTTGCAGTTTCAACTCGGCATAAAGCGTCGGCGACAGCACCGGCACCGGCGATTCCAGGCAAAAGCCTGACCCGGCGATCATGCGGATGCTGACCCCCAGGTTCTCGCTGACCGGCAGGCTGTGTGCCGGGTGATGACTGTAGTGCCCCGGGCCCTGTTCGTGGGACTGGGGTGAGGCCAGCCAGACTTGCAACCCGTGCATGACAAACGCGCTGCCCAGCAATGACTCAGGGGTGCGCTCGACATGGGCGATGGCGCTGCCGGCGGTCATCCAGCTGACATCCCCGGCGTTCACCACCTGGTCGGAACCCAGGCTGTCCTTGTGCTGGAGTTTTCCTTCGAACAGGTAAGTGAGGGTGGACAGGCCGATATGCGGATGCTGGCGGATGTTCATGCCTCTGCCGGCCGGGTAGGTGGTTTGCAGCATGTGATCGAAGAACACGAAAGGCCCGACGCTGCGGCATTTGGCGGACGGCAGCGGGCGAAGAATCGGCTGGCCTTCGACATCTTCGGCGCGGGGGCGAATGGTCAGGGGAGTGGTCATGTTGTCTTCCAGGTTGAACAACGGTTGCACGAAGCATAACCCGCCGCCGGCAGGCGCGGCAGATGCGCCTTGAACCCGAGCGGGACGGTTGGGGTCTACGGTGTTCATGGCTTTTGGAGACTGCTCGTGCCCTTGACCCGTTTGATCTTCGCCTGGTTGCTGGTCGTTTCGAGTAGCGGCGCCGTGGCCCGCGAATATGCCTACAGCGATGCGCACCTGCATTACGTCGATTTCTTTCAGGAAACCGCCGGCATGCCCAAGCTGCTCCAGGCAATGGCGGACAATCGCATTGAACATGTGATGATTTCCGGTGTGCCGGTGGCCAAGAAATGGCATGAGGACGAACCCAAGCGTCCGCGCTATTACGCCGGTGACGACGCGGATGCCTATTGGTACAGCGCCACCGACGTGATTGTCGCTGCAGCGGTGAGCAAGCTGACCGACGAACAGCGCCGGCACTTCCATCCATTCCTGTCGGGCTTCAACCCCAACGACAAGAACTCCGCCGCCCACATCCAGCGCATGCTCGATCTCTACCCGGGGTTGTGGCAAGGCATCGGCGAAGTCTTCACCCGCCATGACGACCTGACGGCGCTGACCTCGGGCGACACCCCTCGGGCCAACAACGAAGCCATGACGCGGATCTATCACCTGGCGGCCGAGAACGACCTGCCGGTGATGCTGCATTCCAACATCACTTCCAAGCGTGAGAAAAATCCGCTGTACCTGGCAGAAATCGAGGAGCCGTTGCGCAATCACCCGCACACGCGCTTCATCTGGGCCCACGCCGGTACCAGCATGGAAATCCATCGCCACCAGACCCGCTTGGATTTTCTGTTGCCGACCCTGACCCGCATGCTCGAGGCTTACCCCAATCTGTACATAGACCTGTCCTGGAGCGTGCTCACGCCGTACTTGCTGGACGAGGCGGGTAAGCCCCGGGATGAGTGGGTAAAGCTGGTGGAGCGCTTTCCTGAGCGCTTCATGGTGGGGTCGGATGTCGTCGGGCGGTTCAACAAGTTGGGCAAGGAGCTGCGCAGCTTCGATCCGTTTCTCGATGCCTTGCCGCAAGACGTGGCGCGGAAGGTGGCGCGGGATAACTTTCTGGCGGTGTTGTGTGGGAGCAAGGCTTGCCCGCGATGAAGACGACGCCGGCTTCCGGGGAAACGAGGTGCCTGCATCGCGAGCAAGCTTTGCTCCCACAGACCAACATCGCTTTGTCATCAGCCTGTCACTCCCGCGTCATACCCTCGCGCTCATCTCAATCAAGGAGCGCACTATGCACCTCACCCGTTCAAGCGCACTGGTCGCGCTGTTGTTGACCTGCGGCCTGGCACAGGCCGAAGTCCGTGTCGAAGGCCCGGTGGAATACGGCGTCTTCGAAGGGCCGCAAGCCGAGCTGCAATCGGGAGAGCGGGTCCTGCGGCGCAGCAACGAGCAGATCCGCCAGACCGAGAGCGTGCCGGCGAAGCTGGGCACCAAGTTCGGCATGCGCTATCAGTTGGCTGGCAAGGTCGCGGACGACCAGCCGTTGACCCTGTTGTATTTCACCCCCGGCATCCGCACCCCCGATGGCGTGCGCCACGATAAGTTCGAGATCATCCAGAAGCTGGTGCCCGGCGCGCCTCAGGATGTCATGGCCTACGAATTCACCGAAAGCCACGAAGTGGTGCCGGGGGAATGGCGGTTCATGGTGTTCCAGGGTGATCGGCTGCTGACGCAGCAGCGGTTTGTCGTGCGCTGAATTCCACCCACTTTAGATATCATGTGGGAGCGGGCTTGCTCGCGAATGCGGTGGGTCAGACGGCACATTTGCTAGCTGACCCACCGCATTCGCG
>NZ_MUOA01000095.1:0-29939 GCF_002001065.1 Pseudomonas sp. A25(2017) | reverse complement strand
GTGGGGGCGGCCAGTTCAGGACTCTTCGACTTACATGTCATGGTGTTCTCCTTGATGCTTGAAAACTAAGTCCGTTTCGGGAAGATCAACGGCGATGACTGATCGCGACATATTTTATGTGCAGCCATATAGGCTAGGCTGCGCCTAGTCACTGTGCAGAAAATAAATAATGTGCATCGCCTGTTGGGCACTAGATAAGGGCTCAATAGTTTCAGTGTCAATAGAGGCACTTGCTTAATAATTCATTGTGAAAGGCTTCAGAAACGTCCTACGCATGCATGTTAAGAATGCGCGGCGTCACAGGCCTTTTTCCTAAGCCAGCCGGTTTTTTAAAAAGCTCGAAAGAGCGTCTTGAGACTAAAGAGGAGGGGCGCTTGGGCCGCAGGGAAGTGTTACGAGAGGTATGTCCATGCGCACATAAAACGGTCGCGGATGTTGAGCGGGGCGCAAGTTTCAAGTTGTTTCGTTATAGCCAAGTTGATGGCAGTGTTGTGTTGAGTGTGTGGCAGCGGTCCCACTTCCATCCCTGGAAGTGATGACACTGCCCATAACTTACTGAGCGCCGTGCCCGGCGGAGAGGAACTTGCTGAGGAACTGTCGCGTGCGTTCTTCCTTGGGGGCTGCAAACAAGGCCTTGGCTTCACCTTGTTCGACGATCACGCCTTTGTCGAAAAACACCACGCGGTTGGCCACATCCCGGGCGAAACCCATTTCGTGGGTCACGATGACCATGGTGCGTTTTTCTTCGGCCAAGCCGCGAATGGTTGCCAGTACCTCGCCCACCAGTTCCGGATCGAGGGCCGAGGTCGGCTCGTCGAACAGGATCACCGCCGGTTCCATCGCCAACGCCCGGGCAATCGCCACGCGCTGTTGCTGGCCGCCGGAAAGGCGCCGTGGATAGGCGTCCTCCTTGCCGGCCAAGCCGACCTTGGCCAAGAGCTTGCGCCCCATGGCTTCGGCTTCGGCGCGGGGGATTTTTTTCACCACCTGCGGGCCTTCAGTGACATTTTCCAATGCGGTGCGATGGGGAAACAGGTTGAAGTTCTGGAACACGAAGCCCACCTGCTGGCGCAAACGGCGCACCAGGCCCTGTTGCTGGTTCAGCGGGCGACTGCCATCGATTTCGATGTCGCCGACCTTGATCCGGCCACTGGTAGGCTCTTCGAGGAAGTTCAAGCAGCGCAGGAAGGTGGTCTTGCCCGAGCCGCTGGGACCGATGATCGCAACCACTTCGCCTTCTTCGATCTTCAAGTCGATGCCGTTGAGCACCACCTGACCCTTGAACTGCTTTGTCAGTTTTTCCACGACAATCATGGGTCAGGACTCCTGGTCATGCCGATTGACCCGGGCTTCCAGGACGTTCTGCAGGTGCGAGAGCACGCTGGCCAGAACCCAATAGATCAGCGCGGCGGCAAGGTACATGGTGAAGATTTCGAAGGTTCGCGCGGTGATCAACTGCGCCTGGCGGAACAGCTCCGGTACCTGGATGGTCGCCGCCAGCGCGGTGTCCTTGACCAGGGAAATGAAGCTGTTGCCCAACGGCGGCAGGGCCGTGCGTGCGGCTTGCGGCAGGATGGCCCGGCGCAGGGTCTGGGCGCGGGTCATGCCGATGCTTGCCGCCGCTTCCCACTGGCCGCGCTCGATGGAGCTGATGGCGGCCCGCAGGATTTCACACGCGTAGGCGGCCATGTTCAGCGAGAAACCGATCAGGGCCGCCGGTAGCGGATCCAGCTCGATGCCCAGTTGCGGCAACCCGTAATAGATCACGAACAACTGCACCAGCAACGGCGTGCCGCGAAAGAACGACACGTAGATGCGGGCGATCCAGTTCACCAGTTTGAAGCGCGACAGGCGCATCAGCGCCAGGCCGAACCCCAGCAGCAAGCCGAAAAACATGCCGCCCAGGCTGAGGATGACCGTGTAATACGCGCCCTTGAGCAGGAAGGGCGCGGAGTCCAGTGCGAGTTGAAGAGCTGCTTCCATTATTGGGTAACGTCAGCGCTGAAGTATTTTTCCGAAAGCTTTTTCAGCGTACCGTCGGCGCGCAGTTTTTCGATGGCCTTGTTCACGGCTGCCAGCAGCTCAGGCTCGCCTTTGCGCAGGGCAATACCGGACTCCTGGCGCGAAAAGGCTTCGCTGGTGACGGAGGTGTCCTTGGCTTTCTTGGCGTATTCCAGCGCGGCCAGGCGGTCGATCAGGATGGTATCGATACGGCCGACGCGCAGGTCCTGGAACTTGGTTGGGTCGTCATCGTAGGTTTTGACTTGGGCGCCCGGTACTGCTGCCTTGACCCACTGTTCGTAGTTGGTGCCCAGGCCCACGCCGACTTTTTTACCGTCCAGGTCGGCGGCCTTCTTGATGTTCAGCTCGGCGGCTTTCTTGGTCAGGACCAGCGCTTGAATCCCGGAAACGGTGTACGGCTCGGAGAAATCGTACTTTTTCTTACGCTCCTCGGAGATGGTCACCTGGTTGACCACTGCGTCCAGACGCTTGGATTCCAAAGCCGCGAGGATGCCGGCCCATGGGGTCGTCTGCAGCTTGACCTTCACACCCAGCTCCTTGGCCAGGGCTTCGGAGAACTCCACTTCGAAGCCGGTCAGTTTGCCGCTCTCATCAACGAAACTGAACGGTGGATAAGTGCCTTCCAGGCCGATCTTGATTTCGCCGGCGTCCTTGATCTTCTGCAGTTGCTCACCGGCAACCGCTTGCCCCAACAAGCCGGCGCTCAATGCCAGGCCCAGCGAACCTACCAACAGGTTGCGACGTAATGCGGAAAAATTCATGACAAGCCCCTGTGTTTTCTTATGAAGCGGTTATTTTGGCTGAGATAAGGCGTAGCCGCGATCCGAAAAGATTGCCACATCCTGCCTTAAAGCAGCTTGGGCGTCTCGCGGCAAATGCGCCTGCGGCGAGACTATAGGGTGGCTTTTATAGATTGGAAAATAATATTAAATCAACTACATATTCCAATATGTAATGGATTTCTCCTGTGGGAGCGAGCCTGCTCGCGATGGTCTTTCAGCCAAATTGATCTTGGCTGATCCACCGCTATCGCGAGCAGGCTCGCTCCCACATAGAGGTTCCCCCGATATCTCAGAACGCCGCGCTGTAGGCAAACAACGCCGGTGCGCCGCCGGTGTGCAGGAAGATGATCGGGCCTTCGTCGAAACGGTCGCGCCCCATGCCGTCGAGCAGGCCGGCCATGGCCTTGCCGGTGTAGACCGGATCGAGCAGCAGCCCTTCCTGGCTGGCCAGCAGCTTGACCGCTGCCAGTGTCCCGGCGTTGGGTTCACCGTAGCGGGGGGCGAAATACTCGTCCCACAGGTTCACTTTGAACGCTTCTGGAAGGGCGACGTCGAGCAACGCTGCCGTGCGCTCGGCCAGGCCCTGGACCTTTGGAAACTGGTCCTCCTCGCTGCGCGAAACCGTCACGCCGATGACAGGCAACACCGGCAGGGCTTCGCTCAGCGCCAGCGCCAGGCCGCTGTGGGTGCCGGCACTGCCCGAGGCCAGTACCACGGCGGCGAACTCAATCCCGGTGTCCTTGATCTGCTCGGCCAGTTCCAGGCCTGCGCGCACATAACCCAGTGCGCCCAAGGCGTTCGAACCACCAATCGGCACCAGGTAGGGTTTTTTCCCGTTGCTGCGCAGGCGACCGGCCAGCGCTTGTAGCTGCTCATCGGCGTTGTCCAGGTTGTCCACCAGCTCGACCTTGGCGTCGAACAACTCCAGCAGCAGCCGGTTGCCGTTGCCCAGGTAATTGCTGTCTTCGGTGCCGATGGGGTTTTCCAGCAAGGCCACGCAGCCCAGGCCCAGCTTTGCGGCGAGGGCGGCGGTCTGGCGTACATGGTTGGACTGGATCGCCCCGGCGGTGATGAGGGTATCGGCGCCTTGGGCGATGGCATCGGCGGCCAGGTATTCGAGCTTGCGCAGTTTGTTGCCGCCCATGGCCAGGGGCGTCAGGTCGTCACGCTTGATATAGATGTCCCGGCCGAGCCAGGTGGAGAGGCGGTCGAGTTTTTCCAGCGGTGTCGGATGGCCGAGCAGGTCGAGACGGTTAAAGCGAGACAGCTGTTGTTTGATCATGGGTCCGTACTGGTTGTAGGCGATGCCTGGACTATAGGCACGCCGATATTCATGGGCAACCGGCAATCATTTGTCGGGGCGTAAACCGAGGTGGCGGATGATTTGTGAGCGCCGAGAAACCTGTGGGAGCGAGCAAGCTCGCTCCCACAGGGGCTGTGTTGGGCTGTGCATCTGACTTTGAACACTGAACGAATGTCCGCCAGGCAACGTCATACCCTCCCGTAGGCTAGTGTAGGAAGCGTGCCGTCGAGCCCTGCGATTAGTCCTTAGCTAGCTATTCATGTTTAACTTGAACGTTCATTCAAGTTAAACCGTCGGTTTGCTGCCCGCTCACAACAGGAGGCTTGCCTTTGCCGAGTCCGTTTTCGACCGCCATGATTTTTTCTCCCGAGGTACTTGTTTCATGAGTGCCTCGTCCCTTCCACCCAGCGGCCTGGTCCGCATGAACCCGCCGGTCTTTTACTTCGCCGCGACCTTCATCCTGCTGTTCGGCCTGGTGGTGATTGCCATGCCCGCGCAGGCCGGCGCCTGGTTGCTGGCGGCGCAGAACTGGGCGGCCAATACGGTCGGCTGGTATTACATGCTGGCGATGACGCTGTATCTGGTCTTCGTGGTGGTCACCGCCTTGTCCGGCTACGGCAAGATCAAGCTCGGTGCCGACCACGACGAGCCCGAATTCAGTTATCTGTCCTGGGCCGGCATGCTGTTCGCCGCCGGCATCAGCATCACGCTGTTTTTCTTCTGCGTGTCCGAGCCGCTGACCCACATGGTCCAGCCGCCCCAGGGCGAGGCCGGTACCGCCGAGGCGGCACGCCAGGCCATGCAGATCCTGTTCTTGCACTGGGGTCTGCACGGCTGGGGCGTTTTCGCGTTCGTCGGCATGGCCTTGGCGTACTTCGCCTACCGGCACAATTTACCGCTGGCCCTGCGTTCGGCGCTGTACCCGCTGATCGGCAAACGCATCAACGGCCCCATCGGCTACGCCGTGGACGGCTTCGGCATTATCGCCACGGTGTTCGGCCTCGGCGCGGACATGGGCTTTGGTGTGTTGCACCTCAATTCCGGGCTCGATTACCTGTTCGGCATCGCCCACACCCAGTGGATTCAAGTCGGCCTGATCGTGCTGATGATGGGCGCGGCGATCATTGTGGCGGTGGCCGGTGTCGACAAGGGCGTGCGGGTCATGTCCGACATCAACATGCTGCTGGCCTGCGCGTTGTTGCTGTTCGTGCTGTTCGCCGGACCCACCCAGCATTTGCTCAACACCTTGATCCAGAACATTGGCGATTACCTCGGCGCCCTGCCGATGAAGAGCTTTGACCTGTACGCCTACAACGAACCCAGCGACTGGCTGGGCGGCTGGACGGTGTTTTACTGGGCCTGGTGGATCGCGTGGTCGCCGTTCGTGGGGCTGTTCATCGCACGGATTTCCCGTGGCCGCACCATCCGTGAATTCGTCTTTGGCGTGTTGCTGATTCCGCTGGGTTTCACCCTGGCGTGGATGTCGATCTTCGGCAACAGCGCCATCGACCAGGTGCTGAACCACGGCATGAGTGCCCTGGGCATGTCCGCCCTGGAAAACCCATCGATGAGCCTTTACCTGCTGCTGGAAACCTACCCCTGGAGCAAGACCGTCATCGCCGTCACCGTGTTTATCAGTTTCGTGTTCTTCGTCACGTCCGCCGACTCGGGCACCGTGGTGCTGTCGACGTTGTCGGCCAAGGGCGGCAACCCCGATGAGGACGGGCCGAAATGGCTGCGGGTGTTCTGGGGCGCGATGACGGCCCTGGTGACCAGTGCGCTGCTGTTCTCCGGCAGCATCGATGCCTTGAAGTCGGCGGTGGTGCTGACGTCCTTGCCGTTCTCGTTGATTCTGCTGCTGATGATGTGGGGCCTGCACAAGGCGTTCTACCTGGAGTCGCAGAAGCAGATCGCGCAATTGCACTCCCTGGCGCCGGTGTCGGGTTCACGTCGGGGCACGGGCGGCTGGCGCCAACGCTTGAGCCAGGCGGTGCATTTTCCGTCCCGTGATGAGGTGTACCGTTTCCTCGATACGACGGTGCGCCCGGCCATTGAAGAAGTGACCGCGGTGTTCGTCGAAAAGGGCCTGACGGTGGTGACCCAGCCCGACCCGGCCAACGACAACGTCAGCCTGGAGATCGGCCACGGCGAGCAGCATCCGTTCATCTACCAGGTGCAGATGCGCGGCTACTTCACGCCGTCCTTCGCCCGCGGCGGCATGGGCTCGAAGGAACTCAACAACCGTCGTTACTACCGTGCCGAGGTGCACTTGAGCGAAGGCAGCCAGGATTACGACCTGGTGGGCTACACCAAGGAGCAAATCATCAACGACATCCTCGACCAGTACGAGCGGCACCTGCAGTTCCTGCATTTGGTGCGCTGACCAGTCCGGTTTTTCATCTGCCACCGCGTCGACCCCATCGCGAGCAGGCTCGCTCCCACACGGGAAATCACATAACCCTGTGGGAGCGAGCCTGCTCGCGATAGCGGTTTAGCTGGCGACGCAGGAAAAAGCCTCAGACCAGCCCGCCGTTGGCCCGCAGGATCTGCCCGTTCACCCAGCCGGCAGCCGGGCTCACCAGAAACGCGATGATGCTGGCAATGTCTTGCGGCTGGCCGAGGCGCTCCAGGGGCGGCATCTTGGCGTAGTGCTGCACCTGCTCCTCACTCTTGCCATGCATGAACAGTTCGGTCGCGACGGGGCCGGGGGCCACGGCATTGACCGTGATCTGCCGACCACGCAGTTCCTTGGCGAACACCTGGGTCAGGGATTCCACTGCGGCCTTGCTGGCGATGTACACCGAATAGCCGGGCAGGTTCAGGCCCACGGTGCTGCTGGAAAAATTCACGATCCGGCCACCGTCATTCAAACGGGTCGCGGCCTCGCGCAGGGTATTGAAGGTGCCACGGGTGTTGATGGCGAACGTCTGGTCGAACAGCTCGTCGCTGTGCTGCGCCAGGGGCATCACCTGGAGGATGCCGGCGTTGTTGATCAACACGTCGACCTTGCCCAGTTGCGCTTCGGTTTCATCGAACATCCGACGAACATCGGCGGCAGAGGACACGTCTGCCTTCACCGCTATGGCTTGGTGGCCGGCCTGGCGCAATTGCACCACCAACTTGGACGCCTCGCTGGCGCTGTTGGCGTAGTTGATGACGACGGCGAAACCCTCGCTAGCCAGTTGCTTGGCGATTTCGGCGCCGATGCCGCGGGAAGCACCGGTAACGATGGCAACTTTGGACGTTTGAGTCGGCATGCTTGAGTCCTCTTGAAGTGGGTGAGGCCAGGTTCACATGTTTACTCTCGGCGATAAATGCCCGAAAGTTGCCTTGACTGTTCAACAATCACTAACAATAAAGGCGCCGGATTCAGATGGATCAAGTCAGAGCGATGAAGGTGTTCGTGCGCATCTACGAGCGAAGCAGTTTCACCCTGGCCGCTGAAGACTTGAACATGCCACGGGCCACGCTGACCCACATCCTCAATCAATTCGAAGCCTGGCTGGGCGTTCGCTTGTTGGAACGCAGCACTCGCAAGGTGCGCCCGACCCTCGATGGCGAAGCCTATTACCCACGCTGCGTGCAATTGCTGGCGGAACTTGAAGAAGCCGAACTGGCGTTTCGCGGCGTGGCGCCCAAAGGCAAGTTGAGGGTGGACTTGCACGGAACCCAGGCACGGTATTTCGTGATTCCGGCGTTGCCGCAATTCATGGCCCGTTATCCCGAAATAGAACTGTTCATCAGCGAGGCCGATCGTTTCGTCGACCTGATTGCCGAAGGCGTCGATTGCGTGCTGCGCTCCGGTGAGCTGGCGGATTCGTCATTGATCGGCCGGCGTGTCGCCAATCTCCGGCAGATCACCTGTGCCAGTCCCGGTTACCTGCGCCAGTACGGTGAGCCGAAAAGCCTCGATGACTTGAAACATCACAGAGCGGTGAACTACGTCTCGCGGACCACCGCCAAACTCTATCCGTTTGAGTTCATGGTCGATGGCGAGCTCAAGGAGGTCCCGATCGGGGGCTCGCTGTCGGTGTCCGGCGCCGAAATCTATGCCGCCTCGGCCATCGCCGGCCTGGGCCTGATCCAATGCCCGCATTACCGGATGCAAGAGCCGATCCGCCAGGGCCTGATGCAGGAAGTGCTCACCGCCACCCCACCACCGTCCATGCCTGTGTCGGTGCTCTATCCGCAGAACCGACTCATGTCGCCGCGGGTTCGTGTATTCGTGGATTGGGTGGCGGAGGTGTTTGCGCAGGCGCGATGACCGAGTGGTGATGGCGGTGCATTGGCTGGAGAGTTGAGCTAAAATTTTTTCAGGGTGTGTATTGTGTGTATCGAAATCATCTTTCGCAGCTAGAGTTTTCCGGCAGAGCTGTCGAATAAGGCAAAGGTGATGCGAAGTCGGGAAATGATCAGGAAGATCGAAGAGGATGGTTGGTATCTAGTGGCAATCAAGGGTAGCCATCACCAGTACAAACACGCCTTCAAGGCTGGGAGGGTGACGATCAAACACCCTGACGCCGATCTGCCCAGAGGCACGATCAATAGCATATTGAAACAGGCGGGCCTGAAATGAAGCCCATGACCGATTACGAAATCCCCGATGGGGATGCATTGTTATCAGACCGGTTGCTGCGGTTGCCGGATCTGGAGGAAGGATTCGTCCACATGAAATTTCCGGTCGTTCTGCACAAGGATGCCGATTCCGAATACGGAGTGACGGTCCCGGATGTACCGGGTTGTTTCTCCGCAGGCAGTACCGTGAGCCAGGCATTCGAAAATGTGAAAGAAGCGCTCTCGTTGCACTATGAAGGTCTGATAGCCGACGGCGAACTGCTGCCGCAGATCCATGAAATTGACGATCATCTCGACGATCCGCAATACGCCGGTGGGATATGGGGGGTGGTTGAGTTTGATGTCACGCCCTATTTCGGGAAATCAGTGCGGTTCAACGCCACACTGCCCGAGCAATTGCTTGAACGCATCGATCAAACCGTGCGACGTGACCAGCGTTACAGCTCGCGTTCGGGTTTTCTGGCTGCGGCGGCCTTGCGCGAACTTTCAGCCTGACCGATGCGTCTGTGAAGTGTTAGCTTCTGCCACCAGCGTCCGAACAGAGAGCCTTTCGATGACCTACACCGCTGCGCAAGACCGCTACGAGTCCATTCCTTATCGCCGTGTCGGTCGCAGCGGGCTGGTGCTGCCGGCGCTGTCGCTGGGGTTGTGGCACAACTTTGGCGACAGCACGCCTATCGATACCCAGCGCGCCTTGCTGCGCACGGCGTTTGACCTGGGCATCAACCACTTCGACCTGGCAAACAACTACGGCCCTCCCTACGGCAGCGCCGAGATCAATTTCGGCCGGTTGCTGCGCGAAGATTTCAAGCAGTACCGCGATGAGTTGATCATCTCCAGCAAGGCCGGTTGGGACATGTGGCCGGGCCCCTACGGCCAGGGCGGTGGCTCGCGCAAATACGTGCTCGCCAGCCTCGACCAGAGCCTGCAACGCCTGGGGCTGGACTATGTGGATATCTTTTATTCCCACCGCTTCGACCCCGACACCCCACTGGAAGAAACCGCCAGCGCACTGGCCACTGCCGTACAGCAGGGCAAGGCGTTGTACATAGGCATTTCCTCGTATTCCGGGGTGAAGACCCGGGAAATGGCGGCGCTGCTCAAAGAGTGGAAAGTCCCGCTGCTGATTCACCAGCCGGCCTACAACCTGCTCAACCGCTGGGTAGAGAAAGACCTGCTGGACGCCACCGACGAACTGGGTACCGGTGTGATCGCTTTTACGCCACTGGCCCAGGGCCTGTTGACCGACAAGTACCTCAAGGGTATTCCGGCCGATGCGCGGGTGAATCGGCCGGGCGGCGGCTCTTTGCAGGCTTCGCACCTGTCGGAGGAAAACATCGCCCATGTACGTGCCCTTAATGAGATCGCCCAGCGGCGCGGCCAAAGCCTGGCGCAAATGGCCCTGGCCTGGACCCTGCGCGATCCCCGCGTGACCAGCGCGCTGATTGGTGCCAGCCGGCCGGAGCAGATTATCGAGAACGTCGGGGCGCTGAAGAACCTGAGCTTCAGTGCTGAAGAACTGGCGCAGATCGATCGGTTTGCCCTGGAGGGCGGGATCAATCTTTGGGAGAAGCCTTCGTCGGCTGAGTAACGAATCGGCTGATCTGCAGTGATCAGCTGAATACACAATCTTGTGGCGAGGGGATTTATCCCCGCTGGGCTGCGTAGCAGCCCCAAATCCTGTCACCCCGGTGTGTCAGGCCGATCGCATTTAGATGTATTGGGGCTGCTGCGCAGCCCAGCGGGGATAAATCCCCTCGCCACAAGAGCAGTCCAGATTCAGTGCCTCACCTGAAAAACGGCACATCCCCCAACACCGTCGCCCGGTGCATCACCCGGCGGGCGGGGCGGTAGTCATCGACGGCAAAGTGCTGGGTGACGCGGTTGTCCCAGAACGCCACGTCGTTGACCTGCCAGCGCCAGCGAAGGGTGAACTCCGGGCGGGTGGCGTGGGCGAAGAGCAGTTTCAGGATCACCTCGCTTTCGGTTTCCGACAGCTCGTTGATCCGTGTCGTGAAGCCTTCATTGACGAACAGCGACCGTCGCCCGCTCACCGGATGAGTGCGGATCACCGGATGGGACAGTGGCGGGTTTTTCCGCCGTGCCGCTTCCCAGCGCGCCAGGTCTTCGGCGGTGTTGCCAAACCGTTCCAATGGAAAGGACCGGGTGAAATCGTGGGTCGCTGTCAGGCCTTCCAGCAAGCGTTTCAAAGGGGCTGACAGCGCTTCGTAGGCCGCGATGCCGCTGGCCCACAACGTGTCGCCGCCAAACGCCGGCAGTAGCTTGGCGCTGAGCACCGCGCCCATGGCCGGCGTCGGTAAAAAAGTCACGTCGGTGTGCCACACGGCGTTGTCGCGGACATCGGTGACGGCGGTGTCGAGCACCAATACTTCGGGCTGCTCCGGTACGTTGGGGTAGATCGGGTGAATGTGCAGGTCGCCAAAATACGCGGCGAAACGCGCTTGTTGCGTCGGGTCGATCGGCTGGTCGCGAAAGAACACCACCTGATGCTTGAGCAAGGCCTGCTCGATGGCCTCGCGATGTTCCGGGCTCAGCGGCTGGCTGATATCGATCCCACTGATCTGCGCGCCGAGGGCTGTGCTCAAGGGAGTAATGGTCGGGCGGTTCATCGTCGTGTTCTCGGATTGGGGCGCCGAATGGTCGGCGTGGTCATTGGCTATCAATGGGCCAGGCCGTGCCATGGCACCAGTTTGCGTTGCAGGGCGCGCAGGCCCATTTCCATGGCGAAGGCGATCAGCGCGATCACCAGGATCCCCAGCACCACCACATCGGTGACCAGGAACTGCGCCGCTGACTGCACCATGAACCCCAGGCCGCTGGTGGCGGCGATCAGCTCGGCGGCCACCAGCGTCGACCAACCCACGCCCAGGCCAATGCGAATGCCGGTGAGAATGTCCGGCAGGGCACTGGGCACGATCACGTGGCGAATCAACTGGGCCCGCGTGGCGCCCAACGATTGCGCCGCGCGTAGCTTGGCCCGGTCGACCGTGCGCACGCCGGTGGCGGTGGCAATGGCAATCGGGGCGAAGATCGCCAGGTAGATCAACAGCACCTTCGACAACTCGCCGATGCCGCACCAGATCACGATCAACGGCAAGTACGCCAACGGCGGAATCGGCCGGTAGAACTCGATCAACGGGTCGAGCACGCCGCGCGCGATGCGGTTGGCGCCAATGGCGATGCCCACCGGCACCGCCGTCAGCACCGCGAACAACAGGCCCAGGCCGATGCGTTCAAGGCTGGCGGCCAGGTGCTGCCAGAGGGTCGAGTCCATGTAGCCGCGGGTCGCCAGCAGCCAACCTTTTTGCAGTACGGCAGACGGCGAGGGCAGGAACAGCGGTTCGATCAGGCCGCTGGCGGTGACGGCCCACCAGACCGCCAGCAGTGCGATCAGGGTCAAGCCGCTGATCCAGCGCGTACTCAGGCTGGGCCTCAAGCCGCCGGCCGGGCGCTTGCTCGTCGTTTCACTGACGGCGGCTGGAATTTCGTAGCTGCTCATGCGCGCTCCTGTGGCCGAGTGGCGCTGCGTTGGGAGAACACCTTGGCGAGCACATGTTCGCGGGTTTCGATAAAGCGCGGGTCGGACTTGATCGACCGCGCCGATTCCCCGGCCCCGTAGCGCTGGCCGAAATCCAGGCTCAGGCGCTCGACGATCTGCCCCGGGTTCGGTGCCAACAGAATCAAGTCAGTGGCGAGGAACACGGCTTCTTCAATGTCATGGGTGATCAGGAACACCGGCTTGGCGGTGCGCTGCCAGACCTGCAGCAACAGTTCCTGCATCTGCTCGCGGGTGAAGGCGTCCAGCGCCCCGAAAGGTTCGTCCATCAACAGCACGCGCGGGTCGGCCGCCAGTGCCCGGGCCAGGCCGACGCGTTGCTTCTGGCCGCCGGAGAGCTGCCAGACACGGCGTTGCTCGAAACCGGCCAGGTCCACCAGGGCAAGCATTTCCCGGGCCCGGGCTTCGCGCTGTTGCTTGCCGACCCCGGCCAGTTCCAGGCCGAACCCAACGTTTGCCAGCACGTCCTGCCAAGGCAGCAGTGCATCGTCCTGGAACACCACGCCGCGCTCGGCGCTCGGGCCCTTGACCGGCGTGCCGTCGAGGGTGATCTGCCCGGCGCTGGGCTCGACGAACCCGGCAATCAGGTTCAACAGCGATGTCTTGCCACTGCCGGACGGGCCGAGGGCAACCAGCAATTGCTGGGGCCCCAGGGTCAGTGAAATATCCGCCAGCACAGGTTCTGCCGCGCCGGGGTACTGTGCGCTGATGCGCTCCAGCTGTAGCAAGGCCATCGCGTGTCTCCCTTTTTTCGCTCAACGAGTGATGTATTTGGCGCTGACGTAAGGCGCGTAGTCCGGCAGCACGGCTTCGACCTTGCCTTGCTCCTTGAGGAACGCTGCGGTGTTGGTGATGGCTTGGGTGGTCGGTGCGCCGAGGCTCACGACCTGATCGGCCGCCAGGGGAAAGACGTTGCCTTGCAGCAACAGCGGGATATCGCTGGCCTTGGCGCCGGAGAGCTTCACCAGTTTGTCGACGTTGGACGCATCGGCCAGCCAGGCTTGTGGGTCCTTGCGGTAGTGGGCGTAGGCATCCAGGGTGACTTTGGCGAAGGCAGTAACAATTTCAGGGTGCTTCTGGGCGAAGTCCTTGCGCACGATCCAGGCGTCGAAGGTCGGTGCGCCGAACTTCGCCAGTTCCGCGGACGTGATCAGGACCTTGCCGTTTTCCTTGGCCACGCCGAGGGCCGGGTCCCAGACGTAGGTGGCGTCGATGTCGCCGCGCTTCCAGGCGGCGATGATGGCCGGTGGCGCCAGGTTGAGCACGGTGACTTTCGACGGGTCGATGTTCCAGTGCTTCAACGCGGCGAGCAGGCTGTAATGGCCGGTGGACACGAACGGCACGGCGATCTTCTTGCCGATCAGGTCTTGCGGGGAGTTGATGCCGGAACCGTCACGCACCACCAAGGCCTCGGCGGCGCCGATCTGGGTGGCGATGAGGAAGGTTTCCACCGGGACCTTGCGGGTGATGGCCGCCGTCAACGGGCTGGAACCGAGGTAGCCGATCTGCACGTCGCCCGAGGCGATGGCGGTGATGACATCGGCGCCGTTGTCGAACTTGCGCCAGTCGATCTTGGTTTGGGTGGCTTTTTCATAGGCGCCATCGGCCTGGGCGACTTTGGCCGGGTCGACGGTGGTCTGGTAAGCGACGGTCAGGTCGGTCGCCTGGGCAAAAAGACTCGTTGCAGCCAGGGAGGCGGCCGCGAGAAGGCGAAGGGGGAAACTCAAAGACATGGGAAAGCTCCTCAACAGGCCACCGGATGGTCGGCGTTGGAGGAGACTAAATGATCTAAGAATTGGGAAATAAATAACTTTTTCGAATGAGCTTATTTTCGAAAAAATCTATGCAAGGGGCAGAAATGGGAGTTGTACATGGCTTTTGTGGCGAGGGGATTTAGCGAAACGTCGCACCGCCCCGCTGGGCTGCGTAGCAGCCCTAAAGCTCCTCTTCAGTGTGTCAGACAGATCGCTTCCCGCCGTTTTGGGGTCGCTTCGCAACCCAGCGGGGATAAATCCCCTCGCCACAAAGCTGCATCCCCACGCAGGAATCATGGGAATGCTCGGTTAGTTACTGATCGCCAGGATGCTCGCCTGATACGAACCCACGAACACGTCGAAATCCCCCACCTCGTTCTGTTCCAGATCGGCCTGTTGGACCAGTGATTCCCGGGCGGTTTCTTCGAATGCAGCCTGTTCCTGGGCAGGCAAAGGCTCGGCGCGGAAGAACTCGGCGTGAGCCTTGCTTTGGCGCAGGGAGAACTGGGCGAAGCTTTCCTGATGTTCGGCCATGGCGGCCAGTACCTGGGCGGAGGGGGTCAGGGACGGGTCGCGGACTTTCGCCAATTGCGCGTCCAGCGCCTGGCGGTGGGCATCGCCACCTTGGCTCTGGTCGAGCAGCGAGGCCAGCGGGGCGATTTTTTCCAGCAATTCGACGGCCCAGGCCTGCATGTCCACCGATTGACCCTGGCGCTGCAATTGCAGGCCAGGCTTGCGGCCTTCCTTGACCACGGTCAGGAAGTTGCTCGTGGCGTTGCCGCATTCGTTGTTTTCCAGCTGCGGGCTGTCATTGAGGCCGCAATACAGCAGGAACGCATCGAGGAATCGCGACTCGGTGAGGTCGATGCCCATCGGCAGGAACGGGTTGATGTCCAGGCAACGCACTTCGACGTACTGGATACCCCGGGCCATCAAGGCCTGGATCGGCCGCTCTCCGGTGTAGGTCACGCGTTTGGGGCGGATGTTGGAGTAGTACTCGTTTTCGATCTGCAGGATGTTGGTGTTGAGCTGCACCCACTCGCCGTTCTGGTGAGTGCCGACTTCGACGTACGGCGCATAAGGCGTCGCCACCGCTTTGCGCAGGCTGTCGGTGTAACTGGCCAGGTCGTTGTAGCAAGGCGTGAGGCCGGCCTGGGCGTTGCTCTGGTAACCCAGGTCGCTCATGCGCAGGCTGGTGGCGTAGGGCAGGTACAGGGTGTCCGGGTCCAGTTGCTCCAACTGGTGCGGGCGACCGCGCAGGAAACCGGCGTCCAGGGCCGGCGAGGCACCGAACAGGTACATCAGCAACCAGCTGTAGCGGCGGAAATTGCGGATCAGCGCGATGTAGGCCGACGACTGGAAATCACGGTCGCTGGTCTCGACGCCTTCGGCCTGCCGAAGCAGGGGCCAGAGCTTTTCCGGCAGGGAAAAGTTGTAGTGGATCCCGGCAATGCATTGCATGGTCTTGCCGTAGCGCAGGGCCAGGCCCTTGCGATAGACGTACTTGAGACGACCGATGTTCGAGGTGCCGTAATACGCGATCGGGATGTCCTCTTCCGCCGGCAGTGGGCACGGCATCGAAGGGCTCCACAGGTACTCGTCGCCGAGTTTGCTGTAGGCAAACCGGTGGATCTTGTCGAGGCTGCGCAGGGTATCGGCCGGGTTGGCCAGGGCTGGCGTGATGAACTCCAACAGCGACTCGGAATAGTCGGTAGTGATCTGTTCGTTGGTCAGCGCCGAACCCAGGGCTTTGGGATGCGGGGTCTGCGCCAGGTGCCCATCGCCGGTGACGCGCAGGCATTCACGCTCGATGCCGTGCAGGCACCGTTCGAGCAGGGAGAGGTTGGCGCGCTCGCCGAGCAGGGCCAGGCGGCGGTTTAAAAGGTCGCTCAAGTTGAATTCCTTCACGCGTCAGTCGCCCCAATATGGGGGTGGGCAAGACGGTCTACAAGGGTGAAGTTAAAACTGGCGTTTTCGCCTGGTTTTCATGCTGCCAAAGACAATCATCACACCCCCTGTGGGAGCGAGCCTGCTCGCGATAGCGGTCTGTCAGTCAACTTTTATGTTGACTGGTCCACCGCTATCGCGAGCAGGCTCGCTCCCACAAGGGGTTTCGGCGCGGCATTCATGGCATCGAAATTACCGCAAATCGATGACAGGGAGCTATAGGACAGCGAACGTGCCTTGCGCTTTTGCGACCAGTTTGTCGCCTTGCATCACCTCGGCCTCGACCACCAGCGTGCGTCGGCCCGGGTGGATGACCCGGGCGGTGCACAACACGTCGCCGTCGGACACGGCGCGAATGTAGTTGATCTTGCATTCGATGGTCGCGCTCTGCTGGTCAAAGCCATGGACACTGGAGCAGGCCAGTCCCATGGCGATGTCCACCAGGCTGAACAGCGCGCCGCCGTGCAGCTTGCCGCCGCGATTGCGCAACGGCGGCTCAAGGCTCAGGGCGACTTGCGCCACCCCGTCCCCAAGGCTGTGCAAACGGCAGCCGAGCAGCTTGAAGAACGCGCTCTCCACCAACCCGGCTGGCACGTCCATCAGCGTTTCTTCAACTGCTTGGCGTTGGCGAACAACGAAGCCATGGCGTTGTTGGACGGAGCCGCGGTGGTGGTCTCCTTGCGTGGCGCGGTGTTCTGCGACTGACGAGGCGTCGAGCCAGGACGTGCACCACGGGCACCGTCGACTTTCTCGCCCGGCGTGTCGCTCATGCGCATCGACAGGCCGACGCGTTTGCGCGGGATGTCGACTTCCATGACCTTCACTTTCACCACATCACCGGCCTTCACCGCTTCGCGCGGGTCCTTGATGAACTTCTCGGACAAGGCCGAGATGTGCACCAGACCGTCCTGGTGCACGCCGATGTCGACGAAGGCACCGAAGTTGGTGACGTTGGTCACCACGCCTTCGAGGATCATGCCTGGTTGCAGGTCCTTGAGGTCTTCGACGCCGTCCTGGAACTCGGCGGTCTTGAACTCGGGGCGTGGGTCGCGGCCCGGTTTCTCCAGTTCCTGGAGGATGTCGGTGACGGTGGGCAGGCCGAAGGTTTCGTCGGTGAATTTCTTCGGATCCAGGCGCTTGAGGAACCCGGCGTCACCGATCAGCGAACGGATGTCGCGGTCGGTCTGGGCGGCGATGCGTTGCACCAGCGGGTAGGCTTCAGGGTGGACCGCGGAGGAGTCCAGCGGGTTATCGCCGTTCATCACCCGCAGGAAGCCGGCGGCCTGTTCGAAGGTCTTTTCACCCAGGCGCGGGACTTTCTTCAACGCGGCGCGGGTCTTGAACGCGCCATGTTCGTCACGGTGGGTGACGATGTTCTGCGCCAGGGTGGCGTTCAGACCGGAGATACGCGCCAACAACGCCACCGAAGCGGTGTTCACGTCCACGCCCACGGCGTTCACGCAATCCTCCACCACCGCGTCCAGGCCGCGGGCCAGTTTCAGTTGGGAAACGTCGTGCTGGTACTGGCCGACACCGATGGATTTCGGGTCGATCTTCACCAATTCCGCCAGCGGGTCCTGCAGGCGACGGGCGATGGACACCGCGCCACGGATCGACACGTCCAGGTCCGGGAATTCCTTGGAAGCCAGTTCCGACGCCGAGTAAACCGAAGCGCCGGCCTCGGAGACCATGACCTTGGTCATCTTCATGGCTGGGTATTTCTTGATCAGCTCGGCGGCCAGCTTGTCGGTCTCACGGCTGGCGGTGCCGTTGCCGATGGCGATCAAGTCCACCGAATGCTTGGCGCACAGGGCGGCGAGCACGGCGAGGGTCTGGTCCCACTTGTTGTGCGGCACGTGCGGGTAGACCGTGGCGTGGTCCAGCAGTTTGCCGGTGGAGTCCACCACCGCCACCTTGCAACCGGTGCGCAGGCCCGGGTCCAGGCCCAGGGTGGCGCGTGGGCCGGCCGGTGCGGCCAGCAGCAGGTCGTGCAGGTTGTGGGCGAACACGTTGATCGCCTCGGTCTCGGCGTTATCGCGCAACTCGCCCAGCAGGTCGGTTTCCAGGTGGGTGTAGAGCTTGACCTTCCAGGTCCAGCGCACCACCTCGGCCAGCCATTTGTCGGCGGCGCGATTCTGGTTCTGGATGCCGAACTGCTGGCCGATCATGCCTTCGCACGGGTGCATGGTGCCGGGCAATTCTTCACCGACTTTCAGTGCGGAGCTGAGAATGCCTTCGTTGCGACCACGGAAAATCGCCAGGGCACGGTGGGACGGCATGCTCTTGAGCGGTTCGTCGTGTTCGAAGTAGTCGCGAAACTTCGCGCCTTCCTCTTCCTTGCCGGCGATCACCCGGGCGCTGAGGGTGGCTTCCTGCTTGAGGTAGCTACGCAGTTTTTCCAGCAGGTTGGCGTCTTCGGCGAAGCGCTCCATGAGGATGTACTTGGCGCCTTCCAGCGCCGCTTTTACGTCCGCCACGCCTTTTTCGGCATCGACGAAGCGCGCGGCTTCGGTTTCCGGGGCCAGGGTCGGGTCGTTGAACAGGCCGTCGGCCAGCTCGCCGAGGCCGGCTTCCAGGGCGATCTGGCCCTTGGTGCGGCGCTTTTGCTTGTAGGGCAGGTACAAGTCTTCGAGGCGGGTCTTGGTGTCGGCCAGCTTGATGTCGCGCTCAAGTTGCGGGGTCAGCTTGCCCTGCTCCTGGATGCTGGCCAGGATGCTGATGCGCCGTTCGTCGAGTTCTCGCAGGTAGCGCAGGCGTTCTTCCAGATGCCGCAATTGGATGTCATCGAGGCTGCCGGTCACTTCTTTCCGGTAACGGGCGATGAAAGGCACCGTGGAACCTTCATCGAGTAGCGCGACGGCCGCTTCGACCTGTTGTGGGCGTACGCCGAGTTCCTCGGCGATGCGGCTGTTGATGCTGTCCATAAAACCACCTGACAAATTGTGAAATCAGGCTCGCCACCGCAGAAGCCGGGCTCGGCGAGACTGGTTGAGCGGCCTGGCATGCGCCGCTGCCTGGGTCAAAAGGCTGCCTGTTGACCCGCGAAATTCAAAAAGTGCTGCCTGGCCAAGGGGAAAAAATGGCACGCCGGGTCACGATCCGGCATTCCCTGGCACAAAAGGCCGCGCATTATAACCAGCGTTCCGTCCTGAGGGGGGGACATGGTCTGTAGGCTTGATGCCCGGATTTGTGGAGATAGAGGAAAAATCTGCTAACAATGCACACCGTGCGTATAACGGCAGCTAGGCCATAATGCGCGCCGAGATCAAAGGAGCTTCCTATGAGCAGCACTGCACAAACTGCTGAAGGCGAAAAAATTCTTATTGTTGACGACGATCCGGGGCTGAGCAGCTTGCTGGAACGCTTTTTCGTCAGCAAGGGCTACCGCGCCCGCACCGTACCGAACACCGAGCAAATGGACCGACTGCTGGCCCGTGAAGTGTTCAACCTGGTGGTGCTCGACCTGATGCTGCCCGGTGAAGACGGCCTGACAGCCTGCCGCCGCCTGCGCGGTGCCAACAACCAGATCCCGATCATCATGCTCACCGCCAAGGGCGACGAGCTGAGCCGTATCAAGGGCCTGGAACTGGGCGCCGACGATTACCTGGCCAAGCCGTTCAACCCCGACGAGCTGATGGCCCGCGTCAAGGCGGTGCTGCGTCGCCAGTCGGCGCCGGTACCTGGCGCGCCAGGCAGCGAAGATGAGAGCGTGACCTTCGGCGACTATGAGCTGTCCCTGGCCACTCGCGAGCTCAAGCGCGGTGATGAGGTCCATATGCTCACCACCGGCGAGTTCGCGGTGCTCAAGGCGCTGGTGATGAACGCCCGCCAGCCGCTGACCCGCGACAAGTTGATGAACCTGGCCCGTGGTCGTGAATGGGATGCGCTGGAGCGCTCCATCGACGTGCAGATTTCCCGCCTGCGTCGGATGATCGAACCCGATCCTTCCAAGCCGCGGTACATCCAGACCGTCTGGGGCGTGGGTTATGTATTCGTACCGGATGGCGCCGCCAGCAAGTGATCGGCGATTTGTAGGAGCGGGTGGCCTGGCCGGTTGAAATGTCTTCTTCCAGGCGACTCGCGGTCTGTCATTGTGCGAGCATCGCTCGCTCCTGCAAGTGTGTAGCGGTTATTCATGAAAACCCCCGTTTGGTTCCCCCAGAGTTTCTTCTCCCGCACCCTCTGGCTGGTGCTGATCGTCGTGCTCTTCTCCAAGGCACTGACGCTGGTGTACCTGCTGATGAACGAAGACGTTCTCGTGGACCGGCAGTACAGCCACGGTGTTGCCTTGACCCTGCGGGCCTATTGGGCGGCGGACGAAACCAACCGAGCGAAAATTGCCGAGGCGGCGACGCTGATCCGCGTTGTCGGTGCCGGCGTGCCGGAGGGCGAGCAGCACTGGCCCTACAGCGAGATCTATCAACGCCAGATGCAGGCCGAACTGGGTGCCGATACCGAGGTGCGATTGCGCATGCACTCGCCGCCGGCGCTGTGGGTGCGGGCCCCGAGCCTGGGGGATGGCTGGCTGAAGGTGCCGTTGTACCCGCATCCGCTGCGCGGCCAGAAAATCTGGAACGTGCTCGGCTGGTTCCTGGCCATCGGCCTGCTGTCGACGGCGTCGGCGTGGATCTTCGTCAGCCAGCTCAACCAACCATTGAAACGCCTGGTCTACGCCGCCCGCCAACTGGGCCAGGGGCGCAGCGTGCGGCTGCCCATCAGCGATACGCCCAGCGAAATGACCGAGGTCTACCGTGCCTTCAACCAGATGGCCGAGGATGTCGAACAGGCCGGGCGCGAGCGTGAGTTGATGCTCGCTGGCGTCTCCCATGACCTGCGCACGCCGCTGACCCGGCTACGGTTGTCGCTGGAGTTGATGGGCGAGCACACCGACCTGACCGACGAGATGGTCCGCGACATCGAGGACATGGACGCGATTCTCGACCAGTTCCTGGCGTTCATTCGCGACGGTCGTGACGAGTCGGTGGAAGAGGTGGACCTCAGTGAATTGGTGCGGGAGGTGGCCGCGCCCTATAACCAGAACGATGAGAAATTGCACCTGCGCCTGGAGCCGATCCAACCGTTCCCGTTGCGCCGTGTGTCGATGAAGCGCTTGCTGAACAACCTGATCGGCAATGCGCTGAACCACGCAGGCACCGGTGTCGAAGTCGCGGCCTATGTCTCCGGTGACACCAGCGCGCCTTATGTGGTGCTGAGCGTCATGGACCGTGGCGCCGGCATCGATCCCTCTGAGCTGGAAGCCATTTTCAACCCCTTCACTCGCGGTGATCGCGCCCGGGGCGGGAAGGGCACGGGGCTGGGCCTGGCCATCGTCAAGCGCATCGCCTCGATGCACGGCGGCAATGTCGAGCTGCGTAACCGCGTCGGTGGTGGGCTGGAAGCTCGAGTGCGCTTGCCGTTGGGCTTGATGCTGCCTCGGGATGCGGTGTAGCGGCTTTTCTCAAGTAAGACAGAGAACCTGTGGGAGCGAGCCCTGTGGGAGCCGAGCTTGCTCGCGATGAACGATAACAGGGTCTTCCAGTAGACCGAGGCGCCTTCATCGCGAGCAAGCTCGGCTCCCACAAAGGCCCGCTCCCACAGGTTTTGTACTGGTGCGTTAACCCTTGCCCTTGGTCCGGGTCATGTTCGGCCCGCCATTCTTTTCCAGATGCTCGATGATGATCCCGGCCACGTTCTTGCTCGTGGTGGTCTCGATCCCTTCCAGGCCTGGCGAGGAGTTGACCTCCATCACCAGCGGTCCGTGGTTGGAACGCAGGATGTCCACGCCGGCCACGGCCAGGCCCATGACTTTTGCGGCCCGCAGGGCGGTCATGCGTTCCTCCGGTGTGATCTTGATCAGGCTGGCGCTGCCACCGCGATGCAGGTTGGAGCGGAACTCTCCGGGCTTGGCCTGGCGTTTCATCGAGGCAATCACCTTGTCGCCCACGACGAAGCAGCGAATGTCCGCGCCACCGGCTTCCTTGATGTACTCCTGGACCATGATGTTCTGCTTCAGGCCCATGAACGCCTCGATCACCGATTCCGCCGCCGTTGCGGTTTCACACAGGACCACGCCGATGCCCTGGGTACCTTCCAGCACCTTGATCACCAGCGGTGCGCCGTTGACCATCGCAATCAGGTCGGGAATGTCATCGGGGGAATGGGCAAAACCGGTGACGGGCAGGCCGATCCCGCGCCGTGACAGCAACTGCAGCGAGCGCAGCTTGTCCCGGGAGCGGGCGATGGCCACCGACTCGTTGAGGGGAAACACCCCCATCATTTCGAACTGACGCAACACGGCGCAGCCATAGAACGTCACCGATGCGCCGATGCGCGGGATCACCGCATCGAACCCTTCCAGCGGCTTGCCACGGTAATGGATCTGCGGCTTGTGGCTGGCGATGTTCATGTAGGCGCGCAGGGTATCGATCACCACCATTTCATGGCCTCGTTCGGTCCCGGCTTCAACCAGGCGACGAGTGGAATACAGACGCGGATTACGCGACAGCACAGCGATCTTCATGCAACACCTGTGGCAGAGGTAGTGGACACCGGGAATGCCGGCTTGTCTTGAACGTATTTGGTACCCGGATTGACCACCAGTTGGCCGTCGATCAAGGCTTTGGAACCCAGTAACAGGCGATATCGCATGGATTTGCGGCAGGCAAGGGTGAACTCGACCCGCCAGACCCGGTCACCCAGCGCCAGCGTGGTGCTGATCACGTAGCGGACCTGAGCGTGGCCGTTGGAACTCTTTATGGTCTTGCGGGCCACCAGTGGCGCTTCGCAACGGCGATGGCGCAACTGCACCACGGTGCCGAGGTGCGCCGTGAAGCGCACCCACTTTTCGCCATCGCGCTCGAACGGCTCGATGTCGGTGGCATGCAGGCTGGAGGTGCTGGCGCCGGTGTCGATTTTTGCCCGCAGGCCCACGACTCCCAGATCCGGGAGCGCCACCCACTCGCGCAGACCGACAACGGTCAAATGGTCAAAAGTCTTCAATAAAAAAACCTGCGATCAGTACATCGGATCGTGGACTCCGCGAATCGCGGTATTCACGCAGAATAATCACAAAATGGCGACAGTTATCTACGCACTTGTTTGTGCTTGTAACCGATTGCGACCCAAGCCATGTGTGTGACGGTGGTTCGGCGGGCATTCTATCCATCGAGCCGGATTCGTGCGCTCGACAAAAACGGTAGTACAGTTCTGGCTATTGGCAGAAAAGAGGAAACGCAGTGGTACAAAAAAAGGAAGAGGACGACAAGGTCCGTCTCGATAAATGGTTGTGGGCGGCGCGATTCTACAAGACGCGAGCCCTGGCCAAGACCGCCATCGAAAGCGGCAAGGTCCATCACCGGGGAGAGCGTTGCAAGCCGGGCAAAGAGCCACGCGTTGGCGATGAATTTGTCATTCGCACCGGCTTCGATGAAAAGACCGTGGTGGTCGAGGCCCTGTCGATCGTGCGTCGCGGCGCGCCTGAAGCGCAGGCGCTGTATCGCGAAACCGAAGCCAGTATCGCCAAGCGTGAAACCGCCGCCGCGCAACGCAAGGCCGGCGCCCTGGGGGTCAGCACCGACGGCAAGCCGAGCAAGAAGCAGCGCCGGGACCTGTTCAAGTTTCGTGGCAGCAACAACGAATAGAACATCGGTCATTCGAGGCTATCCGTGGCGAGGGAGCTTGCTCCCGCTGGGCTGCGCAGCGGCCCCAAAATCTTACGGTCGCTGCGCAACCGAGCGGGAGCAAGCTCCCTCGCCACAATGTGTCAGCCTACACATTCAGATGAGGCGTCAGCCCCTTCCCGTCAGGCAAACCCAAGCCTTGCTTGGAACCCACCCTGAATGCCCATAAAATGCCTGCCATCATTTGTCATCACCTCAGATACCAGACCCTATGACTGATTTACCGGATACCGACTACACCCAACGTTTCATCTTCGATGACAGCGACGCCCGTGGCGAGCTGGTGGCGTTGGAGCGTAGCTACGCCGAAGTCCTCGCCAAGCACCCCTACCCGGAGCCGGTCGCACAAATGCTCGGCGAGCTGATGGCGGCTGCGGCGTTGTTGGTGGGCACCTTGAAGTTCGATGGCTTGCTGATTCTCCAGGCGCGTTCCGATGGTCCGGTGCCGTTGCTGATGATCGAGTGCTCCAGTGAGCGCGAAATCCGTGGCCTGGCCCGTTATGACGCCGAGCAGATCGGGCCTGACGCAACGCTGGCCGATATGATGCCCAATGGCGTGCTGGCCCTCACGGTCGATCCGACCCAAGGCCAGCGTTACCAGGGAATTGTCGATCTGGACGGGGCAACCCTGGCCGATTGCTTCACCAACTACTTCGTCATGTCCCAGCAGACCAATACCCGCTTCTGGCTCTACGCCGACGGGCGGCGCGCTCGCGGTTTACTGCTGCAGCAACTGCCTGCCGACCGCCTGCGTGACCCGGAAGAACGCGACGCCAGTTGGCAGCACGTCACCGCTCTGGCCAGCACCCTGAGCGCCGATGAGCTGTTGAGCCTGGACAACGAAACCGTGTTGCATCGCCTCTATCACGAGGAGCAGGTACGCTTGTTCGACGGACAGCCGTTGCGCTTCCAATGCAGTTGCTCTCGTGAACGTTCCGCCAATGCGCTGGTCAGTCTGGGTCTGGAAGATGCGCAGCAACTGGTGATCGAGCATGGCGGTGCCATCGAGGTCGATTGCCAGTTTTGCAACGAGCGCTACCTGTTCGACGCGGCGGACATCGCTCAATTGTTCGCGGGTGCGGGTGTCGACACACCGTCAGATACTCGTCACTAAAACGTTTCAGCGCAGGTAAATCTCCTGGCAAGTGCCGGATTTACGCCGTACTGACGGGAGGGCCCTACTCTTTTTGGGGTTTTCTGGCATAATCCGGCCCACTTTTTTCGGGTAGTAGTGCGCGACTTCCTACTACAAAACGTTTGGAGCACTCGGCCACGGGCCGACGGGGAATCTCATGACGCAAGCCAATAACGCCGTGTACACCGATCTGAGTGTCGATGATCTGGTCAAAGAAGCCCTGAATCGCGGTGAAGGCGAGCTTGCCGATACTGGCGCGCTGGTTGTTCGTACCGGTCATCGTACCGGTCGCTCGCCAGTCGACCGTTTCATCGTGGAAGAGCCAACCACCCAGGACGCCATCGCCTGGGGCCCGATCAACCGCAAGTTCCCGGCCGACAAGTTCGATGCCCTGTGGAGCCGCGTCGAAGCCTACCTGGGCGAGCGCGAGCGTTTTGTATCCCACGTGCATGTAGGCTCCGACCCTGCGCACTACCTGCCAGTCAAGATGACCACCGAGACCGCGTGGCACAACCTGTTTGGCCGTTGCCTGTTCATCAACCCCGAGCAGTACAACGCCGGTGGCAAGGACGAGTGGCAGATCCTCAACGCGCCGAACTTCGTTTGCGAGCCTGAGCGTGACGGCACCAACTCCGACGGTACCGTGATCATCAACTTCGCGGCCAAGAAAGTGCTGATCGCCGGCATGCGCTACGCCGGTGAAATGAAGAAAGCCCTGTTCTCCGTACAGAACTTCCTGCTGCCGGCCGTTGACGTGCTGCCGATGCACTGCGCCGCGAACATGGGCGAAGAAGGCGATGTGACCCTGTTCTTCGGCCTGTCGGGTACCGGCAAGACCACCCTGTCCGCCGACGAAAGCCGTTACCTGATCGGTGACGACGAGCACGGCTGGGGCGTGGGCGTGGTCTTCAACATCGAAGGCGGCTGCTATGCCAAGTGCATCGACCTGTCCGAGAAGAACGAGCCGGTTATCTGGAAAGCCATCCAGCACGGCGCCGTACTGGAAAACGTCGTCCTGGACCCGGTCACCAAGAAAGCCGACTACGCCGACGACAGCCTGACCCAGAACAGCCGCGCCGCCTACCCGCGTGAGCTGATCGAAAAACGCGCACCGAAAAACCTCGGTGGCGAGCCAAACGCCGTGATCTTCCTGACCTGCGACCTGACCGGTGTACTGCCGCCAGTGTCGATCCTCAGCGAAGAACAAGCCGCCTACCACTTCCTGTCCGGCTACACCGCGCTGGTGGGTTCGACCGAAATGGGTTCGGGCAGCGGCATCAAGTCGACCTTCTCCACCTGCTTCGGCGCCCCGTTCTTCCCGCGTCCAGCCGGTGAGTACGCTGAGCTGCTGATCAAGCGCATCCGTGGTTTCGGCTCCAAGGTCTACCTGGTCAACACCGGCTGGACCGGCGGCGGCTACGGCGTTGGCAAGCGCTTCAACATCCCGACCACCCGTGCGGTGATCGCGGCGATCCAGAGCGGCGCGCTGATCGGTGCTGAAACCGAACACCTGGACATCATCAACCTGGACGTGCCACTGGCTGTTCCAGGCGTCGAGACTGTCCTGTTGAACCCACGCAACACCTGGGCCGACAAAGCTGCCTACGACGAAGCGGCCAAGGCATTGGCCGGTCTGTTCACCGAGAACTTCAAGAAGTTCGACGTGAGCGACGCGATCAAGGCTGCAGGCCCGCAGCTGTAAGGCTTGGTTAGCGAATGAAAAAACCGCCCTTTATGGGCGGTTTTTTTATGGGCGACTATTTGAGGCGCCCCGATCAGCTAGGCCTCTTCCACTTCCCGCGTATCCCATCGTTGCGCCTTGATCGCCTTGTAAAGCATGCCGATGGTCAGTGGCATCTTGTTCCCACGGCCCTTGGCTCTGCGCTTTTGAAACACATCAAATCCTTCAGGCTGAAAATAGCGGTAGGCATCGTAGTCGATGAGCTCGATGGCGAAGCGCTCCTCCAGTGCCTCCATCAGATGCCGGGCGTCCGCGCCATCGCAACCCAGGTCGAGATTGATCGCGGTGTCCAGCCGGATGGTCTTGCGTTCAGGCAGGCCGATTTCTTCGTGGAGCAGCTCCATGAGCTGGCGCATGGTGTGATCGTCGGGGAAGTCTGGGGCGAGGTGCATGGCGGGGGTTCCGGGATGTTGGCGTGCGTCCGTCTGGAGGGAAAGTTTAGGGGGAATCGCAGGCCATTGGAAAAAGAAGAAAGGTCTCACAGTAGTCTCGGAACCGTCTGCTGAGTATTTCCCTGGCCGCTCGGTAAGGTTCGCCACGCCCTTTCAATGGGGGTAACGGCGACCGAGCAGGGATGAAGCATGACGAAAGGAAAGACCAGTGTTCCGCAGGTCTGGGAGCATTACGGTGGCGATCGGGGCTACAGGATCCTGCGGGACATGACCCCCAGCGAACTGGCAAAAAGAGATGTCGATCAACACGCCTATGAGGCCATGCTCGCCAGGCAGACGGCGTACATGAGCGAGCGTCTGGCCCAGATCCGCGAAGCATTACCTTCCGACGTGAAGGGTTGCGTATTTGCCAAGTCCTGCAAGCTGCCTGATTCGGTGATCGACTATCACAACCCGAGCGGCTACATCCCGACTGAAGCCCTGAGGGAGTACGGCCAATTTACCTTGTTGGGTGGCCGTCAAGCTGACGAGTCAGGGCGCATTCAGCTTAAGAGTATCAGTGGGTCGTTACCGGCAAGCTTCGGTACGTTTGCCTTGGGTCGGACGATGCCGGTCTCCCTTGGTGCTGCTGCCGGGGCTGCTGGCGCGATCAGCGCTCCTGTGGCGGCGGGTGTACTGATCGGTCTGGTGGGGTTGCTGATGCCCTCGAACCTGGGTGACGGTTCGTTGTACACCGAAGAGCAACTGCGCTCCCTGGAGCAGGCACGTACGCGGGTGCGGTTGCATGTCGAAATCCAGGCCGATGGCACGCTCAAGGGATACGGCTACAACACCCAGGCGCGACGTGGCTGGGAAATGATTCCTGTGGTGACGTTCCAGGCTCGCGGCGAGCAGCAAGTGGCGGACTTTGGCGAAGGGGTCGAGTTGATCTGGACGCCGGCAGTCGATCCTTCCGCGACGCTGGGCATCCCGGCGCTGGAGGCCGCGCCACAGGCTCCGCACATCTGGATTTTTCCGCCGACGCCTGCGGCGGACAGCATCATCGTCAACCCGATCTATCCGCCGGAGTACAAGGATTTCATTCTTGTGTTTCCGGCGGATTCTGGGGTTTCGCCGCTTTATATTGTTTTAAATCTTCCGGGGGATCATAAATATTATAAAGCTCCGGAAAAATTGATTGCCTTTCCTGATGCTGTGCGCACCGACCGTAAAACTCGGGTTAAAGGTGGTGGCGCCCTCAGAAAACGCTGGAAAACACTTAAGGGAACTATTCTTGAATGGGATTCTCAGCACGGAACAGTCGAGATGTATAACAAGCGTGGATTACATCTCGGTGAGTATGATCCGACTACAGGAGAACAAACCAAGCCCGCAGATAAAACCAGGAGCGTTGAGCCATGATTTATATAATTGAAGCCTTCGAGAAAAAAACCGGATTCCTCGCTTTTGAGGAGAGGTTACCGGAGGGGCATGACGAACATCTAAAGAAGATTATGGGGTGGGCTAACGAACAGCAGGGCTGGGAGGGCTATGACCTCACAAACTCACAGCTTAATGAGTTAGAAGGAATTTTAGGAAAGCGTATTTACAATCCTGACTACATTTTTCAAATTAGTTGCAATGATTACACACAGTGAAAATTGCTGGGAGAGGTTCAATGGTTTCGGGTATTTAGATGGCGCGTAACGAATTTTGGGTGCTAGGTTTCCATTCAGATAAGAATGAATTGGTTTTTGAACAGCTCGTCAGTTTGTCTGTGGAGGATTTGAAGCCTGTAATGCAATGGGTGTTCAACGATGATCACATTGGCGTGGATTTCAGGCTTTCTATGAAGCAAGTGCTTGAAATCGAACGGTTGGCATCATTGGTTTTTCCTCAAGGACTGGATCTTTATTTAACGTCTTATGACTGAACACCAAGCTCAAACTGTCAGCTATCAAACGTCTTCGCGCTTGCGTTGACTCCCGAGTCGATCAGCGTCACGGCCATTCAGGCTGTATCATCCCGTATCGATTCGACCCCGACCTTTTCTCGACTCGCTGCATTGTCCCGCTAGGCTTTGGGCATCGCAGCAGTCAAAGGAGCGACCGCGCATGCACAGCACCCTGGAACAGGTTTTCGGTTATCCACAGTTTCGTCCCGGTCAGGAGGCGGCCATCGGCGCCGTGCTGGCCGGTCGGTCGGCGGCGGCCATTTTCCCCACCGGCTCGGGCAAGTCCCTGTGTTATCAATTGTCGGCCCTGCTCTTGCCGCACCTGACCCTGGTGGTCTCACCGTTGCTGGCGCTGATGCAGGACCAGTTGGCGTTCCTCAAGCGCCACGGCATCGCGGCGGCGAGTATCGATTCGGCCCAGGGCCGTGACGAAACCAACGATGCCATGGCGCGGGCCCGTTCGGGCGAGTTGAAGATCTTGATGATCTCCGTGGAGCGCCTGAAGAACGAGCGCTTTCGCAATTTCCTGCAGCAGGTGCCGATCTCGTTGCTGGTGGTGGACGAGGCCCACTGTATTTCCGAATGGGGGCATAACTTTCGACCTGACTACCTCAAGCTTCCCGATTACCAGAGCGAGTTCAATATTCCTCAGGTATTGCTGCTGACGGCCACCGCCACACCCAAGGTCATCGCGGACATGCAGGCGAAATTCGCCATCGCCGCCGCCGATGTGGTGACGACCGGTTTCTACCGGTCGAACCTCAATTTGCTGGTCGAGCCCGTGCTGGGTGCCGACAAGCGCGCACGGCTGGTGCAATGGCTGGGCGAGCGGGCCGGGCAACCGAGCATTGTCTACGTCACCTTGCAGCGAACCGCCGAGCAGATCGCCGAACACCTGGGCCAGCACGGTATCGTGGCCGAGGCCTATCACGCCGGTTTGCCCCATGAACAACGCGAAGATATCCAGCGGCGGTTCATGGGCGGGCAATCCAATTGCATCGTCGCGACCATCGCTTTCGGCATGGGCATCGACAAGAGCGATATCCGCAATGTCGTGCATTTCGATCTGCCCAAGTCCATCGAGAACTACAGCCAGGAA
>NZ_MUOA01000093.1:0-30129 GCF_002001065.1 Pseudomonas sp. A25(2017) | reverse complement strand
GAAAGGTCCTACATATCGTTGGGAATTGGCCTGCCTATCCATCTATTGCGTCGTTTTTGTGGGGGCGTCTATAGTTTTGCCGTCGCCCAGATGGCGACCCGCAGTGGGCAAAACTATCCAGTGGAGCTTACTTATGAACCGATACATGGGCCTTACCAGCAACGCCGACGACCAACCCCTCTACGTCGATACCACCGCCCCGCTACACATCCTGCTCGACTCAGCCGCCTACCGAATCCGCGCCGCCACCCAATTCCTGGAAAACTTGGCGATGCGTGATGAACAGACGATCGACCCCGCGACCTTGCAAGATCTGGCGCAGCTTTGCTGCATTCCACTGCGTGATGGGTGTGATGTTATGGATGTGATTGCACGACGATTGGATGCGGCACCGGCAGGTTCCACTCTATAAGCCTGCCAACCGACAACCTGTGGCGAGGGAGCTTGCTCCCGCTTGAACTGCGTTGTAGGAGCTGTCGAGTGCAACGAGGCTGCGATCTTTTCACTGCCAATTGAGTTCGGAGCGAAAGATCAAAGGATCGCAGCCTCGTTGCACTCGACAGCTCCTACACAGCTCCTACAGGGCCCCTGACTCATCAAGGGCTGGTGGTCCCACTTTGGTTTGCATACTAGCCTTCCAAATGCTCGCACAAGGACGTCGAAAAACCATGCCTGACCGCAAACAACTCCACCAAGACGGCTACGCCCTGCTCCGTCAAGCAATCCCGACCGAGTGGCTGGCCGACCTTCGTGCCGTGTTCGATGCTGGCGTGAAACCGTCGGACCAATGGCCAGTGCCTCGCGGCATGGACTGGCGCTATTCGATGTTGGACGATGATTCGAAGATTCAGGCCGTATGTCGTCTACCCCAGCTACTGTCGGTGGCAGGTGAGTTGATCGGCGAGCGATTCTTCCTCTCCCAAGTGGAAGGCCGCGAGCCCCTTGCCGGTGGCGGCCACCAACAACTGCACCGCGACTTGTCAGCCCAACGGCCAGGCGACATCGCCATCGCCCTGGCTTTTTTCGACGACTACGGCCCCGAGAACGGCGCGACACGGATCGTCCCCGGTAGCCATCGACCTGAGCCGGACGCCCCCCCCTTCGACTTCAATGACGAGTCACGCGCCGTACAGCTTTCAGGCTCTGCCGGTGACATCCTGGTGTTCGATGTCGATCTGGTGCACGCGGGCAGCCTGAACGTGATCGGCGCACGCCGTCGTTCCATTCTGATCAGCTATTTCTCGGAGTCGCTCTACGCGTCACACCTGGAAACCGTGGCGCTGCGCAATATTCGTATGGACACCCGCGACCGATTCGCCCCTTCGGAGTTTGCTTTCGGGGGCTAGGTTTTTGGTCGATAAAATTGTGCGCAGCGGTTCGAATCTGAGCTTTAATGCCCGTGCTTATCGACAACCCCATTCGTCTAATCAAGGAAGAAACGACATTGAAAACAGCTTTCGGCGCCCTGTTGTTGGCCTGCCTGACGACCACCGCATTTGCTGACGAAAACCCCGTCGGTTTCCAAACTTCCACCCTGCCGGATCCGCACAATGGCCGCGCACTGGAGATGGTCGTTTGGTACCCCAGCGCAACGACCGAAACCCCACAACTGATCGCCGATAACGCGGTGTTTGTCGGCGCCGCTGCCGTGCGTAACGCGCCGCCCGCTGCCGGCGAACATCCATTGGTGGTGCTCTCCCACGGCTACCGGGGCAACTGGAGCAACCAGATCTGGCTGGCCAGTTCGTTGGCCCAGAAGGGTTACATCGTCGCCGCCATCAACCACCCCGGCAGCACCACCCATGACCGCAGCCCGCAAGCAGCGGCGCAGTTATGGCAGCGGCCCGTTGACCTGCGCCGAGCCATCGATGCAGTCACAACCCGACCTGAAAAATTTGGCCGGGTCGCCAATGACCGAATTGCAGCCGTGGGCCATTCACTCGGCGGCTGGACCGCCCTGGAAATCGCCGGCGCTCGCTTCGACCCAGAGCGCTTCGCCCAAGACTGCAAAGCCCATTCGCAGTTAGGCAGTTGCACCGTCTACGAACAGATGAACCCCGCCAGCACCGCTGAATCAAAGGCCGAACTGGCCGCCGATTGGCGCGATAAACGCGTCACGGCGGTGGTGACATTGGACCTGGGCCTTTCACGGGGCATGACCGATAAAAGCTTGGCCGCGCTGCCTGTCCCCGCCCTGGTGATCGCGGCTGGCGTACCGTCGCGAGAGCTTCCCGCCGAGTTGGAATCTGCCAACCTGGCCAAGCGCCTGCCCTCGGCGACAAGCCGCTATGTCGAGATCAAAGACGCAAGCCATTTCAGCTTCATGTCGATGTGCAAACCTGGTGCGCAGAAAATCCTCGAAGAGCACGTGCCGGGGGATGGCATTATTTGCCGAGATGAGGATGGCGGGCGTGCTCGCGGGGTGATTCAACAGCAAGTTGCATCGCTGATAGCAGAGTTTCTGGCGCAATTACCTGCAGACAAAAAAGGCAGTTTGTAACCGGTGGTACTGACTCGCTGCGGCTTAACGAAAAGGCCGTGGTAGGCATTTGGCATTCATGGAGGATTCTGACTGATGGCACGCGTGGGTTTGATACTGACACCCGGTTTTGCGGACTGGGAATACGCTTTCATCGCTGGAACTGCGTCCCCTTTTTACGGGATCGACGTCAGGTTTTTCGCGCCTGCTGCGGGGCAGTTCCGCTCCCAGGGTGGATTGGCCGTAACGGTTGATAGCGGTTTGCAGGAATGCCTGGAGTGGAAACCGGACGTTGTCGTGGTCATTGGTGGAATGGTCTGGGAACGTGCAGAGGCACCCGATATTGGCGATTTTCTTCAGGCGAGTCGATCACGTGGAGCGACAATTGCCGGTATCTGCGGAGGAACGCTGGCACTGGCCAGGGCCGGGCTTCTCGACACGGTTCCTCATACCTCGAACAGCGCCGACTTCTTGCAAAAGAATGCCGTGGGTTATGAAGGCAATGAGTTTTATCGAAGCAGCCCAGTAGCTGTGGTTGCGGACCGCATCATCACTGCTCCAGGCCCTGCCCCCGTGAGCTTCACCTGCGCAGTGTTCGAAGGTGCCGGGTTATCTTCAGAGATCATTGCTCAGTTCAGGTCGATGTTGGCAGCGGAACATGGGTAAACGCTTCGCCCTACGTGAGCGTCTGTCAAAGTCACGTGCCCGACCCGGCCGGATTTGTTTTATGGAAGTAAAAGCAAATCCCCCTTTTCCATCCCTTTTCCCACAGGCGCGCTCGGCACATTAAGCCCGACTTTCACACGGTCCAGCGCCACGATTGTCTTGAACCAGGTCACGTTGGAATTTTCGGCAAACAATCGCCGCGCCAACGCCTGGTATTCGTTCATGCTGGCAACGGTTAATACCAGGACGAAATCCACTTCGCCGGTGACGTAGTAGCACTGCTGAACTTCGGGCACCGCGAAGTGTGCCTTCATCGCCTCCAGTGCCTCGATGCTGGTGCGCTCTGCCATCACTTCCACAATGATCGTGATCGGCCGTCCTACGGCGGTGGGATCCACGATGGCTACGTTGCCCGTGATGACGCCCCCCGCTTCCATCCGCTTGATGCGGCGCTGAACGGCGGCCGTGGAAAGATTGACCTGCTCGGCCATGAGGCGCAGCGGCATCGTGTTGTCGCGCTGGACGAGGTCCAAGAGGGCCCGGTCGAACTTGTCCAACGATTCAAGTGCTGCGTCGTTTTTGGCCATGGTAAACCCGTGAGAAATTTTCTCGAAAACTAACAGAAAACCGCACCCCTTTATCTAGCCAAGAGAAATATTATCTTGCCAGCAGTCTGCGTACGCAGCCTTGGTCGGGAACACACACAGGATATTATTGGCATGCTCGCACTGTTCCATCTTTCCCCTGTCCTGTTGGTTACAGCCATGCTCGTCGGGCTGCGCCGGCCACCCATGCACGCAGCCATTGCAGGCACTGCATTAGTCTTGGTGCTCTGGCTCGCCGGCGCTGCCGACGCGTGGCGCCTGGGCAGTATGGTGGCCGCCGCCCAAGATACGGCCGTGCTGTTTGCAAGTACGGCTTTCGTGATCGTTCCGGGCCTGGTCTTCGTGATTTTTATCGAGCGCATGGGCGTGAACCTGGCGCTTAGCCAATGGGTGCGGTCGCTGGGGCTTGGACGCGGCGATCAAGTCGTGTTTATCGTTCTTGGACTGGCACCGTTGCTCGAAGCGATGACCGGCTTCGGCGTGTCGTTGATCGCCACGGTGCCCCTGCTTCTCAGTCTCTTCGAACGTCGGATCGCGCTACGAATAGCACTGACCGGCATGGCAATCATGCCCTGGGGAACGCTGGGCCTGGCATCGGTCATTGGTGCTTCGTTGGTTCACCTGGACGCCCCCGCGCTGGCATCGACCTCGGCACTGACCAGCGCACCGGTTTTTTTGGCCCTCAGTGCAATCGCGCTATTTCTTGCAGGCGTTCGTGACTCGCGGGAATGGAGGACGTTGGGCGCTTTCTGGCTGCTGTTTGTGGGCGTGCTCTACAGTGCCAGTCGCTGGCTGGGCCCTGAAGTGGCCGGCGTGGCCGCGGGCCTGGTGACGGCCGCAGCGGTACTCTCTGCTGGGCTGTGGCGCCTGCACCGTAATGATAGCGAGCGCGGTGCAGTGCAATGGCCGCGTCAGGCATGGCCGTATCTGGTGCTGATTGTCTGCATTGTCGCGTTGAAGATGGTGTGGGCGATCACCTCTTGGCAGGATCACTGGGTTGTACAGGGCGCCCAGGTCACCTGGAAGCCACTCGCCTCACCCGGCCTGGCACTGGTTCTGGTGCTGATCGGGCTAGGGTTTCACACACGTCACACCCAACACCAGACAGCACTCGACGTCAGCATGCCTGCTGCGTTGGTGGCGCGGGCGAAGCGACCACTGTTGACCATTTTCTTCTTCCTCGCGATGTCGCAGATGATGGTGAAGGCCGGCTTCCTCGCGGGTCTGATGCAACTGCTGGCGGGCCTGTCACCCGCCGCCGCGACGTCGCTGGTTGCCCTGTTTGGCGCGCTGTCAGGCTACATGACCGGGTCGAATGTTGGCGGCAATGCGATCTTCATGCCGGCCATCGCCATGTTGCCCGAATCCTCTCGCCTGTTGCTGGCTGCCGTCCAGAACAGCTCGGCTGGGCATGCAGCGCTGGGCTCGCTGTCGGTTGTCATGCTGATCCTGGGACTTGCCAAGACCCAGGCGAAAGAAGAAGGCGAACTGGTAAGGTTTGGCTTCACGCTGGTCTGTCTCAATACCGCGTTAGTCGCGTTGGGCGCAGCGTTGCTGAGTGGATGGTTTGGATAGCGGGGTATTGGCAGATGGGCGCCCCTTTCTGCCATTGTTCGAGTCCCCTTTTTTCTCTTTCCCAAGAGTTTCTGACTTAACTATCCTACGCCCCTACCCCAAACGGAATTCGCCACGATGTATCTGCGCTCAAGCGTGTTGTGCCTGTGCCTTTTCAGCAGCCTGAGCCAGGCCGCTGTTAACTGTTCGGCCCTGGCGGAAAAGATCTCCGGAACGGTGCCTGAGTTTCATCCGTCGGTGCAAGGCAAGGTCATTGGCACCGGGCGCCTGCATTTCCACGAAGCGCCGGATGAAGCCTGTGCCAATAAGAAGATTTTCGTAATTCCCGGCGACTCCCTCACCGTTTACTCCAGCCTTGAGGACGAATCATGGCTGGAAGTGAACTTCATCGCCAAGAGCGGCGACGACTACACCGGTTGGGTAAAGGCAGACCGAGTTGAGATTGGCGCAGCTTACGGGGCGCCAGCGGACGATGCCCAATAATTCGAAATGGGTGTCGCCTTTTTCATTTTTGAAGCGCAGGAGAAACGATGACGGGTTCGCCAGAAGAGAACGGTCAATTCCCGGCCAGCCCACAGGGCGACCTAGACGCAGCTGACGTCACGGGTTTCGACGCCTGGGCTCGCGTCTGGGCGGAGCTTGGCGTCGGATGCGCGTCACGAGAAACGTACGAAAAACTCATTCGACACTACTGCGAGCCGCACCGTGCCTACCACAACCTCCAGCACCTGAAGGAATGCCTTCAAGCGCGCCGATTCGTCAACACGGCCTGCCAGGCCCCCGCCGAAATCGACCTCGCGCTGTGGTTCCATGACGTGATCTACGACCCCCTTCGCAGCGACAACGAGCTGCGCAGTGCGCAATGGTTGGACGACGTGGCACGTGATAGCGGCCTGGGCGATGAAACGCGACGCAGGCTTTACGATCTGGTGATGGTGACGCGACACGACGGCGCCCCGGCGTCGGCAGACGAAGCGGTATTGGTGGACACGGACCTGGCGATCCTTGGAGCGTCGTTCGAACGGTTCGAGGAATACGACCAACAAATTCGCCGCGAGTACCAGTTTGTGCCTCTGCCTGTGTACCGCCAGAAGCGGCGCCAGGTCCTGGAGGGATTCCTGGCGCGCGGGCGGATCTATACGACCGCAGCGTACTTCGACGCATTCGAGCAGCAGGCACGCGCAAATCTTGCACGCGCCATCGAGCGTCTCGACTGAGGACTGGATTCAAGCGGCGAAGGGATGACTTACTCCCCTGACTGCACTCGCTTCATGGCTTCGAGAAGCGGGCCCTCAAAGTACTCGCTCCCATCTCGTTCCTGCTCTTTTTAGCGGCCAATACAGTTACCGTCAGTTTGCCCGCGCCGAGAGTCGCAGCGTGCTAGATCTACCCGGTTACCTGCACTTGAGCATCACGCTGCGTCAATGCCTGTTGCAACCGCCAAACCACCGCTACACCAGGACAATACGTTTCAGCTTGGCGTTCAGTGCGGCGAACGCCGCTTCGGTACTGGCCTTGTGGTTGGTGATGAGCACGTCGATGCGTTCTGGCGGGCAGAAAGCGACGCGGCTCTCCACGCCAATCTTGCTGTAATCGGCGAGGATGACTACGCCTTCGGCATTGTCGGCCATGGCGCGCGCCACTTCGGCTTCGCGGTGGTCGTAGTTGCTGGCGCCGCGCTGGGCGTCGATGCCGACCGGCGACAACAGCGCCAGGTCGGCCCGATAGCGGGCAATTTCCGCCACCGTGGTGCTGCCAACCGTCGCCGGCGCACGATCGTCGAGTGAGCCGCCCAGCACGAGCACCTCGTTGTGCCGACCGCCCGACGCGGCGGGGTTGCGCAGTTGCAGTGCCACGTTGAACGAGTTGGTGATCACGGTCAGCCCTCCCAGCTTGGCCAACTCTTCGGCAAGGATGACGGTGGTGGTGCCCGCGTCGATGAACACTGTCTGCCCATGTGACAGCAGACTGACCGCGGCGCGCGCGAGGTCACGTTTGAACTTGACGTTGCTTTGCGCCCGCTCGGCGATGGGCGCTTCGTCCTCAACGCGGATGGCGCCGCCGTGTATCCGCTTCAACTCTCCCTGTTCTTCCAGAGCGACCAGGTCGCGCCGCACTGTCTCGCGAGAAACATTCAGGTCCGTGACAATGCAGTCGGTGGTGACGCGCTGCAAGGTCGATAGCAGTGCGCGGATCCGCTGGTAACGCTCTTCTTGCCACATACCGTGTGTCCCTGCTGTTCGAGCACGCATTGTGGAGGGGCGTCAGTCGCTGTCAAGTTTGGCGCGGCCCCAGGATCATTGAGTTGACACGGTCTGCGCGGCATATTTGTGTAATGTTGAGGCAATATTGTTTTTTTGTGTATTTGGAGCTAGCCTCGTGGCCGGACGGGCTTTTCCCCTCGTCCGTATTTCGAAACACGCTTTCGCCATCGCCTCGGTTGCAACCTCTCGTCTAGAAGTAGGAGCTATGCCATGCAGCGTCGCCAGTTTCTGAACACCCTCGCCACCGTTTCCATCGTCTCTCCGCTGTTGTTGTCATCCCGCATAACGCAAGCCGCCACGCCTGCGGCCACACCGAGTGCACTGGACCCAGCGCGCTGGTCGCCGCTTAACCAAAAGCGTCTGCAAGCAGTGATCGATCAGCACGGCGTCAAAAGCGCGTCCTACCGTCCTGACCAGCGCCCATACGCGGTGTTCGACTGGGACAACACCTGCATCATGAACGACTGTGAAGAAGCACTGCTGGTCTACCAGATCAATCATTTGCAGTACAAGCTGACACCTGATGAGTTCGCTGCTGTGGTGCGTCAGGACGTGCCGAACGGCGCGTTCATGAAGGACTACACCACGGTGGACGGCAAGCCGGTCAAGATGGAAGACATCGCCAGCGATGTGGAAGCGGATTACCGCTGGTTACACGCCAACTACAAGGGGCTCGCTGGCGACAAGAGCCTGGAGGAGATCCAGACCAGCGAGCAGCACAAGGATTTTCTCGCCAAGCTCTACTTCATGTACGACGCGATCTGCGAAAGTTACCCGGTGGAGATCGGCTACAAGTGGATTCTGTATTTCTACAAGAACATGACCACGGCTGAGTTGCAGGCAATGGCCGAGGCTTCCAACAACTACGCCATCGGCGACGCGCTGCGCAAGGTCAAGTACGAGAGTTCGCGCACATTACCGGGCAGGGCCGGGGTGGTGGCCGCTACCCACTTCCATGGCATTCGTATCCATGAGGAGATTCGTGGCCTGATGCACACGCTGCGCGCCAACGGCATCGACGTCTATATCAGCACCGCCTCGATCGACGATGTGGTACGCGTGTTCGCGGGCAATCCTCATTACGGATACGGCGTGCCGCCTGAGAACGTGATCGGCCTGCGCATGGCGATGGAAGACGGCAAGTACACCACTCGTTATCAGCCAGACTGGCACTTCAATTACGGTCCGGGCAAAACCGTCGGCATCAAGAACGTGCTGGTTAAACAGAAGGGCTATGGCCCGGTGTTGGTGGCTGGCGACAGCGATGGCGATGCCTGGATGCTGCGCGACTTCAACGATACGGCGGTGGGGGTGATCGTCAACCGCATGAAGAAGGGCGAGATCGGCGCCGACAGCCAACAGGCCGCGACCCAACTGGGCAAGCCGGACGCCCGCTTCGTCCTGCAGGGGCGCGACGAGCACACCGGCCTGATGATTCCAGACGAGAAATCGCTCAAATACGGTAAAGACGAGCTTAAGCTGCTGGCTTGATGGTACTGGCTCGCGGGTGGCCGGCGGCCATCCGCGAGCAGCAGTGCAACGCGCCTTGTATCTGCGGGAATGATGATTCTGCGTCGGAAAATCGCTACCACTGCCGGCCCGAGGGAGTCTGTAAGTAGGACACTACCTTGGGGCTGGCACACTCGTCCCGTCCCGCACCTGCATCAGCGCAAACCCCAGCAGATTCAAGCCTTTCCACAGATTCGGATTGTTCGCATCCGCGTTGTCCTGTGCGAGCCCTATACCCCAGATGTTATCAACCGGGCTGGCTTCGACAATAACGCTCGAACCGGTTTGTAGAAGGTATTCGTTCAACTGCGGATTCTGAGAGAACTTGGCCTGGTTCGCTCGAACGACGATGTCGTATCGGTGTTGCAGCCAAACCTTATCATTGAAGCCGCGCACGTTGCGGCCAAGTGCTTTGGCGGCATTAGGAGTAGGAGCGTGGAGCACCTGCGCACGATTTTCCTGATCGTCGAACAAGGCCGCTTTCTCGGCCATCATGAAGTGTTCGGCTGTCGGGTAATGTTGCCCCTCGACAATGAACCCGGCCTCGAACCATTGGCTGAAGCACGAAGCCGTAACGGCAATTTTGCTGCGCTGGTGCCCCCAGAAAAACGTAAACGTCAGATGTTCTCCAGAGTTGAAACGGGCGCACAGTTCTTTCACATGTTCAGAGTCGTTCAATGAGATGTCCTTGCTGACTGAAGATCGAAGTTACAGCTACTGTGCTGACCAAGGCCGCTTCGTGTCTATAGCGCCCACTTGCATCGCTCATAGCTTACGAAATGGTGGCGACGGCTTGGGAAGTAGAGGTAAACAGCCTCCAGGGGACAAGACCGGAATTCATCCACCCAATCAGCCTTCAAATCAACCGATCCACAACCCTCGCATTCCACAATTCCCGATACCGCTCCCGCCACCCCGGACTTCCCTTATCCAACCACTCCAACGTCGCCTCAATACTCTCAGGGCTGATCATGAAGTGATTGATATGCTCCTCGATCCGCTCTTGCGATAAATGCAGCGAATCCAGATAGCCATTGAAAGAATCCGCCAACACCACGTACTCATCGCCCTGCTGACGGCGACCGGTCCAGGCAGGCAAGCCCGCGACCATCGCCGCCACGTCCTGGCGCCCTTCCCGCAGGTCCAGCAGCAAGATGCTCGCGCCGCCGTCGCGACCGATCGGCAGTAATCCCGTTGCGGGGAAGCCGGGCTGGGCCCGCAGTTGCTCCAGTTCGAAGGGGTTGGATTCATACTCTTTGTCCGGGTCCAGCCCGTACAGCGAAAAACTAAGCAGTTCCTCGTCGCCATTGGCCAGGGTCGCCAGCACATCGTATTCCACGTAGGCGCCGTTGCAGGTCTTGAGGAATTGGCGATAGTCGTCCGGCAAGCGGGCATCCAGGCTGGCTTCCAGTTGCGTGATGGCACGCTCGGCGGCGCCTTCACGGGTGTCTTCGAGGATGAGTCCGCGGTAGTCAGTCATTGATGTCTCGAAAAGGTATTGGGTCCTGAAGGTTTTGAAACACGCCGCGCCGCACAATCAGTCCGACACGTCGATAACAAGTGCTCCGCTCACGCGCTGGCCAGATGTCTCTCGATCTGCCTCGCCGCCTCATCTGCGTGAGTAAAGCCCAGGCTGTGATCGGCTCCAGGGAAAACGTGCAGTTCAGCGCGGGGCAACAGTTGGGCAAGGTACTGGCCGACGCGAACGGGGCTGATCGGATCAGCGTCGCCCCAGAGCAGCAGGACCGGCATGCGCAGCTCGACCAGGCGGGACGTGAGGTCGGTGCGGTCGTCGAGAAACCAACTCGGCAGCGTCGAGTTGGCCGCCGCAAAATCCGGGCGCCAGTCCTGCGCGCCCAGCGCCGACATGTCCACCCCGCCCGAGGTGACAGTCAGCACGAGGTGGGTGATCAGCTCAGGGCGTTCAAGTGCTGCGAGCACAGCGACGATACCGCCCATGGATTGCGCCACCAGCGCTGTGGGTCGGTCGATCTCGGCCTGCACACGCGCCACCAGGTCACTCATGCCGGTCACGTCAGGCACGGGCGGCGTGTCTCCAAAACCGGGCCAGCCTATGTGTACTTGCTGCGCCGGGTGGGCCAAGCGCTCGGCGACCGGATGCCAGAACTGGGTGTTGCCTGAGGCGCCGGGCAGGAAGATGAGTTTGGCGGGGGATGCGGTCACGGGTTCGTCCTTGAAGATGGGATTGAAAGAGTCAGCAGGAGGCCGCCAGGTTCGATGACCGGCTCCAGCCTCACACCACACTCGCCCGATGCAGGCTGCTCATATGCCCAACACCCGCCGCCTGCAAACGGCTCACCAGATCCTCCCGCGCCGCTCGCCCTCCCGAACGCACGTACTCCAGCTCCGCCGCCGTAATCAAGACCACCGGCACCAATCTGACCGGAGACAAGGGCATGTCATCCAGTTGGGTAGGAAAATCCGGTTCCGGGGCGCCGAGCAGAACGCCGGTGGAGTCGTCATCGGTCACGAAGAGTTTGGGCAGTTGATCGCTCATGTGGTGCGATTGGCTGAGACCGGGCAGTTCAAGGGATAGCGCCCCGTACTGGTCGAGTTGGTGGGTGATGCCGCCAGCGTCGGCCACCGTTTTGGCGACGTGCTCCAGCAGCTCGAAGGCCCAGCTGCCTTTGAAAGGATCGACCTCCCCCACGGGGCCATAGGCGTGCTCGGGGATATCCGCGGTTTCGACGAACAATTCCATCTCGAAGCCGTTGCCCATGCCTTCCGCATCATCGAATGGATCGGACAGGCCTTCAGTGGCGAGAATGATCGTGTCGCCACGGCGAACCACACGGTAGGCCTGGCGGGTCGAAGGCCAGTACGGGCCGCCGGAAAAGGTCGGGCTGATCAGATAGGCCAGGACATCCCGCTCGACCGTGCCGACAGCGCTCCAATGACGATCCAGGCACGCTGCGCCGGCTTCCCGGACGGCCAGATTGGCGGCTTCAGCCTCGGTCAGGTCGCCAAGCTCGTGGGATTGCGGCGCAGGCTGGTCGTCTTGGGTTTCAGGGGTTTTCGATGAACCGAAGAGCTTCTTGAAGAAATTCATGGGCGTTCCTTGCTGGTTTTTCGCTGAGCCTCACCTGTGTCAGCTCTCGCTGATCCGATGGCAGGCGTTGGGCGCATTGTGGCGTGTTGGCGTTGATATGAAAACGCGGGCAGGCACTTGCGGGCAGTTTCGACGAAAGGCGTGACAATCAGGCTATACACCGTCAGGTAACGCTGGTGGTCCTGTTCTCCGGTGCCGAAACGCAAGTGCTCGGGCTGCAAGCGGGTGACATAGAGCGTGCCGAACATCCAGTCCCACAGCGACAGGTTGACGCCAAAATTGCGGTTGAAATGACGCGGTGCATCGCTGTGGTGAATCTGGTGCTGGGCCGGACTGTTCAGCACATGTTCCAGCACCGGGCCAAAGGACAGCCAAACATGGGTGTGACGCAAGTTGGCCGCCAGGCTATTGAAGATGAACACCAGGTACGTCACGCCGAACAACGTGTAGCGGCTGATCTCACCGCCACAGACATACCAGAAGCCACCTGCGAAGAGGCCCAGGCAGGCGGTGGTGCCAAGCCTCTCGACAATCTTCTCCACAAAATGCACCCGACTCGCGGTGGCCGGCACCAGCACCGGCGCCGAGTGATGCACCTTGTGAAACGCCCAGAGCCAGCGCGAATGAAACGCCCGGTGCGCCCAGTAGTGGACGAAGTCCTTCACCAGGAACACCCCTAGCCCATAGAGCAAGGCGAGCGAAAGATTCTCCCCCAGACGCGGACGCGCGCCCCAGAGGTTGCTGAAAAAAGCCAGGTAATCCCCGGAGCGCAGAATGTACGGATCGACCAGATGAACAATGGGCAACACCAAGGCAATCTTGAGAATCGCCCGGACGAAGTAGTAGCGATAGTCCAGCAGTGCCGAGCGATGCAGATGCACCTGGCTGCCGCCTATGAATTGCCAGAACGAACGAGCGTCAGTCAGGCCGCGGTGTTTTCTGTAGCGGAACAAGCCATAGGCGACGCTGTAGGAAGCGCAGAGAAACAGGATCCCGAGGCGGCCGTTCAGGTTGAAAATGCCGAGGAACTGCTGGGTGACGGGTGCGATTACCCATGCGCTCAGGTGTTGATAGACAAGGGAAAACGCATCCACGAAAGGCCGGTCTCTGTCGAAGGAACGGCATTGTAAATCAGTCGCGTTGGGCTGGGCTTGGGTTTTCAGGCATTTCTGGGGGTGGCCGCTCAAAAAAATCTAGAGGCGGCCCGATCTAACACGACGCATATGGATGAGTGCGGTTCTACGCTTATCTGGAGAAACTCGCTCTTCGACAGCGAAGGGCAAAAAGCCCAGCTTTGGATAAAGCAGCAAGCCTGCCGTGTTTTCATTGAAACACGATACCTGCACCTCAGTGGCGTCATAGCGGTCGAACGCCAGGGCCGTCATCGTTTCCACGAGAAAACCGGCAACGCCTTTACCTCGAGCCTCTTGGGCAACGATGACATTACCGATACAGCAAACCCCGCCTTTTTCAGCCCGGTAGAAGTTAGCAAAACCAACGACACGGTTCCCAGATTCGATGACCGTCGAATCGAATCGTTGAGCTATGGCGTCAGACAGCTGAGCCTCAGTCAGAGGGTATTGGGCTTTCGGGAACATATAGAACAGTTCCCGAGCGTCCTGCGCAAAGCTACAGAGGGTCTTGATGTCATCAGCCATCACTGGCCTGCTTTGCAATTGCATTGGGCGTCCTTGAGATCTATGCACTTGGTGCGCGAAAAGTTATCAAGCTCGCTGGCCGTGGCTCAGGATCATCGAGAAATGATGCAAATCTCCATAGTCCTGTGGCGAGGGAGCAAGCTCCCTCGCCACGGAGTGTGTATCTATTCAAACCATGTTGTAACTTGTTGCCGCCTTCGCGAGCAAGCTCGCTCCCACAGGAGATTGGCGGTGGGTACCCGTTCTGTGAAGCGCAGCCTGAACGCGTTAAGAGCTGCTGCGAGCTAAGAGAAATCCGCAAACTGACTCAAATGAAGATTTTCTTGACGCACTGAATGTCCTGCAAATCCCTGCTTCAGGATTGAAACACCTACCGACTCAGCCTTGACTCATCGCCCCCGAAAAACTCACCTCCACCGGCCCGATAAGAAAGACCGCGCCCACGCAGTCCCATTGCACCGTCACGCTTCCACCATCACATTCAACCTCAACGCGCGGGTCCAACAAACCACGACGAATCCCATTAACAACCGCGCCACACGAGCAAGAACCTGAACCCCGTGCAACACCCGCACCGCGTTCCCAGATGCGCAACCGAATATGCGTGCGATCAATGATCTGGACGAAATGAACGTTGGTCTTGAGCGGAAATAGCGCGCTGGTTTCGATGGCCGGCCCTATCGTCGCGATATCAACGCTAGCCAGATCATTGACAAAATAGGTGCAGTGCGGATTTCCCATGCTGCACGCGGCTGGACTGCCGGCCAGTGGCAAGGCGGCGGTGTCCAGTTCTTGCGCCAAAGGAATGTCCGACCAGCCAAAAAGCGGCATTCCCATATCGACGGAAATGTCGCCGGTCGGAGTACGTTTGCACGTGAGCAGACCACGGTTAGTGCGCAGGGCTACCGAAGCAACATTTGCTTCGCGCATCAGCATATCCGCCGCCCCCCGCGTCGCGCTGCCGCAAACATCCAGCGCGGAGCCATCGGCGTTCCAGAACATCACGCGCGCATCGGCATCGTCGCAATCGAGCAGCACCGCGAGTTGGTTGAATCCCACGCCCAAGTTCCGATCCCCCATTCGCTGGGCCATGGCACTCGTCACCGGGTTGACCGAATGTCGCGAATCGACAATAACGAAGTCATCGCCATTGGCATGCATCTTTTGAAAGTTCAGCTGCATGCAAACGCCCTGCTGGAGATGGAAATGGAATTACCGTCGGGGTCTTTGGCGTTGGAAAAAGAATAACCATCCGCCCTGTGCGTAGCACCAAACCTCAGGCCTTGGGCCAGGCACTTGGCCTTGAAACCCTCAACATCCTGGAGATCAAAGACAAGCTTTACGGTGACTTGCCCTGTTTTAACGGCCTTCCCTGCCGGGTGAACCATCAGGATCGCGCCGCCGTTTGCAGGGCTCAATTCGGTGACGCGGTCATCGACTTTTCTTTCACTGGTAAAACTGAAATGACGCTCATAAAAATCGCAGGTCGCTTGAACGTCCCGGACATACAACATGATTCGATTGAGTGACGGTTGCATGTGTTCTTCCTTGATCATTATTGGTGTTGCGCCTGCTCATATGCCTTAGTCATCACCCCCCAGGTCTTCGCGTCGGCAGGAATCAGATGCTCGATACGCAATGAGCTCATCGTGATGTCGAGCGGCATGCCGAAGGTGGTGAACGTTGACATGAACTTCAGCTCCCCATGGGGAGACTCGACTCGCGTCAGCAACAGCGGAGGCAGCTCGTTAACCAGCGCCGCAGAGCTGTATGGGGCCGGCAGGCTCTTCAGAATCTCAGCCAACGCGGGATTACTCAAGGCTTCCCGAGAGGCCCGTTGCCAGGCCACTAATCTTATTTCCTCGGCGTTACTCAAATGATCGCCCAAGCCACCGGGTTGCAGCAGTGTCACCAAGAGGTTGAGCCCATCGGCTGCATCCCTGGCAAGACCCACCAGATCGAACAGAACACCCGCGCTGGTGTTGGCTGCAAGGATGTCCCATTGGGCACCCAGAACAATCGCCGGAGCGGGGTTATTGGCGTGAAGTACATGATTAATGGCATCACGTACCACTTCCATTGACGAAGACGTGAGCGGCGTCGTTTCGTAGCGAGGGGCATAGCCACTGGCGATGAAGATGTCGTTACATCGCTCCAAAGTTACATCCAGGGCAGTCAATAGGTTATGCAGAGTGCCGGGGCTCGGCTTGGCGCGCCCCGTCTCGATGCAACTAAGATGACGCTGAGAGATCCCCGTGATCAGTGCACAGTCCAACTGACTCAGTCCGGCCTGTTGGCGCAAGTGACGCAGTTGCGCACCGGCTGAGGTTGGTGGCGTTGTTCGAGAAAAAGGTCGACTGGTCATCCGTTGACTCTGGCATTGCGGGGGAGCGGCGTCGATGACCTCTGAGGTCATTGAAACCATGACGGTCAAATCACTAGCCTACCTCCACTGATCAATGAACTTGTCCAAGGAGGCAACGTGAAGAAACCTTACATCGCACTTGTCACGCTGTTGTTTTTTTCCGTGTACACGGCGAGTACTTTGTTTCTCGCCGAGCAATCGCTCCTGGCGTTCGGCCTCGGGCTCATGTCCCGCCCAGACACCGCGCAGGTAGTCATTGATCTCTATTTGCTCGCTTGCATGGCGTGCATCTGGATGTACCGGGACACCCGTGCGAAAGGTAGGTCGCTCACATCGCTGCTGCCTTACCTCGTGATCACGGCCATCTTCGTATCAATCGGTCCACTGTTGTACATCGTCGTTAACGGATTTGGACGTCAATCGCCGGTGACAGGTACTCATGATTACCCACCTCCTTAAGCAACGCACCGCAGAGGACGATTACAGCTCAAGGCCAATCAACGAGCACCGCTTTCGGATCTCCCTGACGCATCTGGGCCAGTTCAGCATCCCCCTAGCTGAGCACCAGAAAAGATGCACTGGCTCGAACCACGCGCTCCTCGCCAGCGCTGATATAGGTATTGGCAAACACCAATCGACTACCGGTTTTTTGAATATCTACGGCAGCCTCCAACCAATCGCCGATCTTAGCGGAGCCAGCGAAATCAGTAGTCATCGTGGTCGTCACGAGCTTAAGAGGCGGATCTTTCGAGTACGCAGCGCTGTAGCCCAGCGCGATATCAGCCAGCGCCATGAACAATCCTCCGTGAGCGAGTCCACGCGCATTGGTGTGTTTCTCCTCCACCCGAATCCCAACGGTAAAACCTTCGGAGTTTTCCCGATAATAAAAGGGACCGAGTAAGTCAAGAAAAGGGCTGCTACGAAATAACGGCCTGAAACCCTGTGGAATATCCATCTCACATTCCTTTACCCGTTAACCCGACAGATAGATCCTGGCGACGACCGTGGTGAATTGTCGTTCACAGGCGACTTGACCCATTTGACTCTGCTCAATTCGATTCCAACGCGGCCTTTTTCCCAAGCCAATTCCCACGCGTCATTTCCCAGATTTCCTTGAGCAACGACCCACAGACAAACTCCCCTTCCTGCGTCCCGATCAGGCGCATGCCTTCATGCTCCGAAACTTTGCGCGAAGCCTCGTTGCCCACCGCCTTGGGCACTTGCATGACAGGGCGCCCCAGCGCTTCAAACCAATAGGTATTGATCACTTCACAAGCCTCGCGCATGTAGCCCTTTCCCTGCCATTGCGGTGCCAGCCAGAAACCACGGTTGTTGCCGGGCTGATCGTACAAGCTGATGCTGCCGATGCTCTGTGTCGGCTCTTCGGCAATACGGATCATCCAATGCCACTCGCGTCCGGCTGCAATAGCCGGGAGTGCATGATCGCGCACGTACGTCAGCGCGCCGTCATCCGGGTAAGGCCAGGGCACGCGGCTGTCCAGGTAACGGACCACTTCCCAATGGGGAAATAGCTGTTGGATCGCCGGTGCATCCGTCAGCTCAAGGGGTGTGAGGATGAGGCGACGGGTTTGGAACGTGGGGATGGGGCTCATGATGAAACTCCTTTTTCAACGTTATGGCGTCCTTGGAAAACCCTCCACGCTAAAAGTTATCCGTCGCCCTGCACAGTTTGCTGTCCTTCAAGAATGAACGGGGAAGTTGCGTCGTTGCCGTGGGCAGTTGCTTGAGCGTCACCCCACACTCATAACGCCCCGCAGCGTCCAGTTGGTAATCCTCCCCTGCCTTAGGGACAAAACTGAACATGTTGTAGCATTGAGCACCGATGTAATGAAAAGCAATGGGCTGCCCGGCAGGCACCAGCAACTCAGTCATTACTGTGGAAGATGAGTGTTTATCGTCATCTGGCATGCCCAGGCTTTCGCCGTTGCGATTGGCGTAGCCATCGCGGAACGCCACCATGACGCCCGCGCCCGGCAGGCGGAAGTCCACACAATCGGACTTGGGTACGGCCCTGACCATGCCATCGCTGATCACCCGCAAGCGCGCGGTCTCGCCACCGTCAGGCGTTGAGTAAGGGGTGGAGAAAGAGCGGACATCCGACAGCGCTCCGCAGCCGGTGAGCAGGGTCAGCAAGGTGAAGTTCCAGGCATGTCGCAGGACGCGGGACGTCGTGCGCGGGCAAATGTCAGTTTGGGCGTTGAGGGGGCGTGGCGATTGGCTCACGATGATGCTCCATGCGGGTCAGATATCCAGGGCCAACGACGGTCGAGAGGAACGCGATGCCAGCGCGAGATTTTATAGAGGGTTCGGGGATTGACCGCAATGGCCGATGTATCGGGGCGCGTGTCATCCTGAACTTCCGTGAATCGACAACCAACCCCGCCCCTTGATCAGCAGATGATTGCCCTACCCCTTGTCCGGCTCTTTGGCTGTCTTTCTGCGGCCGTTCGACGTCACCACGTTGTATTCACTGGCACCGGCCTCTTCAACTGAATATGCGACCGGAGAGCCCTCGTGCAAAACGTAATGAGCTGAAGTGTTACTAACGGAAAGAGGGACAGTTTCGATATGAGCCGTCACCTTTGCTGAGGCCGCGGTCAAGAAAGCACTCGGCTCCATCGCAAACCGCAGAAGCTGCAGACGGATAGCACCATCAACTTTTCTAAGCTCCTTGAGTGCCTTCGGATCCCATTCGACATCGTAATCAACGCCCATTGACGATATCAGCCTCAGCCTCGCCAATAAGCTCGTCAAAAGACACCCGAACAGGTGTTTCGTTGGCCTCGATGCGTGCCTTGACCACTTGCGCCAATTCCAGTTCTTCCAAGCGATCAACCATCGCCTCGTAGACACTAGCCGGGACCATGTAGCCCATGACCCGGTTATGGTTCAACACCGCCACCGGCGCGCCGTTGGCGCCGTTAAGGACGGATGATGGGTTTTTTTTGAGTTCGGATACGCTGACGGCCACATCAGCCAAAACGATTTGCATGGAGGCGGCTCCCGCTTAAATAGGTCGTTATTTGGTCTTTATTGACTGATCGAGCAAGCACAGCCATCGCACACCTGAGACCTACCTGCCGCCCCCTAGCTCAACAGAGCACATCCATCAATTTGACCGCAACGCCGCAACTCTTGCGCCTCACCCCGTCACACCACCCTGCGGCACCTTCCCAGCAAAACTATCCACCAGACTCGCCACCACCATCTCCCCCATCCGCGTGCGGGTCTGCAACGTCGCGCTCGCGCGGTGGGGTTGCAGCACCACCTGCTCATTGCCAAACAATGCCTCAGGCACATGCGGCTCATCGACAAACACATCCAGCGCCGCACCGGCGATTTCACCAGCGGTCAGCGCCGCGACCAGGTCGGCCTCGTTGACCAGTTTGCCCCGGGCCACATTGATCAGATACCCGCCCTGGCCCAAGGCGCGCAGCACCTCGGCATCGATGATGGCTTCAGCCTTGTCCGCGGCGGCCGCGAGGATCAGCGCGTCGCTGTCGCGGGCCAGTTGCTTGAGGTCAGCGACGAAGGTGTGGTTCACGTCGCTCATGGGTTGCAGGTCGGTGTAGCTGATCGGACAACCGAACGCGGCGGCGCGGATTGCCACGGCGCGACCGACCCGGCCCATGCCGACGATGCCGATGCGCATGCCGGACACCTGCCGGGCCAATGGTAGCGGAGCCAGTGGCGTCGGGCTCTGGGGCCATTGGCCGGAGCGCACGTAACGGTCACCGGTGCACAGCCCACGACACACGGCAATCAATAAGCCGATCGCCAGGTCGGCGACATCTTCGGTCAGCGCGCCGATGGTGGCCGTCACGCGGATTCCGCGATCCCTGGCGTAGGCCAGGTCCACGGCATCGGTGCCTACGCCGTTGACTGCCACCACTTCCAGCTTGGGCAGTTGGGCCATGAGCGCCTGGCTGATGCCGGTATGCCCTCCAGTGATCACACCGCGAATATTGGCACCGTGCTCTTGCAGATAGGCTTGTTTGTCGGCCTGCTCGAAATAGCGCCGCACCGTGAACAGCTCGTTGAGCCGGACGTTGATTTCAGGGATCAGGATCGGGCTGAGTTGCAAGACTTCTGGCTTCATGTAGACCTCGTAACAGAATTAAAAAGACTGGCTCAACCACGACCGGCAAACGGCATGGCCGTGGCCATGACGGTCATGTTCAGGACGTTGGCCGATAACGGCAGGCCGGCGATGTAGCGCACCGCGTCGGCGACGTGCTTGACGTCCACCATCGGCTCCACCGCGATGCTGCCGTTGGCCTGGCGTACGCCCTGGGTCATGCGCACGGACATCTCGGTGAGGGCGTTGCCGATGTCGATCTGGCTGCAGGCGATGTTGTATTCACGTCCGTCCAGGGCCAGGGATTTGGTCAGCCCCAGCACCGCGTGTTTGCTGGCGGTGTAGGCGCTGCTGAACGGTCGCGGGGTGTGGGCCGAGATCGATCCGTTGTTGATGATCCGTCCACCCTGGGGCTGCTGCCGGCGCATCAGGCCGAAGGCGCCACGGGCGCAAAGGAAAACGCCGTTGAGATTGGTGTCGATCACGTTTCGCCACTGCTCGAACGTCAGCTCATCCAACGGCACGGCGGGCGCGTTGACCCCAGCGTTGTTGAACACGACGTCCAGGCGTCCGTAGACCTCGGCGATGGTTGCAAACAACCCATCGACACTGACCGGATCGCGTACATCAGTGGGCACCGCCAAAGCTTCGCGACCCTGGCTGGCCGCCAACTCGGCCAATGCCTGCAAGGGCTCTGGCCGGCGACCGGCCAACACCAGTGTGTAGCCGTCTTCCATTAAGCCCAAGGCCACCGCGCGGCCAATCCCGCTGCCGGCGCCAGTCACCAAAGCCACTTTCAATGTGTTGGACATGTGGGTTCTCCTTTCTCGAGTTCAGTAAGACAAACGCGGACCGACGCGCATTTCCAATTCGCCAATGCCATCGATGCCGGCCGTGATGACATCACCCGGCTGCAATACATCGACGCCTGCCGGACTGCCGGTCATGATCAGGTCGCCGGCCCGCAGCGCCACCGATTGGGATATGCGGGCGATCACTTCACTGACCGACCATATCTGGCTGTCGAGGCTGTCGCGCTGGCGCTCCTGGCCGTTCACGTTCAGCCACAACTCGCCATCGGGGTGCCCCGCCCGCGAGACCGGCACGATGGCGGTCATTGGCGCGGCGCCGTCGAACACCTTGGCGCCCTCCCATGGCAAACCGTTGCGCTTGGCCATGCGCTGGACATCACGCCGGGTCAGATCCAGACCCGCCGCGTAGCCCCACACATAAGCCAACGCCTGGCTCTCAGGAATGTTGGCGCCGCCCTCACCGATGGCCACGACCAATTCGATTTCGTGGGCGAACTCCTCGGTCACCGATGGAAACGTCACCTCACCGGCCGCTTCCACCACGCAGTTGGCAGGCTTCATGAAAAACACCGGTGGCACTCGGGATTCACCCTGGGTATCGGGCCAGGGATAGTTGCGACCCACGCAAAAGACCCGGCCGACGGGAAAACGCTGCGGGGTGCCGACAACCGGCAAGGTCACTGGCAGGTCCGGGGTAAAGACATACTCGGGCATGTTCATCCTGGTAAAAGTCCTGTTGGAAGCGTCAGCGTACGGCGGCAATCCCTGGCGAAGTTGGAGGAATGCCGCCTCGTGTTGGAGAAAAACGGTTTTTTCCGGGCTCAACGCGCCTTGAGTTCAATGCGATACAAACGTCCGAGCAGCAACGAATAGGACAAGGTGCCGATCAGCGCCACGCCGCCGATGAACCAGAAGGCCAAGGCGAATGAGCCGGTCTTGTGGACGATTGCGCCAATCACGATGGGGGTGACAATCCCGCCGATGTTGGCCGCCAGGCTGGTGATCCCGCCGGTCAGTCCGATCAGCTCCTTTGGCGCCACTTCCGATACCGCCGCCCACGAGGACGAAGCGATGCCCTGGGCGAAAAAGGCAATCGTCAGCACGGCGATGCAGATCACGTTCGAATCGGTGAAATTCACCAGGACGATGGACATGCCCAGCATCGACCCGACCACCAACGGCAACTTGCGGGCGAAGGACAGCGAGTAGCCGCGACGGATCAGCAGGTCGGACACGATCCCGGCGAGCAGGATGCCCACCGTCGCACCCACGAACGGCAGCACGGCGAAGATCCCGGCCTTGATCATGGTCAGTTGACGCTCTTCGATCAGGTACGTGGGGAACCAGGTGAGAAAGAAGTACAGCGCCGACGTGCTGGCGAACTTGCCGATGCAAATCGCCCAGACCTGCCGATAGCTGAACAGCTCGGCGATCTGCCGCCAGTTGAAGCGGGTGCGCTCCTGACTGCTCTTGACCAGCCCTCCCCCGGCTTCGATGTACTTGAGTTCTTCCTTGCTGACTTTCTTGCAGTTCATCGGGTCGCGATACAAGAACAGCCAGGCCACACCGAAGACGATGCCGAGTGCGCCGGTGCTGTAGAACACATGGCGCCAGTCATAGGTGGTGGCCAGCCAAAGCAGCGCTCCGGTAAACAGCGCCGTGCCCAAGTACTGGCCGCAGACATAAATGCTACTGGCCAGGCCCCGCTCCCGCGCCGGGAACCACACCGTGACCGCCCGGCTGTTGGCCGGAAACGCCGGCGCTTCCATAGCGCCGACGGCCAGGCGCAGACCGAACAGCGAAGCGAAGCCCGTGGCCAAGCCCTGGCACACGGTGACGGTCGACCAACTGATCAGCGACACCCCGTAGGTGAACCGGGAACCGAAGCGATCGGCGATGAAGCCGGCCGGCACCAGTGCGATCGCGTAAGTCCAGGCAAACGCGGAAAAAATCAGGCCCATCTCGATCTTGTCCAGGCCCAGGTCCTTGGCGAGGAACGGCGCGGCAATCGAGATATTCACCCGGTCGATGTAGTTGATGATCGTCGCGATCAACAGCAACGACAGCATGAACCAACGCCGCCGCGACGGCAGGCGCTCAGGCACCACGGCGTCCCGGGCGCCGGCCATTGCCGGCGCCGCACGGGTCTGGGAGGTGTGGGAATTCGACATGAGTGGACCTCGTTATTGTTAGAAGCGTTGAAATGTTTACGAGCAGCCGAAATCAATGCCCTCGATGCCGGGGCAGAACAATCGCTACTGGAATGAGAGGTACGAACAGCCGGTGTCAGGTGTTCGAAGACGCCTTGCAACAGGATCTGTTGCAGGAGCGGTCGGGAGGGTCAGCGTGAAGCAGGAACAGGTTCATGACGTGCGCACCTTTTGATTGTTTTTGGATGGAGGGTCGGGTTGCGTGGCTCAACAGTGGTCGTACAACAACTCAAAATCAACTGAGCTGTTAGATCATTTTTCCCGTTTAAAACCGCGTCCAAGGAACCTGTCCAAAAAAATCAGATTGGTGAATTTTTTATAATTCCTGCTACAACAAATTTAACTATTTGTTTTTAAAAGATAAATTAACAATCTAAAACTTATCATTTTTGGACAAGCGCCCTCCATTTTCGAGAGACAGAAAATTCACGCCAACAGCCTTGTCATCGTATGACTTCTTGAAAATCATCCAGATGCACCGTCACAATCGTCATCACCGTCATGCACCGCAAAGGATTCCCAGGAGATGTCATCACCGAGCCGAGTCCCCACCTACGTCATGCAGCAACGCAGCGAATTGACGGATTTCTACATCCGCGACAAAAAGGGCCGGCGCGCCGAAACCAGCCCGCACCGCCACGAATACTTCCAGATCCAGATCAACCTTGGCGGCGACACCGTGCAACACATTGGCAACGTCGAACGTCCGTTTCCGCGCAACACCCTGGCCTTCATCCTGCCCCACCGCGTGCACGTGATTCCGCACCCGGCCGAGAGCAACTTCATGGTGATCAATTTTTCCCAGACGTTCCTGCTGCCGCATCTGCAGTGCGACCCGATGGACCTGGAAGAGGTCTCGATTCTGCTGGCGCCGGAACTGTCGCCGTTCCGTTTCCAGGAACACCTGGACTTCATTCTGGGGGATGAGGATTTCGCCAAAGCCTGCGCGCTGATCGAGCAGATGCGTGGCCTGGACCAGAACCGTCAGTTCGGCACCCGCGAGATGCTCAAGGGCTTGTTGCTGCAACTGATCGGCAGCGTTTGCGCCTTGTACGCCGAGCCGCTCAAGCGCTTGGCCGAAGAGAACGCCGCCGAAGTCAGCCGACGCGATGCGCTGGGCCGGATGTCCGAGTACCTGCGCAAGAACATCGCCGACCCTGACCTCAACCTGATCAAAGTGGCCGCGGCGACTTACTTGTCGCCGACGTACCTGACCCACTGGCTGCGCAAGGAAATCGGCAAGACCTTCACCGAACTGGTGCTCGAACGCCGGATGCATGCGGCGCGCAATTACTTGCTCAATGGAACACGGCCAGTGGGCGAAGTGGCGAGGTTATGCGGGTTTGCCGACGAGGCTTATTTTTCCAGGCGTTTTCGCCAGATACATGGACAGCCGCCGGGGCAGTTCAGGCGCCAGCAGTTGAATCCGGACAGTCCGCAGTTGCCGTTGAACAATGGCTAGGTACTTCCGACGCGATGAGCCGGCATCGTCAGGTTATCTATACTGGCTTCCCGGATGAAAATCAGAGCGTGAACAATGGCCCTCACCCCCAATCAGAACCCTCCAGTCATTCTGGTCCCCACTCAACAAAGCGACTCGGAGGATCTGGCCGGCATTCGAATCGAGGCCATGCGCGAAAGCCTGGAGCGTGTGGGGCGATTTGATCCGGTGCGGGCGCGCGAGCGGTTTCTTGGTGGTTTCCAACCCTGCCATACACGCCACATCGAGGTGTCGGGAAAGAGGGTCGGGTTCGTTGTGGTCAAGCCTTTCAGCCATGAACTCTTGCTTGACCACTTGTATATAAGGCCCTGCGCGCAAGGATCAGGAATAGGCGCTGCTGTTCTGGATCATATTTTCAAGGAAGCGGATGCAGCCGCGCTCCCGCTCAGGGTCGGCGCCCTTAAGGAAAGCGCGTCGAATCGCTTTTACATCCGCCATGGCTTCCAATTCGTCGAAAGCAGCGAGTTCGACAACTATTATGTTCGGCAGAGCGGCACGACGGGCCCGGCTAGCTAGCCAATCGACACAGTCACCGCAGAATCAACACCGCGGCCACCGCAATCACGGCCACCACGCCAAAGACCATCCGCGCGATCCACGGCGCGGTGAGCCAGACGCCGGTCACCCCGGCAATCTGCCCCACGTTCCTCTCGGTCAGGCGGAAACTCGGCTCCCGGAAAGGATTGCCGCAATGTGGGCAGGCGTAGGCCTTGTCGGAAATTCGGGAAGCGCATTCAGGGCAATCGATCAGACTCATTGTGCGACCTCAGGGAGAGACGAACTTGGGGTACTGACAAAGACCACGCATTTCCGGTTTTTGTTCTAAATCGAGTCAACCTTTTGAAGAGCACGCTACGCAAAAGCGAACTGCTTCACAGCCAACAAGATAGCCCAGCCACTACTGTGGGGGTTTTACGCGCCGCATAAGATCGTTCAACACGTAGGTGTCCAGGAAGGCTGTGACTTCAATGATCTGACCATTCTTGAAGGTCATGTGCCACAGGTAGGTGTTGTTGTAGGGTTTGTGATCAAGCGCCGTGGCGGTTCCGTTCCACAGAACAACCACGACATCATTCTGAGCAACGATGCTCTGCACCGCGGGGACAATCGGTGTTGCCAGTCGCGCAGTAATCGGCCGCACAACTTGGGCCAGTTCAGCCTTGCTGTTATAGACACCGGAAACAGGACTCGTCCCGGCCACGGTCCATTTCGCATTGGGCGCCAGCAGATCGAACACCGTGCCTTTGCCCTGCTGCCAGTGAGTGAACGCCTGGCGGACCAGCGTCGCATTCGCGTGCTGGGTGTTTTCCGAAGCCCAGGCGTTGTTCGTAAAAAACATTAAAGACAGTGCAAGCGCCTGGACGCGCCAAGCGAAACTCATCCATCTGGTCATGATGTTCTCTCACAGCAATGCAGTTGATAAGACGCTCTTCCAGGAGGACCTTAACGGCATGTGCCCAGTAACCTTTGCCCGATACTGCTGTGAGGTTGTCTGATGCTGTTTGGTAATCAGGCCACTGTGGGAGCGAGCTTGCTCGCGATAGCGGTGGATCAGTCACTTTGATGTTGGATGTATGGCCGTCATCGCGAGCACGCTCGCTCCCACAGGGGGGGCGGTGCTTATTCCTGGATACTCCACGTGCCTTGTGTATTTTTCAGACGGCAGAAACCACAAAACCCCTGGTTCTCTTGGAAAACCAGGGGTTTTGTGTGTATCGAATGTGGCGGTGAAGGAGAGATTCGAACTCTCGATACAGTTTCCTGTATACACACTTTCCAGGCGTGCTCCTTAAGCCACTCGGACACTTCACCGTATCTCGGCAAACTGTTCAGTCTGTCGAGGCGCGCTAATGTAGTCGAAAGCTTTTCCGATGGCAAAGGTTTTTTTCAGAATTTTCATGCGGTTAAGCTTGGTCGGGCATTTCAAACGCACTTAGGCATGGCAAACCGGCCAATCTTCGGGACTATGCAGGCGCTGCTCTATAGATGAAGGCGAAGCGGGATGGGCGGGACAGGCTGTTTGCGGGGCTTGGAGCTGACCGGTGAGTCAGTCACGGCGCTTTACCTGGCCTGCGGCGGTGAGTAACGTCTGCGTCACTTCTCTTACAAGGAATAGCGTCATGAGCGACTTGATTGCCTACCATCTCGAAGACGGTATCGCGACCCTGACCTTGAACAACGGCAAGGTCAATGCCATCTCGCCGGATGTGATTGCCGCGTTCAACGCTGCGCTGGACCAGGCGACGGCGGATCGGGCGGTGGTGATCATTACCGGGCAACCGGGGATTTTGTCGGGCGGTTACGATCTGAAGGTGATGACCGCCGGTCCCAAGGAAGCGGTGAGCCTGGTCACGGCCGGCTCGACCCTGGCCCGTCGCTTGTTGTCGCACCCCTTCCCTGTCGTTGTCGCTTGCCCGGGGCATGCGGTGGCCAAGGGTGCGTTCCTGCTGCTCTCGGCGGACTATCGCATTGGGGTGGAAGGGCCGTTCAGCATCGGCCTGAACGAAGTGCAGATCGGCATGACCATGCACCACGCCGGTATCGAGCTGGCCCGTGATCGCCTGCGCAAGTCGGCGTTCCATCGCTCGGTAATCAATGCCGAGATGTTTAACCCACAGGGCGCTGTGGATGCGGGCTTCCTCGACAAGGTGGTGTCGGCCGAAGAACTGCAGGGCGCGGCCCTGGAAGCGGCGCGTCAGTTGAAGAAGATCAACATGTCCGCCCACAAGAACACCAAGCTGAAAGTGCGCAAAGCCCTGCTGGAAACGCTGGACAGCGCGATTCTGCTGGATCAGGAGCATATGGGCTGAGGCTTGTAGGAGCTGTCGAGCGGAGCGAGACTGCGATCTTTTGATCCTTCGCTCCGGACTCAATTGGTAATGGAAAGATCGCAGCCTCGCTCCGCTCGTCAGCTCCTACGGGCCCAGAGAGCGCTAGCCCTCACCTGGAGTCGGGCTTTTTCCTACGCGCGTCGCTTAAAAGTCCGCAACCGCTCTACACCGCTTCTGTCACGCCATGTGGAAACATGCGCTTAAACATCGTCCATTTCCTACCTCTATAGGGGCAATTGCCGAAAACAGTGCACATCCGTACACTGCGCCACCTTTTGTCCCGATGGGGCCTGTAGATGCTGTTTGTACTGCGTATGTTGTTGATGGGCCTGCATTTTGTATTGGCTGGCGTGCTCGGGGTGATTCTGGGCCTGTGCCGGCCGTTCAACCCGGACAACAGCCGTTTATGCGCACGATTTTACGCATTGCCGGCGATGTGCATTTTGCGCCTGCGGGTCCGGACGCAAGTCGACACGCTGGTGAATAAGCCCAACGGCTGCGTCATCATCGCCAACCACCAATCCAACTATGACCTGTTCATGTTCGGCAACGTGGTGCCGCGCCGTACCGTGTGCATCGGCAAGAAGAGCCTGAAATGGGTGCCGCTGTTCGGGCAATTGTTCTGGCTGGCGGGCAACGTGTTGATCGACCGCGGCAATGCGATCAAGGCGCGACAGTCGATGCTGACCACCACCCATACCTTGCAGCACGAGGACACCTCGATCTGGGTTTTCCCGGAGGGCACGCGCAATCTGGGTGAGGACCTGCTGCCGTTCAAGAAAGGCGCATTCCAGATGGCAATAGCCGCCGGAGTGCCGATTGTTCCGGTGTGCGTGAGCAGCTACATCAAGCACATGCGCCTCAATCGCTGGCGCAGCGGTGACATCCTCATACGCTCGTTGCCGGCGATTCCTACAGCCGGATTGAGTATGGATGACATGCCCCGGCTCATTGCCCAATGCCGTGAGCAGATGCGCGAGTGCATCGCGACAATGGACCGGCAGCTGCAAACCGCCTGAATGGAAAACCCGCCCCCTCGGCGGGTTTTCTTTTACCGCCGAACTCCGTAGATTTTGCTGACTCTCAAGCTACAGGGCGCGTTAAGCTGGACGCTGCCTGCCACTGCCATTTCCAAATAAGAAGTGAACCACCATTATGGGTAGAGTCGTTGCTGCTGCGGTCTACAGCGCCGGTAAGAAAGTCACCAATATCACTCTCGACGAAGGCAGCGCCTGGGCTGCCAAACCTGGTCATTTTGTATGGATCGGTCTCGAAGAGCCCAGCGCCCTGGAGCTGACCAACCTGCAGCGTCAATTCAACCTGCACGAATTGGCGATCGAAGACGCCATGGAGAAACACAGCCGTCCCAAGTTGGAGACCTTTGGCGATGCGCTGTTTATCGTCACGTATTCGCCGATACGCAAGGACGGCAAGCTGCTGTTCATCGAAACCCATATCTTTGCCGGCAAGGGCTACATCATCACGGCTCGCAACGGCCACTCAGCGTCCTACGCCCACGTCCGGCAGCGCTGTGAGGCGCGTCCGCTTTTGCTGAAACACGGGGAAGATTTCGTCCTCTACGCCATCCTTGATTTCGTGATTGAAAACTACCAGCCCATGGGGGAAGCCATTCACGCCGAAATCGATGAGCTGGAGCGCAGCGTCATGTGCAGCTCCCTGAACGAGCGGGATATCCAGAACCTGCACAGTTTGCGTCGCGACGTGTTGCGCCTGCGTCGCTATGCGGCGCCGATGGTGGAGATCAGTGAAGAGTTGCAGCGACTCGACTTCCCCTTCATCGACAAGAACATGGGCCCGTATTTCCGCGATGTGCAGATTCATGTCACGCGGCAAATGGAAGACCTGGCCACCCTGGCCGACATCGCCAGCCAGACCATCGAAGTCGGCGTGCTGCTCGAAGCGTCGCGCCAGAGCGTGGTGCAGCGCAAGTTCGCGGCTTGGGCGGCGATCCTGGCGTTTCCCACGGCCGTGGCCGGGATCTATGGGATGAACTTCCAGGTGATGCCGGAGTTGAGTTGGCAATACGGGTATTTTGCGGTGCTGGGGGTTATTACGGTGGGATGCTCGTCGTTGTGGTTGAGCTTCAAGCGATCGGGGTGGTTGTAGGCGAACAGTGGGATTTGTGTGGGATTTATCGCGAGCAGGCTCGCTCCCACAGGGGATTTGCGTCGTACACAGATCCAGTGTGGGAGCGGGCTTGCTCCGGGCGGCGTTCCGACGAAGACGACGGCACATCCAACATCAACGCCAGCTGATCCACCGCGATCGCGAGCAAGCTCGCTTGTATGGTAGGACTTGAAGGGAGGAGGAGGGACAAAGCTCGATTCTGACTGTTCGCGCAGTACAGACCGTGGGAGATTTCACCCCTCCTCCTTTCACCCAAGCGCCGATAAAGAATGCATCTGGCCTAGACCGACGATAGGAACAAGCCTGCGCCTCTGGGTGAACCCTTCAAGTGTTCAAA
>NZ_MUOA01000060.1:0-217885 GCF_002001065.1 Pseudomonas sp. A25(2017) | reverse complement strand
TAGGCTCGGTGTGCCCTCACTCCGGCATTGCTCCGTGGGCCGCCGCGAAGGGCCATCCATGGCCCAGCGCGGCTACCTCGGCATCCATGCCGAGGTGCCCACTGCGCAATGCCTGCGTTCGGCCAGCGTGGTTAACGGGGCGCCCGAGATCAACGTCCGAAACGAGGCGGCCTGATAGCCGACCTGGTTCTTAGTGGTATCGCGTTTTTTCTGTGGGAGCGGGCTTGCTCGCGAAGGCGGTATTGCTGTCGACGAGGATGTTGAATGTGCTGGCTTCTTTGCGAGCAAGCCCACTCCCACAAAGGAACTCCGGGTGCACACGAATATCGTGTCTGCTGAAGATCCAATGTGGGAGCGGGCTTGCTCGCGAAGGCGGGGTTACAGTCAACGAAGAGGCTGGATGTACTGGCCTCTTCGCGAGCAAGCTCCCACAGAAGGACTCCGGGTGCACACGGATATTGTGGCTGCTGAAGATCCAATGTGGGAGCGGGCTTGCTCGCGAAGGCGGGGTTACAGTCAACGACGATGTTGGATGTGCTGGCCTCATCGCGAGCAAGCTCGCACAGAAGGACTCCGGGTGTACACGGAGTTTGTGGCTGCTGAAGATCCAATGTGGGAGCGGGCTTGCTCGCGAAGGCGGGGTTACAGTCGATGAAGAGGGTGGATGTGCCGGCCTCATCGCGAGCAAGCTTTGCTCTCACAGGGGGCGCCTACATATCCCGCGCCACCCGAAAACCGATCCAGTCGCCGCGGTCGCCTGGCACCAGTGCGTTGCGGTTGCCGGAGCGGGAGAACACTGGCGCCTCGCCCCAATCATTGCCGCGGATGCGTTTGAATTCGCACTTGCCGGTCAGCCAGGCGCTGCCGTCGCTCGGGGCGCCCACGTAGTTTTCGTTGTAGCAATCGGCAGTCCATTCGTAGATGTTGCCGTGCATGTCATACACGCCGAAGGCGTTGGGTGCGAAGCTGCCGGCCGGGGCGGTGAAGTTGTAGCCGTCGGCCGCGCCGTAGGTGTTGGCGTGCTGGGCGATGCTGTATTCCTTGCCCTCGTCAAACGGGAAGGGGAACGGCCCGGTGCTGCCGCCGCGTGCTGCGTACTCGCGCAGGGATTCGCTGACCAGTCGGTAGTGTTTGCCGGTCTTTTTCGACAACCACGCGACGTAGGCATTGGCCTCGGCGAAGTCCATGCACACCGCCGGGTGCCGGTCGGTGTATTGCTTGCGCGGGTCGCTGCCCTGGTAGTCGGGGATGCCGGCCTTGCAGGCCCGGCCGGGGCGCTCATCGCCGTCGGGCATTGTGTAGCCGGTGTCGCGCAGGTAGGCGAACCATTCGCCCTTGAGCACCTGGAAGCGACTGATCGCCAGCGGTTTGGCGAACGTCACCGGGTGCATCGGGCCTTCGTCGGGCTCGCGGCCTACTTCGTCTTCCGGGGTGCCCATCTGGAAGGTACCGGTGGGCAGCACGACCATTTCCGGGCAGTCCTTGCAGTCGCGAAAGACCTGGCCCGCTTGAGACGCCTGGGCGCCGGAGGGCAGCAGGGCGGCGACGGCCAGTGCCGGGAATAGCTTCAACAAAAAACTGTTCATCCATCTCTCTCGATAAGTCAGGTTCAGAGTGTCTTGCCCAGCAAGCCCATGAAGCGATCGATCTCGGCTTCGGTGTTGAGCAGCCCCGGCGCGGTGCGGACCACCGGCCCCGCATCGCGATGCACGGCATCGGCGATCACGCGGTTCTTCATCAGGTAAGCGGCGACCTCGTCGCTGTCGCGGTCCTTGACCCGGAAGAAGGTGAAACCGGCGGACAGGTCTGGGCTCAGCGGGGTGACCAGTTCGATCTGCGGCTGTGCCAGCAGCTGTTTTTTCAAATAGCTATTGAGGGCATGGATGCGCGCCTGCACCTCGGCCTTGCCCAATTGCAGGTGCAACTTGAACGCTTCGTCCGCCGCCCAGCGATGCTCGAAAGCGTGATAACCGCCTGGGGTCATGGTGGTGGAAAACGCCGTGGCTTCGGAGAAGGTCGGGATGATTGGCGTGACGTACTTGAGCTCTTCGCTGCGGCTGCACACCAGGCCCGTGCCGCGTGGGCCGAACATCCACTTGTGGGTGCCGGCGATGAAAAAGTCGCAATTCATGGCGGGGAAGCTGAGGTCTTCGACGCCGAAACCGTGCACGCCGTCCACCACATAAATGATCCGCTGCTCATCGCTGCGGCCCTGGTTGTGCTTGTCCACCAGGGCGCCGATCTTGTCGATCGGCAGCTTCACGCCGCTGCCCGAGTGCACCCAGGTCATGCCCAGCACCCGGGTTTCGGGGCGGATGTTGCGGTCGATGGCCGTGAGGATCTGTTCATGGCTGGCGTCGTGGGCGTTGTCGAACAGCTTGATCTTGCGCACCCGTGTGCCAGTCCGTTGGGTGCGCAGGTCGAGAATGGTGTGGGTGGCGTAGTGTTCGTGGACGGTGGTGAGGATTTCCTGGTCGGCCGCGACATGGGCGCCGCCGTAAATCATCGACAGGCCTTCGGTGGTGCTGCCGGTGAGGGCGATCTGCTTCGGGCTCGCTTGCAGGTAACAGCCGGCCCAGGTGCGGACGTTTTCCTCGCGTTCTTCGGTGACACCCAGGTCCCAGTCCATCAACAGCCCCGGGTTTTTATCCAGGGCGGCGCGGTGCCAGTCGATGGCCTCGCGCACCGGGCGCGGGTGGGTGGTGACCAGGAAATTGGAGAAGTGCAGGTAGTCCGGGTCCTGGTTGAACAGCGAGCGCAACTGTACCCATTTGTCCTTGGACAGCGGTGGCAGTGGATCGGCGCTGGCCGTGACGGGCAGGCTGGCAGCGAGCGGCAGGCCGGCGGCGAGGATCCCGGCCTGCTTCAGGAAGGTGCGACGCTCGTTCATGGCTGGACGGCCTTTTGGGTCGAGGCGAGGGCGGGGCGGGCGGCTTTCTGGACCTGGTCCCAGACCCGCAGGAAATTGCCGCCCCACAGTTTGGCGATGTCGGCTTCGGAGTAGCCGCGGGTCAGCAGTTCGGCGGTGACGTTGCGGATGTCGCCGACGTTCTCCCAGCCTTCCACACCGCCGCCTTCGTTGAAGTCCGAGCTGATGCCGACGTGGTCGATGCCGATCTTGCGCACGGTGTAGTCGATGGCATCGCCCAGGTCCTTGAGGCTGGCCTTGGGCTCTTCTTCGAGGATGCCGTAGAGCTGGCCGGCGTATTCGCCGAATTTCTGTTCCGGCCAGGCGGCGATGATCGGGTCGCCGGGCATCAGCGCCATCGCCAGGTTGGGCAGCGGCGGCAGGTCGAAGCGTTCGCGCAGGGCGTTGAGCTTGTCCTGGGTCTTTTGCGTCAGCGGCCGCAGGTATTGGGAGAAACCGACGACCTGCACCACGCCGCCGCTGGCCTTGATCAGTTGCATTTCCTTGTCGCTGAGGTTGCGTGGAATGTCGACCATCGCCCGTGGCGCCGAATGGGAGGCCACCAGCGGCGTGCGGCTCAGTTGCGCGACTTGTTCCAGGGCCTGGGTCGACATCTGCGACACGTCGATGATCACGCCTAGGTCGTTCAGGCGCGTCACCGCTTGCTTGCCGATGTCCGACAGGCCGCCGAGGGCGTCGGGCGAGTCGTTGAAGAACGGCAGCGGGCGCGAGGAGTCGGCCCAGTCGTTGTTGCCGATGTAGCTGAAGCCGAACATGCGCATGCCTCGCGCGGTCCACAGGTCCAGCAGGCTCAGGTCGTGGCCGAGGGGATAGGCGTTGAGCATGCTGATGAAGATCGCGAACTTGCCTTCGCCGTGCAGGCGGCGGAAATCATCCGGGGTGTAGGCGATGGCGACCTGGTTGGGGAAGTCGCGGACCAGGCCGGTGATGATTTTGTAGCGCACTTCCTGCTGGTTGCGCGCTTCCTCGACGAAGCCGGCGGTGGGCTTGTGCGGCGCGTTGGGGCCGTTCCACAACTCCGGCCAGCCAAACACCGTCAGGGCCGCGCCGGACAACTGCCCGCGGTTGGCTTTCACCAGGTCGAACTGGCCGCTGCCGTCCTTGTCGGCTTCATTGCCCGCGGTGCCGAAATCCAGCGGTACGGTGATGTGGCTGTCGAAGGACAGCAGGCGTTCGTGCAGCTCCCTGGCTTCGTTCATGACTTTGACCGGGTAGCCGGGATTGTCCCGCCACCAGTGATCCCAAGCCGCGACGCCAGCACCGACGGCCAACGCCAGGGCCAGGGGCAGGCCGATGAAAAGAGCCTTTTTCGAACGAGGTGTTGTCATTGCCGATCTCAGTCAGGTTCGCCTTGGAAGGACAGGCACGGGGGCCTTTGCTATCTGGGGAGAACGAGTGATCGGCGGGGAAATTTAGGTGTTCTCGAGGCCGCCATCGCGAGCAAGCTTTGCTCCCACAGTGCAACTGCAATGGGCTCCACCTGTGGGAGCAAAGCTTGCTTGAAACCAACCCATTTCTTGCGAATGTATTCAGATCCCCTGTGGGAGCAAAGCTTGCTCGCGATGAGGCCCTCACATCTGCCTATAAATTTGTCAGCCCACCCATCGTTCTAGCTTGGATAAAGCCCGCTCCAGGGCTGGACACAGGTAAGGCAATGACGATTTCTCGACGATGGTTCATGGCAGGCCTGGCGCTGACCGGTGCCGCCGTGCCTGCGGTGTATTACGGGCATCGCGAACTGACCCGGCCGGACCCGACCATTACCCCCGGCGAGGCCTCGTTCGACGTGGCTGACGTAGAGGGCCAGCGCCGGGCCGATACGTTGCGGGGCATCTGGACGATCCGTTTCACCGGCCGTGACGCCGGTCTCGAAGGCTTGCCGCAGGACGATTTGCAACTATTGCTCGATATCGGCCAAAGGGGCCGTGGCCTGGTGGGCTACCTCGACAGCGCCGAAGGCTTGCGCGCTACCGATGAGCCGCGTTATCGGGTGTTGGGCGACCTGACCGGCACCGACCCGAAGCAACTGAGCTGGCGGCTGATGAGTGCTCGCCAGGACGCGCCGGACTACGAATTCATCATGACCCTGGACGAAGTCTGGGCCGGTTTCGGCAATGCCGGCAGCGCCACCCTCAGCGGTCGTGTGTTGCGCCTGGACCGCCCCATGGCACTGCCTGAACAGGACAATCATTTCATCGCCCTCAAGCAGCGCTTCCCCGAGGCCCGGGAGCGCACGCCGCTGAGCCCGCCGTTGCTGGCCTGGCTGGTGTCGCCCGAGCATCGGCTGTTCCACCAGCTCTGGCACGCCACGCGGGACAAATGGCACACCCTGGACGAGGACAAACGCAATGCCCTGCGCGGCATCGGTTGGCAGCCCGGCCCACGGGACCAGGAGCGTGATGCCCGCGGCCCGCGCAAGGATCGCAACGGCTCGGGCGTGGACTTCTTTTTCATGCACCGGCACATGCTCGGCACGGCCCGTTCGTTCCAGCCGCTGCCGTCGTGGCCGCGCTTTCCCTTGCCGCAACCGGAGCTGGAACGCGATCGCCTTGGGTTTGCCCGCTACCTCGATAACCACGATGGCACGGCCTTGCCGCCGACCTGGTTGGCCGATGGCGACGAGCAGTACGCCCAGTGGGTCAGCGACATCAAGACCGCCGAGACCTACCACAGCAATTTCCAGGTCTGGGAATCGCGCTACCGCGACCCGCGCTACCTGTCGAAATTGACCTTGGGCCAGTTCGGTTCGGAAGTGGAATTGGGCCTGCACGACTGGCTGCACATGCGCTGGGCCTCGGTGCCGCGTGACCCGTCCAACGGTCACCCGGTGCCGTTCGCCCGTGACCCGGACGACTTCGCCGCGCGCTGGTACGCCGCGGAAAACGACTTCCTCGGTGATCCGTTTTCCTCCCACGTGAGCCCGGTGTTCTGGGCGTTCCACGGCTGGATCGACGACCGCCTCGAAGACTGGTTCCGCGCCCACGAACGTTTCCACCCGGGCGAAGTGAGCCGGCTCGACGTCAATGGTGTGCCCTGGTACGCCCCGGGCCGCTGGGTCGAAATCGCCGACCCCTGGCTGGGCCCGGACACCCACGGTTGCAGCACCACGCCGGGGTTGCAGGTTGGGCGTTCGGTGGAGATGGACCCGGAAACCATGAAACTGGCCCTGCGCATCACCTTCGGCAGCGATGACAAAAAGCTCTCCGAACTGTTCCGCCGCGTGCCACAACGGCCGTGGTATGCGCGTAATCTCAAATCCAAGCCGGTTTAACCCTTCCTAGCTGGATGAACATCATTGTGGCGAGGGGATTTATTTGTGGGAGCAAGGCTTGCCCGCGATGCAGGCACCTCGGTCCCCCTGAAACCGTGTCGCCTTCATCGCGGGCAAGCCTTGCTCCCACAGGGGATAAGTTTCCCTCTCCTTCATTTGTCACTTGGCTTGAAGGGAGGGGAGCGCTTATCGCGGCGCAGCGATGTCCAGGGCGCGGTTCGCCAGCAACTCACTCAGCTCGACCATCTGCTGAATCCCCAGGGCAAAACTTCGTCGCGCGCCTTCCAAATCAAAGGCCAGTTCGTTGGCCATGGCATTGACCGAGGCGAGGGTTTCGCTGAGGTTGGCCAGCAGGCATTCCAGGTCCGCGTCTTGCGCGACAGTGAACAACTGGCCCGGTGGTGGAGTGGGTTTTTCAGGTTTTGGATCGAGGTAAAAGGCGAGGGCGCGGTCGGCGGCTTCGTCGAGTTTCTTGGATTCGTCTTCGGGGGGATTGGGGGTGATCTTGAACATGGTGTAACTCCTAGTATTCATTTTCAGGAGCCGACACCCTCGCTACCAAACGATTGGGTGGCGGCCGTACGCGGGTTGGTAGACCGGAGCACTAGGAACCCGGCGCGCCCGAAGACGCCCTGCGCACGGCCACCATGACACAGACGCGAGAGAGCATCTGTAGAAGGTGGCGCTTGCGCCTAGTTGACTCGCGGGCTACCAAACCCGATCGCTGAAATCAGCGACCCGGAAACAGTAAAAGCCACGAGCCAAGCGCACAAGCCGGCGGATTCTGGCGTAGTTGTAGGCAATGACGCAAGGCAGCGTAGCCTCGCTCGGGAGTCCTACATGGCCCGATAAACAGAGCCAAAGCCGGACACACAATTTGTGGCTAGGAGATTGATCTGTGGGAGCAAGGCTTGCCCGCGATGCAGGCACCTCGGTCCCCCTGAAACCGTGTCGCCTTCATCGCGGGCAAGCCTTGCTCCCACAGGGGATAAGTTTCCCTCTCCTTCATTTGTCACTTGGCTTGAAGGGAGGGGAGCGCTTATCGCTGCGCAGCGATGTCCAGGGCGCGGTTCGCCAGCAACTCACTCAGCTCGACCATCTGCTGGATCCCCAGGGCAAAACTCCGTCGCGCGCCTTCCAAATCAAAGGCCAGTTCGTTGGCCATGGCATTGACCGAGGCGAGGGTTTCGCTGAGGTTGGCTAGCAGGCATTCCAGGTCCGCGCCTTGCGCCACGGTGAATAACTGTCCGGGGGAGGAGTCGGTTTTTTCAGGCTTTGGATCGAGGTAAAAGGCGAGGGCGCGGTCGGCGGCTTCGTTGAGTTTTTTGGATTCGTCTTCGGGTGGGATTGGGGGTGATCTTGAACATTGTGCAGCTCCTGGTTATTTATGAGGCGCTGCCAGACATCACTTGCAGATGATGGGTGGCAGCTATGCGCGGGTCTGCAAGACCGGGAAACCAGGAACCCGGCAGACCCGAAGGTCTCCCGCACACAGCCGCCATTGAGCGACACGGGTGTGTCGATTGGCTTGTGGCTATGCGCCTGGTATTTCGTCGGGCTTGCAGACCCGATCACTGATGGGCAGTGACGGGAAACAAGTTATCGATGGGGTGCCAAGCGCACAAGCCGGCGGATGCTGGCGTAGCTGTAGGCAATGAAGCAAGGCAGCGTAGCCTCGCTCGGGAGTCCTACATGGCCCGATAAACAGAGCCCAAGCCGGACACCGTTTATGAAGTGTGGGACTTATCTGTGGGAGCAAGGCTTGCCCGCGATGCAGGCACCTCGGTCCCCCTGAAACCGTGTCGCCTTCATCGCGGGCAAGCCTTGCTCCCACAGGGGATAAGTTTCCCTCTCCTTCATTTGTCACTTGGCTTGAAGGGAGGGGAGCGCTTATCGCGGCGCAGCGATGTCCAGGGCGCGGTTCGCCAGCAACTCACTCAGCTCGACCATCTGCTGGATCCCCAGGGCAAAACTTCGTCGCGCGCCTTCCAAATCAAAGGCCAGTTCGTTGGCCATGGCATTGACCGAGGCGAGGGTTTCGCTGAGGCTGGCCAACGGGCATTGTTTGATAGCGCTTTCAAGGGTGGCGCTATTGCGCGTGTAGGTTTGACATGCATACATTGTAAAATCGGTGGATCTGGAGCCCGCTTCGTTTCACAGAAAAACTAGGTCAGGTAGGTAATTGAGCATGCTATGTGGGACGGGGAAACTAGCGGCATGCCGGCAACAGGGAGCAGCCTTGATCTTCGTGCTATGGGCTGTCGCGGTTCTTGGTTTATTGATGGCCGGTGTGTTGTCGGGCGTTCGTATTGAGAATCGCCAGAGCCATAACGAGTTACAACGAAGCAAGGCCCTGATCGCCGCTGAAGGCGGCATAGCGTTAGCCGTAAAAAATTTGTTAAACGACCCTGCTGCTTTCATCGCCGATGGAAGAGAGCATCGATACGATCTTGATGGGATTCGCCTGACATTCTCGGCTCGCAGCGAACATGGCAAGCTGGATCTGAATTTCTGTCAACTGGAGCACTTTTCCAGCTTGCTTCGATTCATGGGGGCTACGCAGCACGAGGCGGTCTCATTCTCAGATCTGCTGTCTCAGCGCCGAATCGAAGGAAAGCCATTAGGCCATTTGGAAGAGCTTTTAGACGTCACATCGATGAATGTCGATCTGTACCAGCGAATTCTGCCACTCGTTACTTTGTGGAGCGGCAGAGGGGTACCGGACGCCGCATTTGCCGCCGAGCCATTGCTCCAAGCACTGCAAAACAAGATATCCCCAGGCGTGGTGAGCAATTCAGGCTCTGTTATCAGTATTGAGTCTTCTGCCGAACTGAGCAACGGCTTCAAGGCAGGCCTTTTTGCCACGATTGCGCTGGATCGTAGTGCAGACGGAAGCGCGCTTTATAGCGTGTATCGCTGGCAGGAGCGCTAGGTAGGTACTCACATTTGGAGTGGTAGTGAAGCTAGGGGCAAACTGATATCATTCGCGTCTTCTAACGTGCTTTCTCCTCGGGAAGCACCCATGTAATCCCTAGTTCAGTGGCGAAATGGATATCACCGCAAGCCTAGTAGAGCGTCTGCTCCAGCAAGGAAGCTTAAGTGCTGATGGGTTAGAGCACCTGGCTCGTTTGCGCAGTTCCCAGTCCGAAACCCCTGTTCCAGACCTGCTTAGTCGGCTCGGACTGGTATCAGAAGGGGACCTTGCTGCTGCATGGTCCAGCTCGCTAGGTTGGCCACTATACAGTGGGCAGCCTTTGACTGAAATTCCTGAAGATATCCCTGCGCTTCCACTGCGCTTTTTAAAACACTACGCCGTGGTCCCCGTTGGGTTCACCTCGGACAACGCGCTAGAAATTGTTAGCTCAAGGCCATTGAATGACTATCCATTCAAGGCCATTGAGTACGCGACGGGCTTTAGTGTTAGACCGCTGGTGGGCTTGCAAAGCGAGGTCGAGCATTTGATCGAGCACTTATATGGGCAGGGTCGAACGGCAATGGGGTCGTTGACTGATCAGTTTGATCATACGGCGCAACTTGACGACATCGACCATCTCAAAGATCTGGCCTCTGAGGCGCCGGTAATTAAGCTGGTGAACCTGATTCTCCAGCGAGCCGTCGAGATGTTCGCCTCTGACGTACATATCGAACCCTTCGAAAATCGTTTGAATGTCCGCTATCGCGTTGACGGTTTATTGCGAGAGTCCGAATCACCTCCGGTCAGTTCCGCAGCGGCGGTCATTTCCCGCATCAAAATTATGGCCAAGCTGGACATCGCCGAGCGGCGTTTACCACAGGACGGTCGAATCGCTTTCAGGGTTCAAGGACGACAACTCGATTTGCGTGTGTCGACTCTGCCAACCAGTTTTGGTGAGTCGGTGGTCATGCGTCTGTTGGACCGGCAAACCATAGCGTTCGAATTCACAAAATTGGGTTTTGATGGCGAGCGCCTTGACCGGTTTCTCGAGGTTCTGCAGCGTCCGCACGGCATCCTGTTGGTCACGGGCCCTACCGGGTCAGGCAAAACTACAACCCTTTATGCTGCGATTTCTCGACTCAATACGGCGGAACGCAAGATCATTACTGTTGAAGATCCCGTGGAGTATCAACTCGAGGGGATCAATCAAATGCAGGTTAAACCGGCAATAGGTTTGGATTTTGCCGGAGCGCTACGCTCCATCGTTCGTCAGGACCCTGATGTGATCATGATTGGCGAAATCCGCGATTTGGAAACTTGCCGTATCGCGATTCAGTCGGCGCTCACCGGGCACTTGGTTCTGTCGACCCTACATACCAACAGTGCCTGTGCCAGTCTGGCTAGGTTGCTGGATATGGGCGTAGAGAGTTACATGTTGGCCTCCACCATCAATGGAGTTTTGGCTCAACGCCTGGTGCGCAGGCTTGATCCGGCTCAGCTTGAGGCCTTTGACGCGCCTGCTGCAGTGATCGCTGAGCACAAACTTGATCAATACACCAACGAGCGCCCAGTCCGGCTATATCGGCCCAGGTCGGGTGCATCGAATGGTGGGTATCAAGGGCGTGTGGCTATTACTGAATTGCTGGTCATGTCCGACGAGATTCGTACACTGCTGATGGAGAAAGCCGACAGCACTACTATCGAGCAGGCTGCGCGCAGAGGCGGCCTGCGTACGCTTTATGACGACGGTCTGCGCCTTGCTTTGGCTGGTGTCACCAGTTTGGAAGAAGTCTTGCGAGTTACGCGGGACGACGGGGCGGTTGTGTCATGACCTTATTTCGCTACCGAGTGTTGGATCGTGACGGCCTGAGTACACGTGGTCAAGTGCAGGCCAAGACCATTGAGCAAGCAATCAGCAAATTGCAAGAATCAGGATTGCTGATCGTGGACATTCGTCCCGCAGTGACGACATTTTTGTCAGGTGGGCTCTTCCAAAAAAAACAGATTCCTGGTGTCGAAATTGTTCGATTCACGCAGCAACTCGCGACACTCCTTGATGCTGGACAGCCTTTAGAAAGTGCTCTGGCACTACTGGCACGCCAATCAGATAAACGACCCGTTGGCGAACTGATCAGTCGATTACGGGAACAGGTAAAAGGTGGGAGCCTGTTGTCGGCAGCGATGGAGGAAGAAAACGGTACGTTTTCGAATTTTTATCTTAGCCTGATCCGAGCGGGTGAAGCGGCTGGTATGTTGGCTCAAACGCTGGTGCAGTTGTCACATTACCTGGAAAGAACTCAAACCCGAAACCGTGAGTTGGTCAGTGCTTTAATTTATCCGGCTTTCTTAATAGTTGGTGTAGTGGGCTCACTGGCTCTTTTGATGGTGTACGTTGTTCCGCAGTTTGTGCCAATTTTTAGAGATCTAAACATTACACTTCCGCTGCTCACCGAGTTAATTCTTGTATCGGGTGACTTTCTCATGCAGTGGGGGCTCTATCTGATATTGCTGGCGGTGATCGGTGCGTGGTGGTTCAGCCGGCACTTGCGTGACCCAATTCGACGCTTACCTCTAGATGCACGTCTGCTGCGAATGAAGGTTTGGGGAACGTTACTGCAGGGCATTGAGACGGCACGCTTTGCGTTGACTCTGGGCACGCTTTTGGAAAGAAAAGTTTCGTTGCTCTCAGGGATGAGCATCACCCGGCAAGTCGTTAGCAATCTTGCTATTCAAGGTGCTTTGGAGCGAGCAACCCTTCTGACTAAAGAAGGTTGTTCATTGTCTACGGCCTTGGAGCAGACAAAAGTTTTCCCCGAGTTGGCCGTGCAGATGATTCGAGTGGGGGAACAGGCCGGGCAATTGAGCGAGATGTTGCTAAAGTTGGCTGATATTTATGATAAAGAAACGCAAAGTACTTTGAAGCGCTTTATGGCCGCGCTGGTTCCCGTTTTGACATTGATTATGACGCTCTTGGTTGCCATCGTCATGTTGGCGATCATGCTGCCGCTGATGAGTTTGACTAGCAATATCTAAGGAAAGAGAAAACAAAATGCGTCAGATCTATCGTATGAAAAGTTTTAGCAACCGTAATAAAGGTTTCACCCTACTGGAAATGCTCGCCGTCATCGTGCTGTTAGGTATTGTTGCGACTCTTGTCGTGCGCCAGATCGGTGGTGGCGTCGACAAGGGTAAATACGGGGCTGGCAAGGCGCAGTTGGCCAGCCTGAGTATGAAAATCGAAAATTACGCCATGGATGTAGGGAGCGCCCCGGCCAGGTTGGAGGATTTGGTAGTTAAACCCGCAAATGCTCAGTCCTGGCAAGGACCGTACGCAAAAAAAAGTGACCTACTTGATCCGTTCGGTCATGCATTCGATTACCTAAACCCGGGTGAGCATGGAAGCTTTGACTTGGTGTTCCGGGGGCGCGATGGGAAGCTTGGCGGAACGGGGCCGGATCTGGATTTGGGGAGCTGGGAATAATTGCGCCAGAGCGGTTTCACTCTCCTCGAGATGTTGGCGGTTCTAGTACTGATCAGTATTGCGTTCATGCTACTGGCGTCGGGGATTACACGTGGCCTGGCTCATGCGCGTGAACGCCAGAGCATCAATGAGTTGCTGCAGAGTTTAAGGCAAGCGCGAACGCAGGCGATAGTTGAAGGGCGTCCTATGTCCCTGCTATTCGACCTAGATAGCACCTGTTATCGCGTCGAGCAGTTTCCACCCCGTTGTTTGAATGCCGGTACACAATTACGAATAGAAACAGCTGAGGGTCTGGGCAAAGACGTTACGATGATTTTTTATCCGGACGGCAGCTCAAGCGGCGGCAACCTCAGCTTGAAAAATGAGTCCCGTGAAGCACGTATCGATGTGGGTTGGCTTACTGGCAACGTCAGCCTTGTCGAGCGTGTTCAATGAGACGTGCTTATAACCCCCAGTCCGGCTTCACCCTTATAGAAATATTGGCAGCGACAGCCCTATTGGCTGTGGCCCTTGGCATTTTCATGAGTAGCATGGGGCAGTCCATGCAGTTGTACACGAAGGACGAGTTAAAAACGCGGATGGGGTTATTGGCCCGATCTTTGATCGTAGACAGAGCCTCCGGCCGACTGGAACCTGGTGTCACCACTGGTCAACAAAGTGGGATTGACTGGCGGCTTGAGTGTACGGAAGGAGAGGTGCAATCGGGCGTTCAGTTGTTCCAGTTAAAACTGATTTTACGCCACGCGGACACTATTGAGAGCTTCAGTACCTTGCGTGTTCAGCCCTTGAATCAAGGGCGATATCCGTGAGGCGAATGAGCGGCTTCACCCTCCTCGAAGTGATGGTGGCGATCAGTCTTCTAGGCATTCTGTTGATGTTAGTGAGCGGAAGTCTTTTGGCCACCCATCGAACCGTCCAAGGTACCGAACGCTATGCCGTGAGGCTTGACGAGGAGAGAGCGGCTCAACGATTTTTACGTCAGGCATTGCAAGAAACAAGACCTATCGCCTTACCTGAAAAGCGTATTCCACAACATCTGTTTGAGGGGGATCCTCAGAAAGTACGTTTTTTTGCACCAGTACCGTTGGGTGTTGGTGGCAAGTTGAAAATTCACCAACTTGAATCGTTCAAAACGGAAACAGGTGATTTACAGCTGCGTATTACGTTTTTCGAATCTGATGGCGTGCAGCCTTGGGGAAGCCCTCAAGTGTTGATGGGTAAGTTGCGTAAGGTCCACTTCAGCTACCGCGGACTCGATGAAAAAAATTTCAGCACCGGATGGTTGGCGCAATGGCCGTGGCCAGAACGCTTACCACAATTTATCCGAGTCGAGCTTGACGCCGATGGACCAGTGCAATGGCCGTCGATGAGCGTGGCGGTGCGTACAAACCAGCAGTTGGGAGCGGCTCTGTGAAGAGGGGAAATGATGATGATTCCTTTATTTAGCTCACTTCGCTATCACCTGCATGAGCGTTGGGAAGGGTCGCCTATACCAGCATTCTTTAAGTGGTGGTTCAACGAGCTCTTGGCATGCGTGCCATCTACATGGCGCCATCGGTTGAGCGATCGGAATTTAACTCCGATCGTTCACTGGCCATTAAAAACCCCCTTGGATCATGAGACCGATAGAGCGGTTGTCTTGCTGCTGGCTGCCGATCAAGTTTTGTTGTGCCAACTGCAGTTGCCCCCTCAGAGTGCACGCAGTCTCAAATCAGTACTGACCTTCGAACTAGATAAATATACGCCTTTCAAGGCAGAGCAGATCTACTTTGATGCATGGTCCCATGCATCTGAAAACCAAGCTCTACTGCAGATATCTCTGGTGCTTATTGAGCGCAGCCGTCTAGATGTGGCGGTACAGTCGGTCGAAGCACAGGGATCGCGAGTGGTTAATGTGGATGTAATGGATGAGACGGGGCGCCCGTACGGGGTCGACCTGCTGCCAAGGCATCATCGCGACATTCGGGCTACGCGTTTACGGTATACCAAATATGCATTCAGTGCAGGCATTGGGTTTCTGGTCCTGCTACTTATGATGACTTGGGTTGGCAATCGCGAAAAAGAGCTCATTGAGATGCGAGAGCAGGTAGTTTCGCTTCGGACTCGAGCAATGGAAGTCGACAGGATGCGCAAGCAGTTGCAGGAACGCACAGAAATAGAAAAAGCCTTAGTTCTGCAAGATAAGCAAAAGCAAACAAGCGTTGCTTTTCTCAATGAGCTTACTAACTGTGTACCTACAGATACCTGGCTGGAGCAACTAGAGATGCACCTTGACGGAACTGTCACTCTCAGCGGGCTGAGCCGTCAGTCAAACTTGTTACCCGCTGAGCTTGTGCGTTGTGCAGGCCTTGAGAAAGCAACCTTTCAGGGCGGAATTCAACCCGATCGTGAAAGTGGCCTGGAGCGTTTCAATATTGTGGCTCATCGTCGGAAAGCGGGAGTGTAACGCGTGTACAGGACTCGACGCGCACAGCGATTCTACGCGATCACCCTGGTTGTCTTGATGGGTATTCTTTTGTATTGGGCACTTCTGCATTGGTGGTTCATCGCGCCGCTACAGCAGATGACCGAGGAAGAGGAAATTCTGCAGGCGTCGTATCAACGTTTTTCAACGCTGGAAGCACAACGTGGATTTATCCAGGCTCAACTTGAATCAGTAACCCGACGTCCTCTCTCTGACGAAGGGTTGTTAACGGCAGGAGAGCCTGAAGTCGCAACCGCTCAACTTATGCAATTGGTTTCGGAGCGGCTATCACTTGAGCCAGCAACAGGGATCGCTTGTACCGTACTGAGTCGTACCCCTCAAACAGCGACCCCGAATGGTCAGCTTCTACAGATCAAGGTCAACGTCGATATGGAATGCGGTATCGAGTCGTTGGCGGGTACCCTTCATAGGCTCGAGAGTGAACAGCCCTATTTAGTCGTGGACACGCTAAGCATTCAACGTGCACCCAATTCAACGGAGGCACAGGATCAGCAGGGTCGTCTAGCGGTGAAGATGCAGGTGAGTGGACTCCTGAGCGCTATGCAGGTTGCTGGACATGAATGAGCGCCAGTATATCTACAGAACGCTGCTGCCCCTGGCTGGCGTCGCAACCACATTACTGGTTCTCTGGATCGTAATGCTTAATGGTGCGGGGGCGACAGTAGAGTGGCGACCTCACGTTACCGTGCCTGCGAAGTTTTCACCGATGGCTGATCAGTCTGAAGTCACGACCTATCGATCCCAACCGACTCTACAGGAATATCTTCAGGTTTGGTCCGCACCACTGTTTAACTTCGAACGCCAACCCGACGCTACAAACGCTGCGCAACTGATTGAGGCGCCAGCGCCTGCACTGGATAACGTGATACTCACCGGTGTGGTGATTGCCCAAGAGTTGAAGGTTGCATTGCTCAGGATAAACAACGAAGCGCTTGCGCTGAGAGAAGGGCAACCTCTTTCCAATGGTTGGCTGGTCGAGCGTATTAGTGAACGACAGATCGAACTAGTGCATGGACAAACCCGGCAAAGCCTGGAGATCGAAAGCCCCAGGTTACCGATGACTCTCCCCTGAATTCATTATTACTCGTTTTTATCAAGGACAGAATTTCGTGGTCAATCGTTTGGCTCTTTCCTGCGTAGCAACAATGTTGCTGCAAGGCTGCATTAACCCTGCTGCTCAACAAGATGATCGCCTCCTTCGCGAAGGTCTCGCCGGAACCGAGGGTGACAATTCGTCGGTTAGACCGCTGGGTAAAGTTGCTCCAATCGACAATGCACAGGTTTCCCCACAGCCTCCAAGACAGCAAATTATTCGCGGAGGCCAGCACTTTGTCAGCAAAGTGGCGGCTCGCCCAGAGCGTAAGTCTGAAGAAGGCCAGAGCAAGGTAACGTTCAATTTTACCAATCAACCTATTGCTGCTGTGATCAACACCATCCTTGGGGATCTGCTAAATGAGGACTTCAGCATCTCCCAAGGTGTCAGCGGTGATGTTTCATTTTCGACAGCAAAGCCTGTAGACAAAGATCAAGCCTTATCGATCCTTGAAACACTGTTGTCTTGGACCAATAACGCGCTGGTACGACAAGGAAATCGTTACTTAGTGGTTCCCGCCAATCAGGCGGTGGCTGGGCAACTGACACCACAATACCGTATGCCAGCTCCAAGCATTGGGTTGAGTGCCAAGTTATTCACCCTTGACTACATCTCTGCCGTGGAAATGCAAAAGCTGCTCAAGCCATTCGCTCGGGAAAATTCATTTCTCCTGATGGATTCTGCTCGCAATATTTTAGTCATGGCCGGTACGGCCGATGAGCTGAATAATTACCAAGACACAATTGATACCTTCGACCTTAACTGGCTCAAAGGAATGTCCATTGGAGTCTACGGTTTGCAGCGCGCCAATGTCGCCGAGCTGATACCTGAGTTGAACCAACTTTTCGGCCCGCGCAGCGGCACGCCCTTGGCTGGGATGGTGCGTTTTCTGCCAATTGAGCGAACCAATGCGATCGTCGCTATTTCCTCCCAGCCGGAGTATCTGGATGAAGTCGGTCGCTGGATCGATACAATCGATCAGGGCGGGGGATATGAGCCCCAAATGTATGTGTACGACGTGCGTAATATGAAAGCCACGGACTTGGCTCACTATCTGCGGCAGATCTACGTCAGCAACGCGGTGGAACATAAAGAACGTGCTCAGATTGCGCCGGGGTTACGCACAATTACTCTGTCATCGAATAAAGATACGGGAGGCCTTGGTAGTCTGTCTTCTACACCTACGAATAGCGATGAACTAGAGCCGAGGGTAGACTCTTTGGAGTCTGAAGAGTTGCAAGAGCAACAGAGTGAGGAGACCCCTGAAGGTAATTCTGCGACCGTAGGTCAAACCGATAACCCCGTACGTATTACAGCTCAGAAAAGCAGTAATCAACTGTTAGTACGCTGTCGTCCGACACAGTGGCAGGAGATTCAGGCCGCGATTCGCAGATTGGATAATCCTCCTTTGCAAGTACAAATTGAGACTCGGATTCTTGAAGTCAGTCTTACAGATGGTATGAATCTCGGCGTGCAGTGGTATCTGGGCCGGTTAGCCGGTAAGTCAGGAACTCCTGGAATTCAGAATGCTTCAGGCAGTCAAGGAGCTCTGGGGGCAGGCGGCGCTGCACTTAAATCCACGGATACGCTTTTCTACTCTTTTGTCAGTGATAATCTGCAAGTTGCACTGCACGCTTTGGAGAGCAACGGTAATACCCGTGTGCTTTCGGCTCCATCTTTAGTGGTAATGAATAATCAGAATGCGCAGATCCAAGTTGGGGATAATATTCCAATCAACCAAACTACAATAAATTTGGATAATACGTCAGTTAGTACTAGCAGTGTTCAATACATACAGACAGGCGTCATTCTTGACGTCGTGCCTCGGATAAATCCTGGTGGCTTGGTATACATGGATATTCAACAGCAGGTTAGCGATGCTAGCAAGATCGTAGATAGTAACGGTAATCCAAGTATTTCCACTCGTTCCGTATCCACTCAGGTTGCTGTGCAGAGTGGGCAGACAGTTTTGCTTGGAGGGCTTATCAAGCAGGACGAATCTCGGCAAGACCGCCGTGTACCGTATCTTGGAGCCATACCGGGACTAGGCTGGTTGTTCAGCGATAAGCAGAGCAGCCATGGCCGAACTGAATTGATCGTATTAATTACTCCAAAGGTCATATCGGATGGTGACGCAGCAAGGGGAGTGACTACTGAATATAGGCAAAAAATGCAGCTAATTCAACCGCTCTAATCACGAAGCTAAATTTAAAAGGAGAGTTTGTGCAGTGATAAAATTGAAATTTTTCTAGTCTTGCAATGGCTGTCAGTTTTATTAAATGGGATTTGCGGGTCGAATTGAGGGTGCAAAGGAATGATTGATATATTTAGTGGTTTTGTTTTTATTAGGTCGTGGGTAGTGTTTGGTTTATGGGGTATGTTGTTTTTTTCGAATTTGGCACTGGCGATGGGAGTGACGGGGGGAGGAGGGAAAGGTGGGGTCGATTTCTTGCCAGAGTTCGCGGATGTTAATAATGGACCAGAGATTCCCGACTCAGTAGATCCCCGGAGCGGTAATTTATGGATTAAACACAAGGATATGATATTGCCAGGAAATGGAGGGTTGGATATTGTTTTGTGGCGGACTTATAGCATGGCGCGTGTTTCTGCTGCCTTGACTGCGACGTTATCAAACTCATATCGTTCGGCTCAATTAGGTCCGGGCTGGTCCATTGATGTAGCCCCTAAGCTCAGTGTGGAAAATGCATGGAATTATGGGTCGGCGTATAATACATTGTTAACTTTTTATAAGCGCAATCTATTGGTGGATCTATGTGCTACGACAACTTCGCATGCCCAGTTTTCGGCTTTGACTGATAAGCTGTCCAATCAAGGACCTTTGCCTGTTATCGAGTTTCCTGATGGGACTGTTGAAAATATATACAGTATAGGGAATCATGAGGCGCGTACAAAGAACAACTGGCGAATTCGCTGTGATAGTAATATAGTCAAAGTCACTTCTCCTGAGGGTGTGATCTACGATTACGGAAATATTTCTGAGCGGCGAATCGGTCAGCGATATTTAAACGATTTTGACTCTTATCCTGCAGATGAGGGATATACCTTCGTAGCGCCACGTACGCAAACCTATATGGTTGCAAAAACCGCTACTGATGCAAACGGTAACAAACTAACTTTTACATATAAAACGTTCGGAACTCCTTTCTCTCTCTGGGCAATGCCCGCAATGGTTGACCTTCCCCCTCATCGGGGCGCGGGGCCTGATTCGAAAGGGGATATATCCTCCGTTGAGAAGCCTGCGACACTATTAACTAAGATCGTTGCTAGCGATGGGCGAATTGTCGATTTTTCTTATGATGATGCATCGGCAAAGTTGACTAAGGTCGCTAGCGGTTCTGGGTTTTCTGTGACTTATGGTTATTTAAAGCCTGATGCTCTTAATTCTCGTGTGCTTAACTCTGTAACATATAGCACTGGTGAAAGCTGGAAGTATAGTTATTATCCGGGTGCTTATAAGCAGTTAGATATCTATAAAAGAGATGTTCCGACGCTGAGCGCAAGAAAAATCAAGTCGATTACCTATCCTGCTGGGGGCGTAGCATCCTACGAGTATACTTATACTGCGCATCGCGTTCGGGCTACCCAAAAGTCGAGCTCTTGGATTTTGGAAAGTATGGGTGAGAAAGTTTTGAGTCGAACTTTGTCTTCGGGTGAGAAGTGGAGCTATAGCTACAAAAAAGGACGGAGCGGGGTGTATGATGTTACTGTGGAGGTTGGCCCAAAAGGCCAGACTACTTTTAAGTACATAGGTGCTTCGTATAAGGTGGCACTAAGCCCCTTGGGCACGGCTCCGGAAGAAACCGTTTGGATGATCGGCAATCTTATGGAAAAGACCGATCCTTTAGGTAATACAGAGGTGTATACTTGGCAACCTCGGACTATTGCTGGGGGTAAAGATGTAGTTGTGGATCTGGGTTATGCAATGGATACAGCGATTCGTGCTGCTGATATGCAGAGTAAAAAAATAGTTATAGGGGGAGCGGTTTATGTTACTCAATACAGCAACTATGATGCATATGGGAACGCACAAAGTAGAGTGGAGACTGGCCCAAATGGTGGCGCTCGTATCACTTCACTTGGCTATTTTAACGATGCTAATAAATGGATTGTTGGGAAGTTAAGGAGCGAGGCTTCCCCAGGCATATCTTTGTCCCGCACCTTCGACACCAATGGTAAGGTCCTGACCGAAACACGTGATGGGGTAACCACAAAGTTTACCTATGACGTTCAAGGCAACATCGCCAGCAAGACGACCCCTGGCGGCGGAGTTTATGCCTACTCAAACTACAAGCGCGGCATTGCACAAACCGAAATTCGCCCCGAGGGTGTCACCCTCACCCGCGTGGTGGACAATGCAGGCAATATTACCTCTGAAACAAATGGTGAAGGTAAAACCACGACTTATACCTATGATGGTCTGAACCGTCGTACATCGTTCACCCCTCCGGTGGGCAACCGCCAAACCATTGCCTACACCTCCACCTCGAAAACCGCCACTCGCGGAGCTTTGGTGGAGAAAACGCTATACGACCCGTTTGGCCGTCCCGCCAGTGTCACGTTGGCAGGTGTCACCAGAACTTTCACTTATGACGGCCTGGGTCGTAGAACCTTTGAGTCCAACCCAGGCGTGGTGACCGGTACGCGCTATCAATATGATGCCTTGGATCGCCTGACTCGCCAGAGCAATGCCGATGGCACTTTCCAATCTCGCAGCTATGGTCCGGCCAATATGTCGGTCGTGGATGAGCGTGGTAAAACCACGACCTACACCTACCGTGCTTATGGTGACCCCGACAAACAGTTGCTGATGGCCATTACCGCTCCCGAAGCGTCCGCTAACGTGAGTATTGAACGCAGCCCTAACGGTCTTATAACGGCGGTCACACAAGGCGGACGAAAGCGCACTTACGGCTATGACGTTCGCAATTACCTGATCAGTGTCACCAACCCTGAAACGGGTGTCACAACTTATGGTCGTGACATCGTCGGCAATATGATTACCAAAAAAGTGGGTGCTTCGGGAATTACAAAGTACACCTATGACGCCTTGGATCGCCTTAAGTCAACCGTCTACCCTGGCGCCACACCTGCGGTTACCAACACCTACAACAAGGACAGCAAACTGGTGACCAGCAATACCAGCGGTGGTAATCGCAGCTTTGCATACGACGCCGCAGGTAACCTGATCCAAGAAAGTCTGGCATTGGACGGCAAAGTGTTCACTGCCAAATATGCTTATAACGGCAATGATCAGTTGAGCAGCATCACCTACCCGCAATCCGGCCGTGTGGTGAGCTATACGCCGGATGCACTGGGACGGCCCACCATGGTTTCAGGCTACGCCACCAATGTGAAGTATTGGCCGTCCGGGTTGATTCAAAGCATCACCTACAGCAACGGTACCGTCTCCACTTATGGCCAGAATGCGCGCCTGTGGCCGACTAGTTTCATCACCCAAAAAAACGCCCCTGCCAGCGTCTACCTCAACAGTAGCTACACCTATGATGGCGTCGGCAACCTAGCCACAATCAGGGACACCGCTGACAGTAGCTTCAACCGCACGCTGGGCTACGACAACATCAACCGCCTGACCAGCGCTGTCGGCTTCTGGGGCCAGGGAAGCATCACCTACGACGGGGGCGGCAATCTCACCAAGCAAACCCTCGGGCAATCCAGTCTTGCCTACGCCTATGACACCAGCAACCGCCTAAGCAGTGTGAGTGGATTGCGAGCCAGTACCTTTGGCTATGATGCCTATGGGAATGTCAGCAGCAGCCTAGGCAACACCTATACCTACAACGACGTGCCAAACCTCACCTGCATCAACTGCTCTGTTCCTGCGAAAAAGGTGGAATACAGCTACGACGGCCTCAATCACCGCAGCGCCGTGACTAAGGCCAGCGGTAAGGTTTACGAGATGCACGATTCCAAAGGTAAACCATTAATCGAGATGAATGCAGGTGTGCTTACCGAATACTTCTATCTGGGTGACAAGCGCATCGCACAGCGGGTCAGCCCATGAGCTGGGATAAAGGAGAGGAACACATGGATGCTCTGAGAACGTTGATCAAGAGACTCGGTGTAGGTCTGCTGGCCTTAATGCTGAACAGCGCTGCTATCGCCGACACTGTCACCTATTTCCACAACGACATTTCCGGCAGTCCGATGGCTGCCACGGATGCTGCGGGCAATCTGCTGTGGAAGGAGAACTACAAGCCCTATGGGGAGAAGCTGAACCGATCAGCACCCAGCAGCAATAACAAGATCGGCTATCACGGTAGGGCCTATGACGATGCCACAGGGTTGTCATACATGGGGGCCAGATATTATGACCCAGTGCTTGGTAGATTTATGGGCGTTGATCCGGTCGACTTCCAAGCAGATAACCTGCATAGCTTCAATCGTTACGCCTATGCTAACAACAACCCCTACAAGTTTGTCGACCCTACCGGTGAGTATGCTGATCTTGCCATCGAAACGATGAGTCTTGCGGCTGGTATGTTTAGTTTCCAACAAAATATACAAAAGGGAAATTATAGTGCAGCGGCTGTTGATGGCGTCGGTATCGCCGCTGACGGCATACTTGCTATGGTTCCTTTAGTACCGGGAGCAGCGGGGCTAGCCATTCAAGGAGCTCGCGGGCTGGAAAAGACCGCGGAGACATCTCTCCAGGTTGAGCGATCTGCGGCTGCCGCACCTGATTTTGTCGTTTCGCCAAACGGTACTACCTTCCCAGTGCCAAAAGGTGCTTCCGGTCCATCACCTGTTATTAACCCCACTGGAAAGACCACGGGCTCTGCTTTCACGAACGGTAAAGGCGGCGATAATCGCCAAGTGAGTACTATGCGCCTTATGCAGCCGACGCCACCGAAGGGTAATAGTCCAGGATATTCTAATGGTTACATTAAGTACGAAAATAAATCAGGCCAGGGTGTCGATCCCTATAGTGGTAAGACGTTACCACAGTCGAAAAGTCATTTTGAAATTAAATAATGGGATTTTTAGTATGAGTATTCTTGAATGTCTTTGTGGAAGCGACGTGCTGCGCACAGTTTGCGATAGTGAATATTTGCAAATTTATTTTTCGAGGGGCGAAATTTTAAATATTTACAACTCCTATTCTCTTGCAGGCGCTAGTTTGGGTTCTCTTGTCGGGAAAAAGCTCCGGAGCGTGACGGAAGATTTAGAAGTGATAGAGCTGAAATTTGATGATTTAGCTGTATTAACCATTGATATGAAACCGGAGGCCTTCAATGGCCCAGAGGCGATGCAATTATTAAGGGACGGGGAAGCTACAGTGATTTGGAGTTAGGTTGGCGAGCTGTGCTAGCGGCAGGCTTGTGCTCATAAAGCACAAGCCTGCCTTGAATGGCACTTACTTAACCTTCTACGGGTGTTCATCCTTCCGTAAGCGCGCCATGAACCCTACATTCAAAGCCACCACCTAACCCCGGATGCCGTACTCCTGATTTCTGGCTGCGAAGCGGCCCCATGGCCACCACCTCGGTGTCAGATGTTTCGAGGGTGCTGGTTTTGGGGCCGCTTCGCAGCCCAGCGGGGATAAATCCCCTCGCCACATGATGTCACTAGGCTTGAGGGTGTGTTTGGGGCCTACATCACCCGCCAACCCCCACCCAACGCCCTGTACAACGCCACACTCGCCTGCACCCGCGCCAATCGCAGTTGCACGTTCATGTCCTGGGCGGCGTACAGCGTGCGTTGGGTTTCCAGCACGGTGAGCAGGTCTTCGGCGCCGGCCTGGTAGCGGCGTTGGGCGAGGTCGAAGGCGGTCTGGGCCTGGTGCAGTTCTTCGCTTTGCCATTGCCGTTGGCGGTCCAGGCCGTTGATGCCGTTCAGGGCTTTTTCGACGTCGGCGAAGCCGTTGATGATGGCTGCGCGATAGAGCTCCAGCAGTTCCTCCTGGCGCGCGGTGGCTCGGTCGCGTTCGGCGCTCAGGCGGCCGTTGTTGAAGATCGGCGCGGCCAGGCCGGCGGTGAGGTTGTAGACGTTGTTGCGCAGCAACTGGTTGGCGATGTCGGCGCCGGTGGCGAGGCTCAGGCCCAGGGTCATGCTGGGCAGCATGGCGGCGCGGGCGACGGTGATGTCGGCCTGGGCGGCGGCGAGGCGGGCTTCGGCGGCGGCGATGTCCGGGCGGCGGCTCAGCAATTGGCTGGGCACGCCAGCGTCGATGGCGGGCCAGTGCAGGCGGTCGAAACTGTCGTCGTCGAGCCTGACCGACTGCACCGGTTGCCCCAGCAGCGTCGCCAGGGTGATCAAGGCTTCGCGGGCCTGTTGCTGCACCTGAGGCAAGCGGCGTTGCTGGGCTGCCACCAGGCTTTTTTGCTGGGACAGTTCCAGGGCTGTGGCACTGCCGGCGTCGTAGCGGGTCTGCACCAGGTCGAGCACGCGTTGGGCGTTGCCCAGGTTCTGTTCGGCGATGCGCTGTTGCTCGCGCAGGGACAAGGCCTGGGTGTAGCTGTTGGCGACGCCGCTGAGCAGGGTCAACTCCACCGTCGCGCGGTCGAACTGGCTGGCCGACAACGTCTTCAACGCACTGTCCCGGGCCGCCCGTTTGCCGCCCCAGAAATCCAGCTCATAAGTGGCACTGAGGTTGGCGTCGTAGTAATCGATGGTGCGGTTGTTCCGATCCACATCCAGCTGGCTGTAGCCCTTACCCCGTAGCAATTCCTGGCGATTGCCGTTGAGCCCGGCCGTGACCGCTGGCAGCAACGGCGCGCCGGCGATCACGGCGCTGGCCTCGGCCTGGCGCACCCGGGCCATGGCGGCGGCCAGGTCGTGGCTGTCCAGGCGCGCTTGCTCGATCAAGCGGTTCAATTGCGGGCTGCCAAAGTGTGTCCACCACTGCTGGTTATCCGCCCGGGCGTTGGGTGTATCGAGGTTCTGCCAGGCCGGTGGCGGTTGGAGGCCGCTGTCCGGGGCCGACGCAGGGGTGGCGCAGGCCGCCAGCAACAGGCTGGCGGCCAGGAGGGTCAGGTGGACTTTCATAGCGTGGGGTTCATTCACTGGTAAGGGCCGCGACCGGGTCGAGGCGGGCGGCCTTGCGGGCCGGCATGAAACCGAAGACAACGCCGGTGACCAGCGCGCAACCGAAGGCGCCGAACACCGCCAACCATTCGAAGGCCACGGCGATCTTGCCCAGCAGCAACGCGCCGCCCACCAGCAGGGCCAGGCCGATACCAGTGACCCCACCGACCACCGAGAGCATCACCGCTTCGGTGAGAAACTGGCGCAGGATGTCGCGCTGGCGGGCGCCGGTGGCCATGCGGATGCCGATCTCGCGGGTCCGTTCACGCACGGTCATGAGCATGATGTTCATCACGCCGATGCCGCCCACCAGCAGCGAAATCGCCGCAATGGCCCCGAGCATCAGCGACAGCGTGCCCTGGGTGCGGGCCTCGGCCTGGATCATCGCGGCGTTGTTGGTCAGCTCGAAATCCTGCTTGCCGTCGTGCAGGCGCAACAGGGTGCGGGAGACCGCCTGTTCGGCCTCCTTGACCTTGCCGGCGTCCCGGGCGGCGATCACCACGTACTCGGGATGGCGCGTGCCGAACAGCCGCACGCTGGCGGCAGAGTAGGGCACCGCGACGCGGTTGTCGGCGTCCGAGTCCCCGGAGCTGGCGCCTTTTTCGGCCAGTACGCCGACCACTTGGAACGGCACGTTCTCGATCAGGATGTAGCGACCGATGGGGTCGGCGACATCCTTGAGCAGTTTCTGTCGGACCCTGTGGCCGATCACCGCCACCGCCGCCGCGCTGCGCTCGTCGGCCTCGCTGAAGTAGCTGCCCTGGGCCACCGGCCAATTGAAGATGATCGGGAAATTAGTGTCGTTGCCGCCGACGTAGCTGGTGTGGTCGAGGTTGCCGAAACGCACGCTGGCCTCGGCACCGTTGACCGGCATGATCCGCTGCACCTCGGGCAGGGTGGCGAGGGCGGCCAGGTCGTATTCGCTGATAATGCCCTTGGTAGCGCGCGGCGTGGGCGCGATGCCGTTGAGGTAGATGATGTTCGAGCCGAAGGCGCCCATCTGGGCCATGACCTGGCGCTTGCTGCCTTCGCCCACGGCCAGCATGACCACCACCGAGGCCACGCCGATGACGATGCCCAGTAGCGTCAGGGCGGTGCGGAAACGGTTGATCCACATCACCCGCCACGCCGCCTGTACCGCGTCCACCAGCTCACCTTTCCAGGCGCCGTTGTGTTCGCTGCCGGCACTCAGGCGCTGGCGCAGGTCCACGGCTTGCAGTGCCTTTGGATTGGCTTGCACGTCAGTTGGCAAAGAAGTGGCGCTGTCGCTGATGATCAGCCCGTCGCGGATTTCGATGATGCGCTTGGCCCGGGCCGCCACTTCGCGGTCGTGGGTGATCAGGATGACCACGTGGCCCTGGCTCGCCAGTTCGTCGAGCAAGGCCATGACCTCGATGCCGCTCTGGCTGTCGAGGGCGCCAGTGGGTTCGTCGGCGAGGATGATGTGGCCGCCGTTCATCAAGGCCCGGGCTATCGACACCCGTTGCTGCTGGCCGCCGGACAATTGATGGGGACGGTTGCCGGTGCGGCTGGCCAGGCCCAGGCGGTCGAGCAGGGCGCTGGCCCGGGCGTGGCGCTCGGCGGCCGAGGTGCCGGCGTAGATGGCTGGCATCTCGACGTTTTCCTGGGCGGTGCCGGAGGGGATCAGGTGATAGCCCTGGAACACGAAGCCGAACGCTTCGCGCCGCAGCCAGGCCAATTCATCGCTGCCCAGATTGGCGACGTCTTCGCCGGCGAAACGGTACTCGCCGCTGGTGGGGCGGTCGAGGCAGCCGAGGATGTTCATCAAGGTGGACTTGCCGGAGCCGGACGCGCCGACAATCGCCAGGAATTCCCCGGCGTGAATGGCCAAGTCGATGCCGCGCAGCACCTCCACCCGAGGACTGTCGCCACCGCCGTAGGCCTTGCGAATGTCCCGCAGTTCGATCAGGGGCGTGTTCATTCAGCCTCCGCTGCCGGTGGCCGGGCCGATCAGCACCCGGTCGCCTTCGCTCAGGCCGTCGACAATCTCGGTGCGCAGCCGATCGCTGACGCCGGTGCGAACGCTGCGCGGCTGGACATCGCCATTGTCGGCCAGCACCCGCACCTGGCTGGCGTCCTGCAAGGCGGCGATGGGCACGGTCAACACGTTCTTGGCCTGGGCGGCGACGAAAAACACCTGGGCGGTCATGTCGGTCATCAGCGCGCGGTCGGCGTTGTCGACGTCGAGTAATACGGTGTAGAGCACCACCCGCTCGCTGCCGCTGCGACCGCCCGTGGGGCTGCCGCCCTGGCTGGCTTCCAGCGGGCGTGGCGGCACCGGGAGGATCTGGCGAACGGTGCTGCTCCAGCGCCGGTTGCCGCCGGACAGGGTGGTGAAATAGGCGGTCATGCCCGGTTTGACGTGGCCGATGTCGGCTTCCGAGACTTCGGCCCAGACCGTCATCGGCGATAGCCGGGCGATGCGCAGGATCAACGGGGTTTGCTGCTGGGCGTTGAGGGTCTGGCCTTCCCGCGCACCGACGGCGACCACGGTGCCGCTCATCGGCGCATAGATGCGCGTGTAGCCCAGCTCGGCCTCGTCGCTGCGCAGGCTGGCCTGGGCCTGGCGGATCTGGGCCTGGAACATGTCGATGCGCGCCTGGGTCGCCCGCACTTCGGCCTGGGCAGTCTGCACGTCTTCCTCGCGGGTGGCGCCGCCGGCCTTGAGTTGCTGCTGGCGACGGGATTTCTGCTGCGCCAGGTCGTGCTGGGCGCGCTGTTCCTGGAGCTGGGCCTTGAGGTTCTCGATGGAAAAGCGTCCGGCGTCGAGCTTGGCTTTTTGCGTGGACGGGTCGATTTCGACCAGCAACTGGCCTTCACGCACCTCGTCGCCGGCTTCCACGTGAATCTTCTGGATCTGCCCGGACGCCTGGGCGCCGACGTCGACATAACGCCGCGGTTGCAGGGTGCCCAGGGCGGTGACGCTGTTTTCTATATCGCCCCGGGTGACGGGTGCGGTGACCAGGGGCGCACGGCTTGGCGCCACCGCTTGCCACGCGGCGAAGGCCACGGCCGGAAGCAGGGCGAAGGTGAGAAGCCAGGCGCGTCGGGTAGGGCGGGGACGTTTCATGCAGGGTTCCGGCCGGTGATATCGGGCCCGTCCGAGGAAGGGCAGGGATGGGAGGCTGTTCTGGTAAACGAGCGTTCCGGGCGGGAATTTACTGGTGTGAAACACTTGGTAGCAGTTGGCGGAAGGGCAACGCAATAACCAAGTCAGGTGATGTGGTGGCGAGGGGATTTATCTGTGGCGAGGGGATTTATCCCCGCTGGGCTGCGCAGCAGCCCCCCATCGCCAAGCACTCGGTGTGCCAGATGGTTCGAGTAACAGGTTTTGGGGCCGCTTCGCAGCCCAGCGGGGATAAATCCCCTCGCCACAACAGCGGTTCTCGGCGCCACTGGAAATGAACGAATCAGCCCGGATACAAACCAAAGCTTTAAATCTATATGAGAATTACTATAAATTACGCGATTGAATCTGCCACTATCGTGCCATTGCCTGTCCCGGGCATGCCGATTGGGCACAGGGATAGCGGTCGCAGTCATTGCGCACGGGAGTCATGTTGGAAAACTACTATCGCGAGCTGGTGTGTTTCCTGAACGCCAGGCTAGGTAACCGCCAGGCGGCCGAGGATGTGGTGCATGACGCCTATGTGCGGGTGCTGGAGCGTGCCAGCGACGTCCCCATCGAGCAACCGCGGGCGTTTCTCTACCGCACGGCGCTGAACCTGGTGATCGACGGGCATCGGCGCAATACCCTGCGCCAGGTCGAATCCCTGGAGGTGCTGGACAACGAAGAACGCTTCTTCACGCCGTCGCCCCACACCAGTCTCGACCATGGCCAGCGCCTGGACATGCTCCAGCGCGCCCTGGCCGAGCTGCCGCCGCTGTGCCGCGAGAGTTTCCTGCTGCGCAAGCTCGAAGGCCTGTCCCATCCGCAAATCGCCGAGCGCCTGGGCATTTCCCGGGCGCTGGTGGAAAAACACATCGTCAACGCCATGAAGCACTGCCGCGTTCGCGTGCGACAGTGGGACGCGCCCTGATTCGGTCGTCACCGGTCACCCGGCGGTAAATTTTTTTTCATTGTCCTCGTTCCTCTCAACAGACGACTTGCCGGCGCCTCGAACGCCGGTCAGGTTCCCCAGGCTTTTCGTGCCCTGTTGAGGGGCTTTTCCAGAGGACACTGGACATGACACAGGCAATTGCATCGCCCATCGTTCACGACTTGATCGGCATTGGCTTCGGCCCTTCGAACCTGGCGTTGGCCATCGCGCTGCAGGAGCGGGGGCCGGTCCAGGGTGAACTGGACGTGCTGTTCCTCGACAAGCAGGCCGACTACCGCTGGCACGGCAACACCCTGGTGACCCAGAGCGAATTGCAGATTTCCTTCCTCAAGGACCTGGTGACCCTGCGCAACCCCACCAGCCCGTATTCGTTCGTCAATTACCTCAAGCACCACGGTCGCCTGGTGGATTTCATCAACCTCGGCACCTTCTACCCGTGCCGCATGGAGTACAACGACTACCTGCGCTGGGTGGCCGCACAGTTCGCCGAACAGAGTCGCTACGGTGAAGAAGTGCTGCGCATCGAGCCGGTGCTGCACAACCAGCAGGTCGAAGCGCTGCGGGTGATTTCCCGTGATGCCCAGGGCGAAGAGTTCGTCCGCACCACCCGTGCGCTGGTGGTCAGTGCTGGCGGTACGGCGCGCATCCCCGAGGCGTTCAAGGCGTTCAAGGATGACGCGCGGGTATTCCACCATTCCCAGTACCTGGAACGCATGGCCGGCCAACCATGTGTGAAGGGCCAACCGATGAACATCGCCATCATCGGCGGTGGGCAGAGCGCGGCGGAGGCCTTCATCGACCTCAACGACAGCTTCCCTTCGGTACAGGTCGACATGATCCTGCGCGGCTCGGCCCTCAAGCCGGCGGATGACAGCCCGTTCGTCAACGAAGTGTTCTCGCCGGAATTCACCGACCTGGTGTTCCAGCAACCCCACAGCGAGCGCGAGCGCCTGGTCAACGAATACCACAACACCAACTATTCGGTGGTGGACATCGACCTGATCGAACGCATCTACGGGATTTTCTATCGCCAGAAAGTCTCTGGCGTCGCCCGTCATGCGTTCCGCACCCTCACGACGGTGGAGAAAGCCACGGCCAGCGACGCCGGCGTGGAGTTGGCAGTGCGCAACAACGCCACGGGAGAGCTGACCGTGCGCCGTTATGACGCCGTGGTGCTGGCCACCGGTTATGAGCGGCAGATGCACCGCACCTTGCTGGAACCCCTGGCGCAATACCTGGGGGATTTCGAGGTGGATCGCAACTACAAGCTGATCACCGACGAGCGCTGCAAGGCGGCGATCTACATGCAGGGCTTTTGCCAGGCCAGCCATGGCCTGAGCGACACCCTGCTGTCGATCCTGCCGGTGCGCGCCGATGAAATCGCCGGCTCGCTGTATGAACACGGGAACCATCGCGGGCAGGCGCGTCCGGTGCCTGATTTGCGGTTGGCCGCTGTGTAGGAGCTGTGTAGGAGCTGTCGAGCGAAGCGAGGCTGCGATCTTTCCCCAAACACTTGAGTCCCAAGTGAAAGATCAAAAGATCAAAAAATCGCAGCCTCGCTTCGCTCGACAGCTCCTACAAAACAACCGCAAGCCAATCAGGAAATTCTTCAGAAATTTCCTACACTCATTTCACAGCCTCCTGCTGTTTGAAAGGCTTGGTTCGCTGTTCCCTCGTATTGGCAGTCTGAACCCCTCAGCCGGTCCACCCTGACTGAACGTGCAGTCGACGGTGCGCCGGGCCGACTACGCCAAACGAAACACCCTGATCAGATGATGCTGCTTCTACGCACAGGCCTGGTGGCGCTGTTGTTGGGCTCATTGAGTGTGGCGCCACCGGTGGGCGCGGCGCCCGAGGCGCTGCAGGTGCTCGGGCGCTCCAATGTGAGCGATTATTCGGTGTCCCTGGACGATGCCGACTGGACCTGGCTGCGCCAAAAGGGCACGTTGCAGCTGGGCGCCTCGGCGCCGGACTACGCGCCGTTCAGCATCACCGGCAATGGTCGCGACTATGAAGGCCTGACCGCCGACTACGCACAATTGCTCGGGCAACTCTTGCACGTCCAGGTGCAGGTCCAGCGCTATCCGTCCCGTGCCGAATCGCTCCAGGCCCTGCGCGGCGGCGAGATCGATATGCTCGGCACCGCCAACGGCTTCGAAGCCGCCGATCCGGACCTGGCGATGTCCCAGGCCTATGCCGATGACCTGCCCACCCTCGTGGCCCGCATCGACGACAGCCAGGATTTGCCCACCGACCTGGCGGGCAAGCGCGTGGCGATGCTGTATCACTACTTGCCGCCGGAGACGGTCGAGGCGTTTTATCCCGAAGCCTCCTTGCAGCTGTTCCCCTCGACCTTGAGCGCCATCGGCGCCGTGGCATTTGGTCAGGCCGACGTTTATCTGGGGGATTCGATCAGTTCCAACTACCTGATCAGCAAGAATTACCTGAACAATATTCAACTGGCCGATTTCTCGCGCATGGAAGTGCAGCCGTTCGCCTTTGCGGTCAGCCGCGATAACGCGCGGCTGTTGCGCATCGTCAATGCCGCGCTGCAAGCCATTCCCGCCAGCGAACACATGAGCATCCTGAGGCGCTGGAGTGCCGGCGGCGCGAGCATGCCGGGTCAGCAGGCGCTGCATTTCAGCGTCAAGGAGCAGCGCTGGCTGGATGCCCACCCACGGATCAAAGTCGCCGCCAACGAAAACTTCCTGCCGCTGACGTTCTTCGATGAACAAGGCCATTTGCGCGGCATCGGCGCCGATGTGCTGGCGAGGATCAGTTTGCGCACCGGTTTGAAATTCGATGTGCAGCGTGGCGGTTCGGTTGACGATTTGATCGGGCAGATCAAGAGCGGCAAGGCCGATGTCCTGGCGACCGCCATACCCAGCACCGAACTTGAAGACGAGTTGCGCTTTACCCGACCGTACCTGACGAACCCGTTCGTGCTGGTGGTGCCCGCTCGGGCCAAGGGCCCGCTAACCCTGGACCAGATGGCCGGCAAGCGCCTGGCGCTGGTGCGCGGCAACGTGTTGCGCGAGTTCCTGCTGGAGCAATTCCCCCGCGTGCAGTTGGTGACGGCACAAACCACCGCCGACGCCATGGCCATGGTCGCCGCCGGCACGGCGGACGCTGCGATCAATCCGCTGATCAGCGCCCGCTACATGATCTCCCGCCAGTACCGCGACACGTTGCAGGTCACCAGTACCGTCGGCACCTTGCCCGCGCGCGTTGCGTTGGCGACGAACCGGGGCGCATTGGAGCTTTACTCGATTCTCGACAAGGCGCTGTTGAGCATTTCTCCCGAAGAGATGGACGAGCTGACCAACCGCTGGCGCAGCGAGGTGGTGATCGACGACAGTTATTGGCTGCGCAACCGCACCACGATTCTGCAAGGGTTCACCGTCGCTGCGCTGCTGTTGCTGGTGACCTTGGGCTGGGTCATTTACTTGCGGCGCCTGCTGGAGCAATTGCGCGTCGCCAAGGAAAGCGCCGACGACGCCAATCGGGCCAAGACCACTTTCGTGGCGACCATGAGCCATGAGATCCGTACGCCGATGAATGCGGTGATCGGCCTGCTGGAACTGGCCCTGAAAAAAGCCGACCAAGGCATCGTGGACCGCTTCGCCATCGAGGTCGCGTCGGGGGCCGCCCATGGCATGCTGGACTTGATCGGCGACATCCTCGACATCGCCCGCATCGAGTCGGGCAAGTTGTCGCTGGCGCCGCAGCGGGCCAATCTGCACGAATTGACCGAGTCGGTGGCGCGGATTTTCGAGGGCCTGGCCCGGCAGAAACACCTGCGCCTGCAACGGGTATTGGATGCCGGGGTCAACCGTGACGTGTTGATCGACCCGTTGCGCTTCAAGCAGATCGTCTCGAACCTGTTGAGCAACGCCATCAAATTCACCGAACAGGGTGAGGTGCGCCTGAGTGTGCGCGGCGAGCTGGACGTTGAACACGGACGCCTGGGCGTTTGCCTGCGCGTCGAGGACACCGGCTGCGGTATTTCGCCTGAGGACCAGCGTCGCCTGTTCAGCCCCTTTACCCAGGCCAGCCACACGACCCAGTCGGCGCGCAGCGGTTCCGGGCTGGGGCTGGTCATCAGCCGCACCTTGTGCGAAATGATGGGCGGCACCCTGACGTTGCGCAGCGTGGTGGGGGCGGGCACGCAGGTCGAGATCCTGCTGGACCTGCCCCTGCTCGACGCTTTGCCGACCGCGCCGCCTGTCGAGGCCGAGGCGCCGGTGCCGGACCGGGCGTTGAGTATCCTGGTGGTCGACGACTACCCGGCCAACCGCTTGCTGCTGTCCCAGCAACTGGGCTACCTGGGCCATCGTGTCCAGGAGGCGCAGAACGGTGTCGAGGGTCTGCAGGCCTGGCGCAGCGAATACTTCGATGTGGTCATCACCGACTGCAACATGCCCTTGATGAGCGGCTACGAACTCGCACGGGCCATTCGCGACGAAGAGCGTGCGCAAAACCTGTCGCCCGGGGTGATCCTGGGCTTCACGGCCAACGCCCAGCCTGAGGAAAAGGACCGCTGCGCCGAGGCCGGGATGGACGATTGCCTGTTCAAACCCATTGGCCTTCGGGAGCTCAATGCGTGCCTGGCTTCGGTCACGCCGCACGCGGCGGCGCCTCAGCCCAGCGATGGCTTTGATTTGACCAGCCTGGAACAACTGACCGGCGGCGACACGACCGCCATCAGGGCGCTGCTGGAGGAACTGGTCAGCAGCAATGCCGACGATCTAGCGCGACTGTTGCACCTGTCCGGCCGACACGACTTGCCGGGCCTGGCGGACCTGGCGCACCGGATCAAGGGCGGGGCGCGGATCGTCCAGGCGCAACGCCTGATCGCCGCCTGCGAGGCGCTGGAAAGCGCTTGTCGGGGCGGCGACACGTTGCTGCTCGCCCAAACCGTGGAAGATATTCGCCAAGCCATCGAGCACCTGGCGGAGCAACTGAAGACCTAACAAGGGCTTCGTCTGGCTTCATTTTAGGAATAGTCCTACATCGTCTTTCAAACGCTTCCTCTAGCCTGACGGCCCTTAATGTTCTGAGCCGGTTTCTACCTGGCGCGTTGCTATTGGAAAGCTTGCCATGCCGAACAAAGCACTCCGTATCCTGATTGCCGACCCACACCACGCTCATCGAATCGTGCTGGAGCGCCTGTTCAATCAACAGGGCTATTTCCGGATTGTCCCCGTGAGCCATGTGCAAGAGTTGCTGACGCTGGTGGAGTACGGCAGCGAGCCCTTCGACCTGATTGTCGTCAATGCCGGGCTGGCAAGCGGGGCGTTGGACTTGCACGATTTTGTTATCTATAACCCACAGGTTCGTCACGGAATGATTTACAACGCGCCACCGGCCAGTCGGTCGTCGGTGCCCGTTGCGCGTCGATCGAGCCTGCACCTGAGCCAGGCGCCACTGCCTGACCTTGCCTCCCTGCGACGCCTGATGGAGCGGGTCGACCCTCATGCCAGTGAGTCGCTGCAACCGTGGCTCCACCCTCTCAGGCAGGGCCATGGACGCTGAGGAAGACCGCTGGTCTGCACTGTCGGATCTGACAGGTGGCAGGGCTTGGGGCTTGTGCAAGAGTCCGGTGCAGTCATGGCGCCGGTGCCGTTTGTAATGACCTGGGGAATTGCCTTGAAAGACGTGTTGATCGTGGATGACCACCCTGTCATACGAGGGGCGCTGCGGCTTATTTGCCAGAATGAGGCATTCACCCATATCCGGGACGCCAGCGGTGTGGCCGATGCCAGGGCCCTCATCAAGGAGTGTGCGCCAGACCTGGTGATCCTGGACCTGGTGATGAACGGTTTCGATGGCCTGGACCTGCTGGTCTGGATCATGGCCCAGTTCCCTGAGTGCAGCGTGCTGGTGTTCACGGCCCAGGATGCGCAGCATTTCTGCAACCGCTGCATCTCGGCCGGTGCGCGGGGCTTTGTGACCAAGAAAAGCGACCTCAAGGAGCTGACCAAGGCCATCCAGGCCTTGAAGTCCGGTTATGCCTATTTTCCGCAGATGTCCGTCAGGCTGGATTTTCAGCAGCGCAGCGAACAACAGGCGCTGGAAAGCCTCTCCACCCGCGAGTTGTCCATCCTGCGCATGCTGGCCATGGGCATGCGCGGCAAGGACATCGCCGAAAGCCTGTTCCTGAGTCCAAAAACCGTCAGCACCTACAAGACTCGGCTGCTGGAAAAGCTTGGCCTGCAATCCTTGGTGGGGCTGTCGGAATTTGCCAAGCGCAATCATATTTGAATGAGTTACACCAAATAATGTGGGAGCGAGCCTGCTCGCGATAGCGGCCTGACAGTCAATCCATCATCGGCAGATGTACCGCTATCGCGAGCAGGCTCGCTCCCACAGTTTTTTGATCGCTGTTCTCCAGATAGAACGCTAAAGCCGATTTTTGCAGTCTAGTGCTGCAAAGGTGTCGGTTCTAAGCTGTCTCCATTAAATCGCAGCACCTGATTTTTGGAGACACAGCATGAAAAACATCATCGGCCTCTACACCAGTCCACGGCCCCATTGGGTCGGCGATGGCTTCCAGGTTCGCACGCTGTTTTCCTATGACAACCTGGGCAAGCACGTCAGCCCGTTCCTGCTGCTGGACCACGCCGCCCCGACTGAATTTACGCCCACCACCGAACGTCGTGGCGTCGGCCAGCACCCGCATCGCGGTTTCGAAACCGTGACCATCGTCTACCAGGGCGAACTGGAGCACCGTGACTCCACCGGCAGCGGCGGCAAGATCGGTCCCGGCGACGTGCAATGGATGACCGCTGCTTCCGGCATCATCCACGAAGAGTTCCACTCCGAAGCCTTCGCCCGGCAGGGCGGGTTCATGGAGATGGTCCAGTTGTGGGTCAACCTGCCCGCCAAGGACAAGATGGCCCCGGCCGGCTACCAGACGATCCTCAAGGGCGACATTCCGAACATCGCCTTGAAGGATAACGCCGGCAGCCTGCGCCTGATTGCCGGGCGCTTCGAAGGGCAGCAAGGCCCCGCCAGGACCTTCACGCCCATCGACGTCTGGGACATCCGCTTGAATGCCGGGAAAAACCTCATCCTTGACCTGCACGAAGGCCACAACACCGCATTGGTGGTGCTGCGAGGCTCGGTCCAGGCCAATGGCCGCGAACGGGTCGAGGCCGGGCAAATGGCCCTGTTCGACCGGGCTGGCGACCAATTGAGCCTGCAAGCCAATAACGATGCCGTGGTGCTGCTGCTCAGTGGCGAGCCGATCGACGAACCCATCGTCGGTCATGGTCCGTTCGTGATGAACAGCGAGCAGGAAATCCACCAGGCCTTCAACGATTTCCACTCGGGGCGTTTTGGCCGGATGGACGATTGAACGCGAAAACAACAGCCACTCCGATCCAAATGTGGGAGCGGGCTTGCTCGCGAAGGCGTTGTGTCAGCAGACATTTACTTCACTGACACTCCGCCTTCGCGAGCAAGCCCGCTCCCACAGGAGTTTTGCGGGGATCTCTACAGCCTGGTCAATCTGTGCCAATCTTCGCCAATCGCCTTCCTGGAGCTGTCCCGATGCTGTCTCTGATCTCCGAGCACCCGCTGCTCTGTGCCCTGGCGCTGCTGGTGCTCGACCTGTTGATGTGGCATTTGGTCAGTGCGGCTCGGATCTATTGGAAAGTCGGCGCAAGGCTGGTGATTTTTTCGTTGTTCAGCGTGCTGCTGTTCAACGAGGGTCTCAACCCCATGGTCCCGGCGCAGTGGGTTGACGATGTGCCGCGGCACCTGGCGGCTACCGGTTTGCAGATCACCTGGTGGCTGTTTGCCGCGCGAACCCTGACGGTGCTGATCGGCGCGGCGATGATGCAACGGGTCGGCCATACCGGGCGGTTGCTGCAGGATTTGCTCGGCGCGGTGATTTTCCTGATCGCCGTCATCGCCGCAATGGCCTACGTACTGGATTTGCCGGTCAAAGGCGTGCTGGCGACGTCCGGCGCGATGGCGATCATCGTCGGCCTGGCCTTGCAGAGCACCCTCAGCGACGTGTTCTCCGGGATCGTGCTCAACACCACCAAGCCTTATCAGCTCGATGACTGGATTTCCATCGACGGCACCGAAGGCCGGGTCACTGACATCGATTGGCGGGCCACGCGCTTGCAGACCGCCCAGGGCAGCATGGCGGTGATTCCCAACTCGTTGGCGGCGAAGGCCAAGGTCATCAACTTCAGTCGACCCAGCGACGTCCATGGTCTGTCCATCAGCATCCAGGTCAGCCCTCATGCGCGGCCACAAACCGTGATCGACGCGTTGGAGCGGGCGATGATCGGCTGTCGTTCCTTGCTCGCCAGCCCGGCCCCCTGCGTGACGCTCAAAAGCAGCGGCAGTGGCGGCGCGGAGTACGAGATCAGCGGGTTCGTTGCCTCCATGGCCCAGAAACGCACGGTGCGCAACCAGCTGTTCGACCTGGCGTTCCGGCATTTGCAGGCGTCGGGCGTGAGCCTGTTGTCCACCAGTGAAAGCGCGGCTCCCCAGGCGGTGTCGCGGCCCCGGGCGTTGCTGGAAAGCTCGAACATTTTCTCTACCCTGCGCCAGGACGAGAAAGACACCTTCAGCCAGAACATGACCCTGCAGACCTTCCGTGCGGGTGACGTGATCCTGGCGGCCGGGGAGGTCAGCGATCATCTGTTCATCATCGAGTCCGGGGTGGTCAGCGTGACCCTCATGCGCAACGGCCAGCCACTCGAGGGCGGGCGCATGGGGCCGGGGGAGGTGATCGGCGAAGCCGGGATCGTCGCCGAGCAGGCGGCGCTGGCGAATTTTTCCGCCAAGACTTTCTGCACCCTGTACCGCATCGAGAACAGCTACCTCAAGCCATGCCTCGAGGCCCGTCGCGACATCAACGACGCGATGAAAAACCTGCTGGACGTACGTATGCACCTGGCCCAGAACCTGACCCGCGAAGCCCCCAAGCCCATCGCCAAGAAACGCTTTTTGCAATGGTTGCGCAGCCGGGCTTGAACCGCGCTCCCTCGCTGTGTGGGAGCAAAGCTTGCTCGCGAAACAGGCGCCTCGATCTCTGAAGGACTGCATCGCACCCATCGCGGGCAAGCCTTGCTCCCACAATTCCCTCGCCACGATAGATTCGTGTTCTTCCCAAAGGATTAGCATCGGTCTGCCATTGGCCACCCGAACTTCCCAACAATTGGCTATTTGTACCGCGTCACTGCACGGCTAACGTAGCGCTACACCCAATTGTTCTGGAGTTCACCATGCAACCGCGTATCGATTTCTACACCGCTTCCCCTGACGCTTTCAAAGCCATGCTGGCCCTGGAAACCGCCGTCTCGAAGCTGGGCCTGGAGAAGTCCCTGCTGGAGCTGGTCAAGCTGCGCTCCTCGCAAATCAATGGCTGCGCTTTCTGCATCGACATGCACACCGCCGATGCCCGCAAGGACGGCGAGACCGAACGTCGGCTGTACGCCGTGACCGCTTGGCGCGAGGCACCGTTCTTCACCGGTCGTGAGCGCGCGGCACTGGCCTGGACCGAAGCCCTGACCCGCCTGAGCGACACCCACGCGCCGGACGCCGACTATGCCTTGCTGAGCGAGCATTTCAGCCCCAAGGAAATGGTCGACCTGACCGTGGCGATCAACGCCATCAACGGCTGGAACCGCTTGGCAGTGGGCTTTCGCAAGATGCCTGAAGCGTAGTCAGCAGAAAAATACCTGTGGGGGTGAGCCTGTGGGAGCACACCTGTGGGAGCAAAGCTTGCTCGCGATAGCGGTCCAATAGTCCATGCCCCATTGACTGACACACCGCCATCGCGAGCAAGCTTTGCTCCCACACGGATTTAATCGGTTTGCTTCACATTAATAGGAAGCATTACTATTCGCGCCTCGTTCCCACAGCGCGCCGTGATGACCCCAAAGCTGCCCCGCAGACCCGGCTTTTTCGAGCATTACGAAGAATTGATCGGCACCTGGACCCGTCGCCTGCGCAATCGCCAGCAGGCCGAGGACCTGGCCCACGACACTTTCGTGCGAGTGCTTGAGTCCGATTCGAGCGCGGTCGAGCAGCCGCGGGCCTACCTGCACCAGACGGCGCGCAACATTGCAGTGGATGGCTATCGGCGCGAAGATCGACGGGGGGCCATGGAAGAGGCTGTCATCGACCCTGGTCAGTCGTTTTCGGGCGACCCGGAGCACTTCATGCACGCGATCCAACTGGCGGACGCCATCGAGCAGGCGCTTGCCGAGCTGCCGGCCAACTGCCGCACGGTGTTCGTCTGGCAGAAGATCGAAGGCCTGACCCAGGCGGAAATCGCCGAGCGCCTGGGCCTGTCAAAGAACATGGTGGAAAAGTATATGATCCGCACCCTGCGGCATCTGCGCGATCGTTTGGACGGGCCTGGCCAATGATCCGTCGCCTTCTTTCACCTGAACCACAGGACCTTCCATGATGGATAGCCGTGAATGCCCGTGCGGGCAGGACAAGGTTCGCGACGCGGCGGCGCAATGGTTCGTGCGTTTGCAAGCGCACGCCATGAGTATCGAGGAGCGCCGGCGTTTCGAAGCCTGGCTGGACGAACATCCCAATCACCGCGACGAAGTCCAATTGCTGCAGGGCATCTGGAGCGCCACCGACCTGTTGCCCAAGGAACGCCTGCAAGCGCTGTGCGAACCGCCAGCCGAACGTCCCAAGCACCGACCGCTGTTGCGCTATACCGTCGCCGCGGGGCTGTTCGCGGTGGCACTGGGATTGGGGCTGTTCAGCGGTTTGAGTTCTTCCACCGACTACCGCGGCGAATACGCCACCGCCCTCGGTGAGCGTCGGCATATCGCCTTGCCGGACGGCTCGGTGATCGACCTCAACAGCCGCAGCCGCCTGCGTATTGAGTTCGCACACCATCAACGCCGGGTGGAACTGGCCGAAGGCGAGGCCTTGTTCACGGTCGAGCATGATGCCGGCCGGCCATTCACCGTCGATGCGGGCAACGGCCAGGTGACGGTGACCGGGACGCGCTTCGACGTGCGTCGCGATGCCGACCAGACCCGGGTGGTGGTGGAGCAGGGCAGCGTCAAGGTCCAGGGCCGCGCCGCGCCCTTGGCTCAATTCGTCAGCCTGACGGTGGGCCTCGGCACCCAGATCGATGCCCAGGGCAAAGTTGCCACACCTTACGCGGTCAACGCCGAGGCGCTCACCGCCTGGCGCAGCGGCAAACTGGTGTTCGACAACGCACCGCTCAAGGAAGTGGCTGAAGAAGTCTCCCGCTATCGCGCCCATCCCCTGCGGGTCGGCAGCGCGGCGGTGGGCAACCTGCGCCTGACCAGCGTGTTCCGCGCCGACGATCCCGAGGCACTGCTCAAGGCGCTGCCGAACATCCTGCCGGTGGCCGTGCGCAGCCTGGATGACGGCAGCCAGGAAATAATTGCGAAATAAATTCAGGTTTTTTCCGAGCTCATCGTCTTCTTGTCCAACTGCAACTGGTTTGCATTAACAGACGCGTATTCTTGCGATCAACAGGACAAGGTTCGACGTGAAAACCCTCGCCAAAAACAACAACCGGACCCCGGCACGCTGGCTGCCACTGGCGCTGACCCTGGCGCTCAGCGCCGCACTGCCCCAGGCGTTCGCCGACCAAGCCGCCACCGCTATTCACATCCAGGCGCAGCCGTTGGGCCAAGCCTTGAGCCAGCTCGGCCAGCAGACCGCGTTGCAGGTGTTCTTCAGCCCCGAGCTGGTGGCCGGCAAGCAAGCGCCAGCGGTGGACGGCAACCTGTCCCCGGAAGCGGCCTTGCGCCAATTGCTGCAGGGCAGCGGCCTGCAATACCAGATCGATGACGGTTCAGCGACCGTGTTGCCGGCGCCCTCGGCCTCCAACGCTGGCCCGCTGGAGCTGGGCGCCACTGAAATCCAGGTGGTTGGCGACTGGCTCGGCGATGCCAACGCCGAGGTGGTGCAGAACCACCCCGGCGCGCGTACGGTGATCCGTCGCGAAGCCATGGTGGAGCAAGGCGCGATGAACGTCGGCGACGTGCTGCGGCGCGTGCCAGGTGTGCAAGTGCAAGAGGCCAACGGCACCGGCGGCAGCGACATTTCCCTGAACGTCGGCGTGCGCGGCCTCACCTCGCGCTTGTCGCCACGCTCCACGGTGTTGATCGACGGCGTGCCGGCAGCGTTCGCGCCCTACGGCCAGCCGCAACTGTCCATGGCACCGATTTCCTCGGGCAACCTGGACAGCATCGACGTGGTGCGCGGTGCCGGGTCCGTACGCTATGGGCCGCAGAACGTCGGCGGGGTGATCAACTTCGTGACCCGCGCGATCCCGGAAAAAGCCACCGGTGAAATCGGCACCACCCTGGAAACTTCCCAGCGCGGCGGTTGGAAGCACATCGACACGGCGTTCCTTGGCGGCACCGCCGACAACGGCCTGGGCGTGGCGCTGCTGTATTCGGGTGTCAACGGCGACGGGTATCGCCGGAGCAACCAGGGCAACGACATCGACGACGTGATTCTCAAGACCCATTGGGCGCCGACCGATGTCGATGACTTCTCGCTGAATTTCCACTACTACGACGCCAAGGCCGACATGCCCGGTGGCCTGACCCAGGCCCAATATGACGCGGACCCTTACCAGTCCGACCGCGACTGGGACAACTTCAGCGGCCGGCGCAAGGACGTGTCGTTCAAGTGGATCCGTGAAATCAACGAGCGCACCCAAGCCGAGGTGCTGACTTATTACTCCGACAGCTACCGTGGCAGCACCATCGCTTCCCGGGACCAGCGCAACCTGGTGTCCTACCCGCGCACCTATTACACCTTCGGCATCGAGCCTCGGGTGTCTCACGTGTTCGACCTGGGCGCCACCACGCAGGAGGCCAGCGTCGGTTATCGCTACCTCAAGGAAGGCATGCACGAAGAGGCCAGCCGCCTGGCGTTGCGTAATAACGAGCCGGTGGTGCGTCCGGGTTCCGACGGTCACGTCTACCAGGATCGCACCGGTGGCACTGAAGCCCACGCGGTGTATATCGATGACAAGATCGATGTCGGCCAGTGGACCATCACCCCGGGTATCCGCTTCGAAAGCATCAGCACCGACTGGCACGACCGCCCGGTGCTCGATACCGCCGGCCGCCCGGTGCAGGAAAAACGCCGCAGCATCGACAGCAACGAACCGCTGCCGGCCCTGAGCGTGATGTATCACCTGTCCGATGCCTGGAAGTTGTTCGCCAACTACGAGACCTCGTTCGGTAGCCTGCAGTATTTCCAGCTCGGCCAGGGCGGCGACGGTAACAACACCGCCAACGGCCTGAGCCCGGAAAAGGCCAGGACCTATGAGATCGGCACGCGCTACAACGATGACGTGTGGGGCGGGGAAGTGACGCTGTTCTACATCGACTTCGACGACGAGTTGCAGTACATCAGCAATGACGTGGGCTGGACCAACATGGGCGCGACCAAGCATCAGGGGCTGGAGGCTTCGGTGCATTACGACATGGCCGCGCTCGACCCACGCCTCGAAGGCCTCACCGCCAACGCCGGTTTCACCTACACCCGGGCGACTTACGAAGGCCAGATCCCGAGCTTCAAGGGCCGTGACCTGCCGTTCTATTCCCGCCAGGTGGCCAACGTGGGACTGCGTTATGACGTCAACCGCTGGACCTACAACCTCGACGCCTTCGCCCAGTCCAAGCAGCGCTCACCGGGCAACAGCGTGAACGCCGATGGCAGCTTCAGCGGCGACTACATCACCGATGGCACCGCCGATGGGCAGTACGGCGACATGCCGGGCTACGTGCTCTGGAACGTGCGCGCCGGCTATGACTTCGGTGCGCAGCTGTCGAACCTGAAAGTCGGTGCCGGGGTGAAGAACCTGTTCGATCATCAGTACTACACCCGCTCGAGCGACAACAACTCAGGCATTTATGTCGGCGCACCGCGCACGTTCTTTGTGCAGGCGAGTGTGGGGTTCTGATCGGGTCAAGGGTTGAGTGAGCTTTACGCTGTGGGAGCAAAGCTTGCTCGCGATGCAGACGCCTCGGTCTCAAAAAGGACCGCGTCATCTTCATCGCGGGCAAGCCTTGCTCCCACAAGGTCTGTAGAGAACTCAGACCTTCAACACCTTCCCACTGGCCGCCACCGCCACCAGCGATAGCGCAATCAGCCCAAAGGCAATGCTCAAGCTGCTGCCATGGGCGACGAAGCCGATCAGCGCCGGGCCGGCAAGGATGCCGGCATAGCCGATGGTGGTGATGGCCGGTACGGCGATCGCTTCCGGCATCAGGGTCTGTTTGCCGACGGCGGTGTACAGCACCGGCACGATGTTCGAACACCCGGCGCCTACCAACGCATAACCCAGTAGTGCGGCTTGCCACATCGGTGCGAGGGTTGCCAACAGGAACCCGGCTGCCGCGATCGATCCGCCATAGATGATCACGCGTTTGGCCCCCAGGCGATGCACCACTGAATCGCCGGTCAGCCGGCCGACGGTCATGGTCAGCGCGAAGGCGGCATAACCCAGCCCGGCATAGGCGGTATCCACCGCGCGCTCGGTGGTCAGGAACACCGCGCTCCAGTCCAGCACCGCGCCCTCGGCCAGGAACACGATGAAACACAGGATGCCGATAAACAGCACCACGCCGTGGGGAATGGCGAACGCCGGTCCCGAGCTTTCACTGCCGTAGGGCAGCAGGTGCGGCGCAGCCTTGAACAACGCCACCAGCAGCACCCCATTGACCACCAGCGTCGCCCCCAGCGGCGAAAGCCCCAGGCCAAGCAGGGCGCTCACACCCGCCGCGCCAATGATCCCGCCGAGACTGAACATGCCGTGGAAACCCGACATCATGGTCTTGCCACTGGCCCGCTCGACGATCACCGCTTGCAGATTCACGGTCGAGTCCACGGTGCCGAGCCCGGCGCCAAACAGGAACAAGGCGGCCACCAGCCAGGGCAGGGAGGTCATTGTCGCCAGCAACGGCAACGCCAGGCAGATCAGAATCGTGCCGCCGCTGAGCACCCGTCGGCAGCCGAACCGCGCCGCCAGCGCACCGGAAATCGGCATCGCCAGGATCGACCCGACGCCAAGGCATAACAGCAGCAAGCCGAGGGTGCCTTCATCCAGGTTCGCCCGCGCCTTGGCATACGGCACCAGCGGCGCCCAGGCGGCGATGCCGATGCCGGCGATGAGGTAGGCGATGCGGGTGGACATCTGTTCCAGGCGTCCGGGGATAAAGGTGGGCGGGGGCGTAATGGCAGTCATGAAACGTCCTTGGCTGTCGTGCGGTGCGGTGCGGCGGGTAGGGGCCTATGCTTGCATATCCACTGACCGCACCGCGACCCCAAGGTGCTGGCTAAAGCGTGGGCTTTGCTCCCTCAGCCTTCGCCAGCATAAAGTACCGGCCCTAGCTGGCTGATTTCGGGTCTGGTCCATGACGCAGTTTTATGATGCACGCGGCAATATCTATGGCGTCGTTTCGCCGAAACAGGTGCGTGACTACGGCATTGATTTGCCGCCGTCAGCCGCCCTGGCTGCACAGCGGCGCGAGTCCTGGGCCTCGGCTGCCGTGCTTGCTTTCTGCAGTTGGGCGCCGGGCGAAGCAGCACCGGACGCCAAGGCCCATCGCAGTGACGGTCTGTTGATCGGCCCGTTCCAGAGCGAACCGCCCTTTGATCTGTTGATCGTCAACACCGACGGGACACTGGCCGAGCGCAGCGGCAATGGCCTGACGATTTTCTCCCAGGCGTTGCAAGCGCAGGGCTTGATGCCGGGCGCGGGTGATTGCGTGCTGCAGGTCCATCACGATAGACCCGACGGCTTGTCACCGCTGCAAACCTCGGTTCGCGCCGCTGAACTTGAAGGGAGCCAAGGTTTTTGGCTGGACTTGGGCAAACCGCTGTTCGGGCCCCAGGTTGTTGGCGCCCAGGAGGTCGAGAGCGTGCTGTTCAACCAGTGCGACGTTAGCCGTGTAGCGGCGCTTGAACGGTTGAACCCGGCATGGGGCAACAGCCAGTTCGTGAACATTGGCAATCCTCATTGCGTGACGCTGGTGGCCGGTGCCGAAGGGTTGCCGAGCAATTCGCAGATGCGTGCTACGGCGCTGTCGCAAAGCTTGACTCGCATCGCTTATGCGACGCCCGTTGGGGCCGGTATTCCGTGCCCGAGGGGGGTGAATCTGCAATGGGCCAGTCTGGAAGCCGAAGGGCGAATCGCGGCGCGGGTGTTTGAGCGGGGCGAGGGGCCCACCGCGTCCTCGGGCACCAGCGCCAGCGCGGTGGCCAGTGCTGCGTGGCGGGTAGGTTGGGTGAAGGCGGGGGCGGTGAGTGTGGTGATGCCGGGGGGGACTGCGCCGATTTTGCTGGAAGAGGAGGCGGGTGAGTTGCTGCGGGTCAGGTTGTTTGGGACGGCGCGGTCTGTGCCCTAGAGCTTTCTGGAAGTTTTGCGGTGTGGCCGATGCCGTCTTCGCGAGCAAGCCCGCTCCCACAGTGGATCGGTGTTGGACACAACATTCATGTCCACTGAGGATCCCCTTGTGGGAGCGGGCTTGCTCGCGAAGGCGGTAGCACATCCAACATCAATGCAACTGACCCGCCGCCATCGCGAGCAAGGGGTTGTGGAAATCAGCCTGGCTGCTGCGCAAACTCCACCACCGGCATCTGCCGTTTCATCAGCACTTCGCCGTTGCGAATCGAGTAGAGCGGCAAGCCCTGGCTGCGGATCACTTCGTAGTCACTGTCCGCCGACAGGATCAGCAGGTTCGCCGGGCGCCCGGGTTCCAGGCCGTAGCGCTCGCCCAGGGCCATGGCCTTGGCGCTGTTGTCGGTGACCAGGTCCAGGGCGCTTTGCAGGTTGCGGTAGCCGAGCATGTGGCAGATATGCAGCCCGGCTTCGAGGACCCGCAGGATATTGCCGTTGCCCAGCGGGTACCACGGGTCGACGATGGAGTCCTGGCCGAAGCACACGTTCATCCCGGCCTCGAGCAGTTCATTGACCCGGGTGACGCCGCGGCGTTTGGGGAAGTTATCGAAGCGCCCTTGCAGGTGAATGCTTTCGGTGGGGCAAGAGACAAAGCTGATGCCCGAGTGCCCGAGCAGGCGAAACAGCTTGGCGCAGTAGGCGTTGTCGTAGGAGCCCATGGCCGTGGTGTGGCTGGCCGTGACGCGCGCGCCCATGTCGCGGCTGCGGGCTTCTTCGGCGAGCACTTCGAGGAACCGTGAGTGCGGGTCATCGGTTTCGTCGCAATGCACATCCACCAGGCAGCCGGTGCGCTCGGCCAGGTCCATGAGGAACTTCACCGAGCTGACGCCCTGGTCGCGGGTGTACTCGAAGTGGGGAATGCCGCCCACCACGTCGGCGCCCATGCGGATGGCTTCTTCCATCAGCTCGCGGCCGTTGCGGTAGGACTCGATGCCTTCTTGGGGAAACGCGACGATTTGCATGTCGATCAGGTGACGGCTTTCCTCGCGCACTTGCAGCAGCGCCTTGAGCGCCGTGAGCTCGGGGTCGGTCACGTCGACGTGGGTGCGCACATGCTGGATGCCATGGGCGGCGAGGGTCTGGATGGTTTTCTTGGCGCGGGTCTTGGTGTCTTCTTCGGTGATGGTGGCCTTGCGTTCGCCCCAGCACTCGATGCCTTCGAACAGCGTGCCGCTCATGTTCCAGCGCGGTTCGCCGGCGGTGAGGGTGGCGTCCAGGTGGATGTGCGGTTCGACGAAGGGTGGGACCACCAGGTTACCGCCGGCATCGAGGTCTTCCGGGCCGAGGCTGGGGGCTTCGGTCTGGCGGGCGATGTTGGTGATCAGGCCGTTTTCCAGGTGCAGTTCATGCAAGCCTTCGCGGTTGCGCAGGCGGGCGTTGATGATGTGCATCGGGCGAATCCTTTAGAGGTCTTGTAGGGGCGCGTCAGCGGTGCGAGCACCCATTACGCCGATCAATAGCACATACGTTAGCGCGCCGGCAGCGATTCCTACCAGTGGCGCGACCCATGGTGAATTGAACGCCGCGACGGTGCCAACCCCATAGGCCAACAGCCCGGGCCAGTTGAACGCCGGCAGTTGCGCCTCGGCCAGGCGCGGGTAACGACCACGCCAGCGGAAGAAGAAATCGGCCATGATCACCCCGCCAATGGGTGGGATCACCGTGCCCAGCAGGATCAGGTACGGCACCAGCAGATCGTACATGCCCAGCAGCGCCAGCAGCGTGCCGATCACCGCGCCGCCCAGGGTCACGGTTTTGCGCCGGCGGGTGCGCAGCAGGTTGCAACCGGCCACGGCGAAATTGTAGATGGTGTTGTCCTGGGTGCTCCAGATGTTGAGCAGCAACATGGCCATCGCCGCCATGGCGAAGCCCTGCAGCAACAACACTTCGACCACGTCCGGTTGTTGATAGACGATGGCTCCGTAGGCGCCGATCAGCACCATCAGGCCGTTGCCGAGGAAGAAGCCGATCAGGCTCGCCAGCACCGCGACCTTCGCCGAGCGGGAGAACCGCGTCCAGTTGGTCGCCTGTGTCGCGCCGCTGACGAAGGTGCCGAACACCAGCGTGATGGCGGTGGACCAGTCGAGGCTGCCCGTCGGCACGATCGCCAGCAAGCCATCGAGACCGCCGACCTTCACCGTCGCGACCCACATCGACAACATCAGCAGCAGCATCATCGCCGGCACGGCGATGTAGGAGAGGATTTCCAAGCCGCGATAGCCGATGTAGGCCGTGGCGCAGAATCCCAGGCCGAACAGCACCATCAACCCCAGCACGGTGCCTTCGCTCAATTCGAAATATTTGCCCAGCACCACCGCGGCCGTCGCCGTGCCCCAGGCGTACCAGCCGATCTGGGTGAACCCGAGGATCAAGTCACTGAGCTTGCTGCCCACCTCGCCGAAACAGAAACGGCCCATGAGCACCGAATTGAGCCCGCTCTTGAAGGCGATGTAACCCAAGCCAGCGGCATACAGGCCCAGCAGCATATTCCCGATGATGATGACCGTGAGCATCTCGGCAAAACCGAACGCCACCCCCAGCTTGCCGCCGGCAAACATCGTGGCGGTGAAAAAGGTGAAACCCAGCAGCACCATGGCCGTGGAGGCCAGGCCTTTGCGAGCGTGCATCGGGACTTCGCTCAAGGGATAGTCATTGCCCGGGTCGTTCTGAGTCATGTGGCGGTCCTTGCGGATGAGGGATGTCGCAAGCGTGCAGCGGCCGTGCCAAGCGAGTGATCGCGAGGTTATTTATAGACAATCCTGGGGATTGGGTGGGCGCAGGGATCGAAAGCGGTGCGGCGGTGGTTCAAGTTGGAACACAGTTCTCACTGCCCTATGCGGTTTCCTTGTGGGAGCGGGCTTGCTCGCGAAGGCGGAGTGTCAGCCAATGTATTCATAACTGATACACCGCCTTCGCGAGCAAGCCCGCTCCCACAGGGGGATGCGGTTTCTTCAGGTGGAGGGAGGCAATGCCAGGAACCGCAACACCGCCGCGACGACGGCTTCCGGCGCATCTTCCTGGACCAGGTGCCCGGCGTTCGGAACGGGGTGAAATTGCGCCCCCGGGATCAGCTTATGCAGGGCCCGCCCGCGCTCGATGGGGATCCACTGGTCATCCTCGCCCCAGAGAATCTGCGTCGGGCAGCGCACGTTTGGATAAAGGTCCTGGACCTCGCGGGTGTAACGCTCGTCCATCTGCGCAATCTGCCGGTAGAACGCCGCCTGGCCCGGTTCGCCAAGCCACGGCTGCACGTAGGGCGCCAGTTCGGCGTCCGGGATGTCCCGTTTGATCGCGCCGCGGATATAGGTTGGCACGATGGCTCGCTGGATGTAGTCGGGCAGGCCGCTGAAGGCGGCTTCATGCTGGCGTACATGCTGCACAAAGGATGAACCCCAGGGCGACAGCGCCACGGGGTCGATCAGGGTCAGGCTGCGGTAGTCCTTGCCATTGAGCAGGTGCGTGCGCAGGGCCGTGGCGCCGCCAAAGTCATGGGCCACCACGTCCGGGCAGTCCAGGCGCCAATGCTCCAGCAGTTGCGCGAGTAGCTGGTTTTGCACGCCCAGGGACACATCGGCATCGGGTTGCGCGGACTGGCCATACCCCAGCAGGTCGAAGTAATGCACTGTGTGGGTGGCGAAGAACAGCGGGGCGATGCGGTGCCACACGTAGGAAGAGAAGGGTGTGCCATGGACAAACACCAGCGGCGGGCCATCGCCGTGGATGGCGTAGCGGATGGAGTGTCCGTTGAAGTCGTATGTTTGATCCAGCGGCCAGTGGGTCATGCTCGATACTCCCCTGAAAATGGCTCAGGGGACCAAGCATAGGCCAATGCTGACGGGGTAGGGTAACCCCAATGGTGGTGCTAGATTTTGTGGGAGCAAGGCTTGCCCGCGATGCAGGCGCCTCGGTTCCAGAGAGACTGTGTCAACTTCATCGCGAGCAAGCTTTGCTCCCACAGGCAAACCCCACAGGTGGGACCCTACAGGCGGATCCCACAGGTTTTACTCGCCGTGGTAGATGCAACCGCTGGTGCAGGTCTCGTGGATGCGGATGGCGCTGAGTTCCGGCAGCAACGGCTTCAATTCATTCCAGATCCACTTGGCCAACACTTCGCTGGTGGGGTTTTCCAGGCCAGGAATGTCGTTGAGGTAGTTGTGGTCCAGGCGCTCGTAGAGCGGCTTGAAGATCGCCTTGATCTCCGAGAAGTCGCGAATCCAGCCGGTGTGCGGATCGATATCGCCGCTCAGGTGGATCGCCACCTTGAACGAGTGGCCGTGAAGGCGGCCGCACTTGTGGCCGTCTGGCACGTGGGGCAGGCGGTGGGCGGATTCGAAGGTAAACTCTTTGAAAATTTCCACAGGTTCGGGCTCTTTAGATAGCGGTCGCGAGGCAGGCGGCGCAGTTTATCAGTTTGATAACGGCGGTGCGCGACCGTGCTGACTAAAGGGTCAGCAAACGCTCGCCCAAGCCGCCGTTGGCCGTCAGCTCCAGGAACTCATCACCGAGCCGGCGGCTCTCGTCCATCGCCGTGCGCCAATACTGGCGGCGGCTCGGGTCATCGCCCATGAAACGCTTGAAGTCGTTGCGGTCCGGCAGTTTGCCGTAGGGCAGGCGCGCCAGGTATTCGCGGGACGGTGCCAGCAGCAACACGTCCTGCAGGCGGTCGACGTTGCCTCGGCGCCACGGCAGGCCCTTGTCGAACCAGCCGGGAATGACCCGGTCGGTGAAGTGCGGATAGAGTACGATGTCCTCGCCGCTGTAGGGCAGGTCGAGGTGATAGTCCAGCAAGCCGCCGTCGCGGTAGGTGCCAGCCCCGGCGCCCGGCAGGTCGCGCACGCCTTCCATGACCATCGGGATCGAGCCCGAGGCCAGCAGGGCCTGGCGCAGGTTGCCGGCCGCCAAGGGAACGAAGCGCGACGGAAAGTCATTCAACGGATGCAGGGGCGGGGCCAGGCGCGGGTCATGGATGATCAACCGTTCGAAATGCCGCGACAGCCGTGCGCGGCCTCGCAGGTTGTCCGCGATCACCGACGACAATCCCAGCCCCAGCCGGCCGCGATGATCCTGGGCCAGCAGGCCGTGGCTCTTGACCACCATGATGTTGAGCCGGTATCGCGGGTTATCGAGGATCGAAGCGTCGCGGCCGTCGAGCAAGTCTTCGAGCATGCGTTGCGAGCTCTGGCTGACCCCGGCCATGGTCACGCCTTTGGCGAAGCTTTGTTCGTTGTACAAACTGCCCAGGCGCCGGATGCCCTCGGCGGCGTCCGGCAGGCAGGCGCTGGCGAAGCGCCAGGCACCCACCGAGGCCCCGATCAGCGAGCGTTCCCGGGGCGCGGCGGGCAGCCACTCGCCGAACAGCGCCAGGTCCAGCCCCTGGATGCCCAAGGCCTTGGGGCCACCGGCGGCGCCCGGCAGGATGCCGACGTCGGCGGCGTTCAAGCCGGCTTGGCGAATCCTTTCGAATGCACGCGGGCCGGCCTTGAGGGTGAGGGCGGGAAACTTGATGTGGATGGCGGTCATACCGGCCTCGAATACGGCTAAGCGGCTGATTATAGCGACACAAAACCCTGTGGGAGCGAGCTTGCTCGCGATGGCGTCAGTTCTGTCACATCGATATCAACGGATAGACCGCTATCGCGAGCAAGCTCGCTCCCACATTGATGTAGCTTCCATGATGGCCATTCAGTTTCAGTTAAGTTCACCCCGATACAGTCCCCCCCCGATGAAGATTATAAAAAGGAGATAACCCATGAACCGCCTGACTGCCTTTATCATCGCGACCCTCATGGCGCTCGGTACGAGCCTGGCTCATGCACGAGACCTGAACGCGGACGAAGCCCGCAAACTGCAAGACGCTGGTACCATCCTGTCCTTCGAAAAACTCAACGCCGCCGCCCTGGCCGAGCACCCTGGTGCCACCTTGACCGATACCGAGCTGGACGAAGAGTACGGCAAGTACATTTACCAGGTGGATCTGCGCGATACGAAGGGCATTGAGTGGGATCTGGAATTGGACGCCACCAACGGCAAGGTGCTCAAGAATCATCAGGATACGTAATGAAGCTTAATCTACGCGCCCATAGTCGATGGACGCTGGCGCTGCTGGCGTTTTGTTCGCTGGCCGTGGCCCGGGACCTGGATCAGGACGAGGCCCTGCAACTGCGCCAGCAGGGTGTGATCTTGCCGCTGGAGCAACTGCTGCAACAGGCGCTGGACCTGCACCCCGGCGCCAAACTGCTGGAAGCCGAGCTGGAGGAGAAACACGGCGTCTATATTTATGAGGTCGAGCTGCTGGACACCGACGGCGTCGTGCGCGAATTGGACCTGGAGGCCGCGACCGGCCGCCTACTCAAAGATAAGGAAGACTGATGCGCCTGCTTCTGGTGGAAGATCACGTGCCCCTGGCCGACGAACTGATGGCCGGGCTTGCGCGCCAAGGTTACGCCGTCGACTGGCTCGCCGACGGTCGCGACGCGGTGTATCAGGGCAGCAGTGAACCCTACGACCTGATCATCCTCGATCTCGGCCTGCCGGGTGTGCCGGGGCTCGAGGTGCTGGCCCAATGGCGTGCCGGTGGCCTGAGCACGCCGGTGCTGATCCTTACCGCACGCGGGTCTTGGGCCGAGCGCATCGAAGGCCTCAAGGCCGGGGCCGACGATTACCTGACCAAGCCTTTTCATCCTGAAGAGCTGCAGTTGCGGATCCAGGCGTTGCTGCGCCGCTCCCACGGCCAGGTCAACCAGCCGACGCTGAAATCGGCCGGGTTGCACCTGGATGAAGGGCGGCAATGCGTGGTTCGCGACGGCACCGACATCCAGCTCACGGCGGCTGAATTTCGCCTGTTGCGCTATTTCATGCTGCATCCCGAGCAGATCCTCTCCAAAAGTCATCTCGCCGAACACCTGTACGACGGTGAAACCGAGCGCGATTCCAACGTGCTGGAAGTCCACGTCAATCACCTGCGGCGCAAGCTGGGCCGCAGCGTGATCGAAACCCGTCGCGGCCAGGGTTACCTGTTCGGCGGGCAGGCGCAGTGAGATCCATCCAGCGGCGCCTGAGCCTGGGCCTGATCGGTGTGATGGTGGTGGTCGGCCTGATCCTGGCACAGACCAGTCTGTGGCTGTTCGAGCTGGGCTTGCAGCGTTACCTGGAAGCCGGGCTGCGTAACGACAGCGAGAACCTGCTGGTGGCCCTGGTGCGCGGTCCACAGGGCTTGCAACTGGATGAGCGACGGCTGTCTCCGGCCTATCAGCGACCGTTTTCCGGGCATTATTTCCGCATCGATTTTGCCGACGTGCACTGGCGCTCCCGTTCCCTGTGGGACCAGGAATTGCCCCGGCTCGACCACCCGGGCCTGCACAGCAACCTGCAACTGGGGCCCGAAGGTCAGAAGCTGCTGGTGCTGCGTACCGACTATCGGCGGTTGGGCCAGGCGATTTCCATCAGCGTGGCCCAGGACTACACGCCGGTGCGCGACAGCTTTCGCCGAATGCAGCAGATCGGCCTCGGGCTGGGGGTGGCGGGGCTGCTGCTGATTCTGTTGCTGCAACGCATCACCGTGCGCCGTGCCTTGCGTCCGCTGGACCGGGCGCGGGAGCAGATTGCCCAGTTGCAGCGCGGGCAACGTTCGCAACTCGACGAACAGGTGCCACGGGAACTGGAACCGCTGGTGACGCAAATCAACCATCTGCTGGCCCACACCGAAGACAGCCTCAAGCGTTCACGCAACGCCCTGGGCAACCTTGGCCATGCCTTGAAAACCCCCCTGGCGGTGCTGCAAAGCCTGGCGTCGAACGAGAAGCTCGCCCCGTATCCCGAGCTGCGCAAACTGTTGCTCGATCAACTGGAGCAGGTCCGCCAGCGCCTGAACCGCGAACTCAACCGCGCCCGCTTGTCCGGCGATGCCTTGCCTGGCGCGCACCTGGACTGCGACGCCGAGCTGCCGGGGCTGCTGGCCACGCTGAACATGATCCACGGCGAACACCTGCACCTGAGCTACGTCGCCCCGCCAGGCCTGCACCTGCCGTGGGACCGTGAAGACCTGCTGGAACTGTTGGGCAACCTGTTGGACAACGCCTGCAAATGGGCCGACGCCGAGGTCCGCCTGACCATGACCGAGACGGCCGAAGGGTTCAGCCTGGTCGTGGAGGACGACGGCCCGGGCATCCCCAAGGATCGCCGCGACCAGGTGTTCAGCCGCGGCACGCGACTGGATGAACAGACCGATGGACACGGCCTGGGCCTGGGCATCGTGCGGGACATCGTCGACACCTGGGGTGGCCTGCTGGCGTTGGACGACAGTGAGTGGGGTGGGTTGAAGGTGGTGATCGAACTGCCCAAACGCTGAAATCTATTTCATGGCACCCCTCTCTGTAGGGCGAGCCTCTGTGGGTGGGGCGGGCCTGTGGGAGCAAAGCTTGCTCGCGATAGCATTTTTAAAGCCGGCACAGATGTTGTAGGTGACGATGTCATCGCGAGCAAGCTTTGCTCCCACAGGCTCGCTCCCACAGGGGGAGTGATGGCTGCAAATATTACGAGACTTGAAAACCCGCCCCACGGCCCTTGCAGCTTGCCGCCGCTTGCTGCAAAGTCGCGACCTTTTTGTCCGGTGGCTTTCCATCGCTGTGCTTTGAGGTAATGATGATAAATGCAGTAATTGCCGCGGTTGGCGTCATGCTGGTGCTCAGCCTGGCCCGCGTGCATGTGGTGATCGCGCTGATTATCGGCGCGTTGGTGGGTGGCCTCACGGGCGGCCTGGGGATCGAAGCGACGCTCAAGGCGTTCAACGCCGGCCTGGGTGGCGGTGCGACGGTGGCGTTGTCCTACGCCTTGCTCGGTGCCTTTGCCGTGGCGATTGCCAAGTCTGGCATGGCCCACGCGCTGGCGGATAAAGCCCTGGCCCTGGTGGATCGCCAGGATGCCGCGGGTGGTTCGGGCGTCAAGTGGGTGCTGATCGGTTTGCTGGGGACGGTCGCGGTCGCTTCCCAGAACATTCTGCCGATCCACATCGCCTTCATTCCGTTGCTGGTGCCGCCGCTTCTGTATGTGCTGACCAAGTTGCAGTTGGATCGCCGGTTGATCGCCTGCGTCATGACCTTCGGCCTGATCACGCCCTACATGTTCCTGCCAGTGGGTTTCGGCAATATCTTCCTCAACGAAATCCTCCTGGCCAACATCGCCCGCAGCGGTGTGGACGTCAGCGGCATCAACGTCACCCACGCCATGGGCATTCCGGCGTTGGGCATGGTGTTTGGTCTGCTGTTGTCGTTGTTCTCCTACCGCAAGAAGCGCGTCTACGACCTGAAGAAAATTGCCCGGGTCGAGCAAGTGGCCGTGCGCTACAACCCGCTGAGCCTGATGGTGGCCGGGTTTGCGGTGGCGGCGGCGTTCGCGGTGCAACTGCTGGTGGACTCGATGATCATCGGCGCTCTGGTCGGGTTCCTGATTTTCTCGCTGTCGGGGGTGGTGCGCTGGCGCGAGACTGACGACCTGTTCACCGAAGGCATGAAGATGATGGCGATGATCGGCTTCATCATGATCGCTGCCTCAGGGTTCGCCGAAGTGATGAAGGCCACCGGTGAAGTCCAGAGCCTGGTGGAGTCTTCGGCGGCCTGGATTGGCCACAACAAGGGCATTGGCGCGCTGATGATGTTGCTGGTGGGGCTGCTGGTGACCATGGGCATCGGCTCGTCGTTTTCCACGGTGCCGATCCTGGCGACGATTTTCGTGCCGCTGTGCCTGCAACTGGGCTTCAGCCCGCTGGCGATCGTCTGCATAGTCGGCACCGCCGGCGCCTTGGGCGATGCCGGTTCACCTGCCTCGGACTCGACCCTGGGCCCGACCTCCGGCCTGAACATCGACGGCCAGCACCATCACATCTGGGACACCGTGGTCCCGACCTTCATCCACTACAACCTGCCGCTGCTGGCGTTTGGTTGGGTGGCGGCGATGGTGTTGTAGTTCAGGACCGCGTCGCCTTCATCGCGAGCAGGCTCGCTCCCACAGGGGATCGGTGTGAACACAAGTGTTGTGGACACCACCGAACCCCTGTGGGAGCGAGCCTGCTCGCGAAGGGGCCCCAAATTCAACCCTTCTTTGAAGCCCTGTTCACCTTGCCCTACAGTTTTGCCGTGCGGTGCCGTTAATACAGCTAACCACGCCAATAACACCTACAAGAGTGAACAGCATGCGCCTGAGCCTGAAGGCTAAAGTCCTGTCCCTTGCGATACTGCCGGTATTGCTGTCCGCCGTGATCATCAGCCTGACCACGGCTTTCATCTTGAAGGAGCAAGCGAGTAAAGAGGTCCAGCAGACCCGTGAACGCTTGCTCAGCGAGGCCAAGGCCACGCTGCAGAACTATGTGGCGGTGGGCCTGACCGCCATCAAGCCGCTCTACGATGCCGCCGCGCCTGGCGATAACGAAGCGCGCGCCCAGGCGATCAAGCTGTTGTCGAATATCAGCTACGGCAAGGACGGCTATTTCTTCGGCTACGACTCCGAGACCATTCGTCTGTTCAAGGCCAACAGTCCCGATGGCGTGGGCAAGAGTTTCAAGGACAACCGCGACCCGAACGGGGTCTACGTCAACCGCGACCTGGTGAAAGTCGCCAAGGACGGGACTCACTACCTCGAATACAGCTCGCCACTGCCCAACAGCAAAGACCTGGTGCCCAAGCTCGGCTACACCGAATACTTGTCCAAGTGGGACCTGGCAGTCGGCAGTTCGGTCAACCTGGACGGCATCGAAGGCCAGGTGGCGTTGGTGGAAGCCAAGGTTCATGAGCGTCTGCAAGGCGTGATCTTGAGCATCGTCGGGATCGCCGCGGTGGTGTTGCTGGTGATCGCGGTGGTGGGCCTGGTGCTCGCCAACACGATCCTGCGTCCCTTGAACCTGATGAAGGACAACCTCGATGACATCGCCGCGGGTGAGGGCGACCTGACCCGTCGCCTGGCCATCACCAGCCAGGACGAGCTTGGCCAGTTGGCCGGTTCATTCAACCGCTTCGTCGACAAGATCCACGGCCTGGTGCGGCAGATCACCGACATGACCTCGCAACTGACCGGCCTGGTGACGCAAGTTTCCGAGCAGGCCCAGCGCTCCGAGCAGGCCATGGAGCGCCAGCGCCACGAAACCGATCAGGTCGCCACGGCGATCAACGAGATGTCCTCGGCGGCCCAGGAAGTCGCCCGCAGCGCCCAGGGCGCCGCCGTCGCGGCCCAGCAGACCGACGAGGAAGGGCAATCGGCCAAGCGCGTGGTGGCCGGCAGCATCCAGCAGATTCATGCGTTGGTGAACGATATTCGCAGCAGTGGTGTGTCCCTGGACAGCCTGCAGCAGGACGTGGCTTCGATTGTCAGTGTGCTCGGGGTGATTCGTTCGATTGCCGAGCAGACCAACCTGCTGGCCCTCAACGCCGCTATCGAGGCTGCGCGTGCTGGCGAGGCAGGGCGTGGGTTTGCGGTGGTGGCCGATGAAGTGCGGGCCCTGGCCAGCCGGACCCAGCAGAGCACCCAGGAAATCCAGGGCATGATCGACCGCCTGCAATCAGGCACCCACGCGGCGGTGGAGGCGATGCGCCGTTCCAGTGAGGCCGGTGACGGCACCTCGGAACGGGCCAATGAGGCGGGAGCCTCCCTGGACACCATGGCGCAACTGATCGGCACCATCAACTCGATGAACGCCCAGATCGCCAGCGCTGCCGAAGAACAGACCGCAGTGGCCGAGGAAATCAACCGCAGCGTGCATCAGATCGCCGTAGCCGTGGACAGCGTCGCCGACGAAACCCAACTCGGCGCCCAGACCTCCCGCAGCCTGGCCGACCTGGGCCAGCGCCTGGGCAAGCTGGTGGGGCAGTTCCGGATCTGATCCCACCGCGGCAGGAGCTGCCGAAGGCTGCGATCTTTCGCTCTCGATCCAGATGTTTTTACCTGGGCAACCGGGTCTTATCGAGAAAGAAGGATCGCAGCCTTCGGCAGTTTCTGCCGGGAGCTAAAGATTTTTGGCATGCTGTATCTTGTGTCCACCACAAGTCCCCTGTGGGAGCGGGCTTGCTCGCGAATGCAGTGTGTCAGCCAATATATTCACTTCTGACACACCGCCTTCGCGAGCAAGCCCGCTCCCACATTTGTTCGGTGGCGACTATGGCTCGCGCACATCGCGCATCAACAACCCAAACCGCAGATCCACCGCATCCGGGATTGGCACGTACACCACGTGCCCATCCCCCGGTGCCACCTCGATGCCCTGGCCTTTGGCGTTCTGCAAGTGATGCAGGTCGAAGTGGAAGTTGCCCTTGGGGGTCATCAGTTCCATGTGATCGCCAAGGCCAAAGCGGTTCTTCACCTTTACTTCGGCCAGGCGTTCGCGCCGTTCGCCGGTCAGTTCGCCGACGAACTGCTGGCGCTCTGATACCGAACTGCCGTTCTGGTAGTTCTGATACTCATCATGCACGTGGCGCCTTAGAAAACCTTCGGTGTAGCCGCGCTGGGCCAGGGACTCCAGGTCGGTCATCAGGCCACGATCAAATTCCCGGCCGGCCACCGCGTCATCGATGGCCTGGCGATACACCTGGGTGGTGCGCGCGCAATAGAAGTGCGACTTGGTCCGGCCTTCGATTTTCAAGGAGTGCACGCCCATGCGCGCCAGACGCTCGACGTGCTGCACGGCGCGCAGGTCCTTGGCATTCATGATGTAGGTGCCGTGCTCGTCCTCGAAGGCCGGCATGGATTCTTCCGGGCGGTTGGCTTCCTGGAGCAAAAACACCTGGCTGGTGGGCGCGCCGAGGCCCAGGGTCGGTTCGGGCTGATAGGTCTGCACAATGTCGCCCACGGCGTTTTCCACCGCCGGCTGCGCCGAGTACTTCCAGCGGCAGGCATTGGTGCAACTGCCCTGGTTGGCGTCGCGCTTGTTCAAATAGCCGGACAACAGGCAGCGCCCGGAATAGGCCATGCACAGCGCGCCGTGGACGAACACTTCCAGCTCCATGGCCGGCACCTGCTCGCGGATCTCGGCGATTTCTTCCAGGGACAGTTCCCGGGACAGGATGATCCGGCTCAAGCCCTGCTGCTGCCAGAACTCGACGCTCGCCCAGTTCACCGTGTTGGCCTGCACCGACAGGTGAATCGGCATCTGGGGGAAATGCCGGCGCACCAGCATGATCAGCCCCGGGTCGGACATGATCAGCGCGTCCGGCGCCATGGCGATCACCGGCTCGAGGTCCTTGAGGAAGGTGCGCAGCTTGGCGTTGTGCGGGGCAATGTTCACCACCACGTAGAAGCGCTTGCCCATGGCCTGGGCCTCGGCAATGCCCAAGGCCAGGTTCGCATGGTCGAACTCGTTGTTGCGCACCCGCAGGCTGTAGCGCGGCTGGCCGGCATACACCGCATCGGCGCCGTAGGCGAAGGCATAGCGCATGTTTTTCAGGGTGCCGGCGGGCGCCAGCAGTTCGGGGGCGGCGAGGGTCATGATGGCGTCGGATCGCAAAAGGCGGCGAGGGTAGCCCATGGTCGGCCAGGCCTCATTGATCTGAATCAATGCACGGCGCAAACGCGAAGGCACTCCGGCGAGTCCTGGCTGACTAATGTTTATCCCGCCTTTGGACATGGAAAGCTGATGAATCGAAAGATGCTGCAAAACAAAGCCCAGATGTTGCTCCTGGTGCTGGTCACCATCGCGTTCATCTGGATTCTGCTGCCGTTCTACGGCGCGGTGTTCTGGGCGGTGATCCTGGGCATCGTCTTTGCACCGATGCAGCGCCGCCTGCAGTTGAAGTTTGGCTGGCACCGCAACGTCACCTCGCTGGTCACGTTGAGCATCTGCGTGGTCAGTGCGATTTTACCGGTGATCATCATCAGCACCTTGCTGGTCCAGGAAGGTGCTGCGTTGTACAAGAGCCTGGAAAGCGGCGAACTGGACATTGCCGATTACCTGGCCCGCTTCAAGGATGCCTTGCCACTGTACTTCCAGAATCTGCTCGACCGCTTTGGCCTGGGCAACCTGAATGGATTGCGCGACACGATCGTCAAGAGCGCGATGCAGGGCAGTGAGTTTTTCGCCACCCAGGCCTTCAGTTTCGGCCAGGGTACCTTCCAGTTCCTGGTCAGCTTCTTCGTGATGATCTATCTGCTGTTCTTCTTTCTGCGCGACGGCGCCGAGCTGGTGCGCAAAGTACGCACGGCCATTCCCTTGGCGGAACACCAAAAGCGTCGGTTGCAGTTGAAGTTCAATCGGGTGGTGCGCGCCACGGTAAAAGGCAACCTGCTGGTCGCCATCAGCCAAGGTGCGCTGGGCGGGTTGATCTTCTGGATCCTGGGAATTCCGACGGTGTTGCCCTGGGCGGTGCTGATGGCGTTCCTGTCGTTGCTGCCAGCGGTGGGGGCGGGCCTCGTCTGGGCACCGGTGGCGGTGTATTTCCTGCTCTCGGGGGCGATCTGGCAAGGCGTGGTGCTGACGCTGTTCGGGGTGTTCGTGATCGGCCTGGTGGATAATTTCCTGCGGCCGATCCTGGTCGGCAAGGACACCAAGATGCCCGACTACATGGTGCTGGTCTCGACACTGGGCGGGCTGGCGGTATTCGGGCTGAACGGTTTCGTGATCGGGCCGCTGATCGCCGCGCTGTTCATGTCATGTTGGGCCTTGTTTGTCGAAAGCACACCGCGGGTGCAGCTGCCTTAGGCGCTCAGCAGATAGGGGCCGATACGTTGCGACAGGGCCTGGGCGGCGGGCAATGAAGTCAGCGGGCCGCTGATGGTCACGCCGTCCTGCACCAGATACCAGCAGGCCAGCAACCCGAGCTCCCGGAGTGGGGCGGGGACGGCGCTGCCAATGACAGACATGATTTGAACCTTGGGCATGGGACACCTCCATCAATCGATGGGGTTACCTTACGACTCAGTGGGGGTAACGAAAAATCAACCGGCTCAATAGTAGGAATCGATGTCGCTCAATCGACGACCAGATCGAGCATGTGCACCACTTCCTGTTCACTGAGCAGGCCCTTGCGCACCAGGTTTTCCGCCAGCAGGGAAAGGAACTTGGCGTTGCGGTGGCCTTCCAGTTGCTTGAGTTCGGTCAGCACGTTGTACACCTTGCTGGAGGTGCACAGGCCGACGATGCGATGGGGATTTTGCGTGGGCATACCTTCGTCCTTGTTTTTATGAAGCTGTTGTTGGCGGACAGAGCCAGTTTGCGGCCCGGTCATGACGCTGACGTGACAGCTTGGGTTGTTGGAAAAAAGAAAGCAGGATCCGGACCATAATGCCTTTTTGGCGCCGGATTATTGTTCCGGCAGCGACCTCGGGCAGGCTTATACGGCCATCCAACGGTTTAGTTACCCACAAAAGAAGGCATGCGTTTGAGCGTCGAGCTTCATGTGTTGCCCTATTTTTTGCTCAGCACATTGGCCAGCCGCCCCATGGCCGCTTCGATTTCATGGGCGGTCAAGGACGAGTACCCCAATAGCCAGCCTTGTTTCTTTTCTTCGCCGGCGTACAGCCGGCTGAGGCCGGGCAGCTGCACCCCCGCGCTGGCCGCTTGGCGGAGGGTCTTCTCTTCCGACCAACCATCGCTCAGCAGGCAGGGAATCTGTAGCCCACCTTGGGGACGCAAGGCCGTAACGATTCCGTCCAGGTGCCTGCCAATGGCATCGAGCAGGGTGGTACGGCGTCCGGCGTAGAGTTTGCGCATGGCCCGGACATGAGCGTTGTAGTGACCGTCTTCCATGAAGCGTGCCAGGGTCAACTGGAGGATCTGCGGTGTGTGGCCGTCCATGATGCTGCGCGCGTAGGTGAAGGCTTTGACCAGCTCGAAAGGCAGCACCATGTAACCCATCCGCAACCCCGGATAGAGCGTTTTGCTGAAGGTGCCGAGGTAGATCGTGCGCTGGTATTTGTCCAGGCCTTGCACGCATGCGGTCGGCAGCCCGTCGTAGTGGAACTCGCTGTCGTAGTCGTCCTCGATGATCCACTTGCCATGTTCGGTCGCCCAGTTGATCAGTTCGAGTCGGCGTTCCAACGGTAAGGTTGCCCCGGTGGGGTATTGATGCGAAGGCGTCACATAGACGCAAGGGGCGCCGCTGCGGTCTGCCCGCAGCAGGTCCGTGCGTATGCCCAGTGCATCGACGTCAATGGGCACGACCTTGGTCTCTGCCGTTTCAAAGGCCTTCCTGGCACCGTAGTAGCCCGGGTTTTCCAGCAGGATCGGTTTGCCGGCATCCACGAGCAACTGCGCGCACAGAAATAGCGATTGGCGAGTGCTGCTCAACACCAGGATCTGCTCGGGGGAGCATTTGGCCCCGCGTTCGAGGTTCAAGTAGGTGGCGATCGCCTTGCGCAGAGGCTCGGCGCCTTGTGGGTCGCCGTGCAGCAGGATGTTACCCCGGTAGTCCTTCATGACCTGGCGTTGCAGGCGTTCCCACAGATCGGTGGGGAAGGTGCGGGTTTCCGGCAGCCCTGTGGCGAAGGCCTTGATGACCTGTTGATCGGCCACGCCACCACTGTCGAAAATCATCCGGCCGCGCTGGCTCAAGCCCGATCCTGGCGTCGCCTCGCTGCGCTGGGTGTCTTGCGATTTCATGCGCCGACGCGCAGCCCCGCGCAATTGGGTGCCAACCGTCTCGGATACATAACTGCCCGAGCCCTCGCGCCGCACGATGAAGCCATCCCGGTGCAATTGCACATAGGCGTTCTCCACCGTGTCACGGGCAACGCCCAGCGTCTTGGCCAGGACCCTGGTTGCCGGCAGCTTCAGGCCAGCGTCAAGGGCGCCATCGAGGATCAGTGCGCGCAGGGCGCGCTGAATCCGCTGATGCAGATCCAGCATCTGAAATTCGGCATCGTTGAGTCGCATCTTCAGTGTTTCGAGCTCGAAGGTTTTTGCCATACGGTCTGCTCTATACGAAAAAACTGGCCTGATTTGGCAGGCCAGTTTATCCGTAGACTTTGTCCGTCGCTATTACCCGCGAAGGAGCCGCCAACTGATGCAAGTCTCTATTGAAGAGGTCACCTATTACTGGCCTACGGCTGATGCCCGGCCGGGCAGTCACGACCAGTCCGAGCCGAAAGAGCCGCTCGGGGCCGACTGATGCCGTCGCTGATCGTCAGGCAGTGAGGCCGTCTCATTTTCCCAATCCACAGGACCCTATCATCATGTACGACTCATCCCTGACCCTTGCAGCATTCGACGCCGAGTTATGCGAGGCGATTCACAACGAAGAGCGCCGCCAGGAAGACCACGTCGAGCTGATCGCTTCCGAGAACTACGCCAGCCCATTGGTGATGGCGATTCAGAACTCGGTATTCACCAACAAGTACGCCGAAGGTTACCCGGGCAAGCGCTACTACAGCGGTTGCGAGTATGTCGATGTGGCTGAGCGCCTGGCCATCGAGCGGGTCAAGGCGCTGTTCGATTGCGATTACGCCAACGTCCAGCCTCATGCTGGTGCCCAGGCCAACGCCGCCGTGTTCCTGGCGCTGCTCAATCCTGGCGACACCGTGATGGGCATGAACCTGGCCCAGGGTGGTCACCTGACCCACGGCAACCCCTCCAATTTCTCCGGCCGCCACTACAAGATCGTTCCCTACGGTCTCGACCCGCAGACGGGGTTGATCGACTATGACGAGATGGAGCGCATCGCCCTTCAAGCCCGACCGAAGATGTTGATCGGTGGTTTTTCCGCTTACTCGCGTTACAAGGACTGGGCGCGGATGCGGGCCATTGCCGACAAGGTCGGGGCGATTTTCTGGGTCGACATGGCCCACGTCGCCGGTCTGGTGGCGGCGGGCGAGTATCCGAACCCGTTGCCCCACGCCCATGTGGTCACCAGTACGACCCACAAGACCCTGCGTGGCCCACGGGGCGGGGTGATCCTGTCCAAGGGGCAGGACGATACGTTTTACAAGAAGCTCGACTCGGCGGTATTTCCTGGTGTCCAGGGCGGTCCGTTGATGCACCAGATCGCCGCCAAGGCCGTTGCCTTCAAGGAAGCGCTGGCGCCCGGGTTCAAGACCTATCAGCAGCAGATCGTCATCAATGCCCGGGCCATGGCTGCCGTGCTGCAGCAGCGTGGTTACAGGATTGTCTCCGGGGGGACCGATAACCACATGATGTTGATCGACCTGTCCGACAAGCCTTACACCGGCAAGGACGCCGATGCCGCCCTGAGTAATGCCTACATCACGGCCAACAAAAACTCGGTGCCCAACGATCCTCGTTCGCCGTTCGTAACCTCAGGGCTGCGCATCGGCACGCCGGCCGTGACCACTCGCGGGTTTGGAGTGCCAGAGTGCGAGCAACTGGCAGGTTGGCTGTGTGACGTGCTGGACGCGCTGGAATCCGGCGGCAGCGAGCAGGTTGCGCATCATGTGCGCGAGCAGGTGGTGGCGCTGTGTCGTCGCCATCCTGTATATCGGCAGCGCTAAAACGAAAAAACCCGCCTGGAGGCGGGTTTTTCGGGGGTGTGCAGAGATTTTGAAAGCTTTCTCTGGACCCTTTGTCTGGCTCCACGACCTGGACTCGAACCAGGGACCCAGTGATTAACAGTCACTTGCTCTACCAACTGAGCTATCGCGGAATGGCGCGTATGTTACTGATTGGAAAAGAGAAGTCAAGCGTCCATTGCCGGACGGCGCATTCCTGGTGCCCTTTGACGGTCAATCAACGATTGGCAGTTACCGCCAGGGCAGGAGAGGACTACCATGGTCATCCGGAAGTGGCAGGACGCGCTGCCGGCCATTCGCCGACATTAAGGTACGCGCCATGAACCACCTGTTACCCCTTCACACTGCCCGCCGCGCCGAGGTGCTCTTGTGAGTACCGCCCAGATCAGCTTGCCCAAGGGCGTGGGGCCTCATGCCGAGAAACTGTACGACGCCATCACCCAGGCCAGCACCGCCGAAGCGTTGAACCGTGCCGGCGGCAAGGCCGAGGGGTTTGTCCTGGGGCTGGAAAGCACCAAGGCGATCAAGAGCCAGGTGGCCGAGTCGTTGTATGTCATTTATGACGATGCGGCTAGCCAGCGGGCGACGGAGTTGTAGCCTCACCGAAAAGTGTTGTGCCTGGTGCTTTTGTGGCCTTGCTTTTGTGGCGAGGGGATTTATCCCCGTTGGGCTGCGTAGCAGCCCCAAGTGGTCGAAGTTAATGAGCCTGTCAAACCGGGTTGCTGATTTCAGGGCTGCTTCGCAGCCCAGCGGGGATAAATCCCCTCGCCACAGGTTGGGGGTCTACCCGACCTGATCGACACACTCAAAAAAAACGGGAAGCCAATGGCTTCCCGTTTTTCATCCAGCGTGAAAGCTTCAGATCACCTGGACGATGGCCTTGGTCACCGCATCGATGTTGTTCTGGTTCAGCGCGGCCACGCAGATGCGACCGGTGTCCAGGGCATAGATGCCGAACTCGGTGCGCAGGCGCGTCACTTGTTCAACGGTCAGGCCGGAGTAGGAGAACATCCCGCTCTGGCGTGCGACGAAGCTGAAGTCGTGATGCGGCGCGGCCTTGGCCAGCATGTCCACCATCTGGACGCGCATGCCGCGAATGCGCAGGCGCATTTCGGCCAGTTCGGCTTCCCACTGGGCCCGTAGCTCCGGGCTGTTGAGCACGGCGGCGACGATGCTGGCGCCGTGGGTCGGCGGGTTGGAGTAGTTGGTGCGGATCACGCGCTTGACCTGGGACAGCACGCGGGCACTTTCTTCTTTCGATTCGCTGACGATCGACAGGGCGCCGACGCGCTCGCCGTACAGCGAGAACGACTTGGAGAACGAGCTGGAGGCAAAGAAGGTCAAGCCCGACTCGGCGAACAGGCGCACGGCCGCCGCGTCTTCGTCGATACCGGTGCCGAAGCCCTGGTAGGCCATGTCCAGGAACGGAACGTGGTTCTTGGCCTTGACCACGGCCAGCACGTTTTTCCAGTCTTCCGGGCTCAGGTCCACGCCGGTCGGGTTGTGGCAGCAGGCGTGCAGTACAACGATCGAGCGGTCGGGCAGGGCGTTGAGGTCTTCCAGCAGGCCGCTGCGGTTCACGTCGTGGGTGGCGGCGTCGTAGTAGCGGTAGTTCTGCACCGGGAAGCCGGCGGTTTCGAACAGGGCGCGGTGGTTTTCCCAGCTTGGGTCGCTGATGGCGACGACGGCGTCAGGCAGCAGTTGCTTGAGGAAGTCGGCACCGATCTTCAGTGCACCGGTGCCGCCCACGGCCTGGGTGGTGATGACGCGACCGGAAGCGATCAGCGGCGAATCCTTGCCGAACAGCAAGGTCTGCACGGCCTGGTCGTAGGCGGCAATGCCGTCGATCGGCAGGTAACCACGGGAAACGTGCTGAGCCACGCGAGCCGTCTCGGCCTCGACAACGGCACGCAGGAGTGGAATACGCCCCTCTTCATTGCAGTAAACACCTACACCCAGGTTGACCTTATTGGTACGGGTGTCGGCGTTGAAAGCTTCGTTGAGGCCCAGGATGGGGTCGCGGGGTGCCAATTCGACAGCGGAAAACAGGCTCATTAGTGCGCGGCTCTGAATGGAGAATGAGGGGACGTGTGGCGCTCCAGCCGAATGCACTAGAGCGGTGCACAAACGGGGAGCTAGTATAGAGGCCATCACCCGGCACGGCGACAGGCGATTCGGTTTTTACGCTAAGTTTTTACGATTTTTTTCGACCGTTAGTCCTCTCGGCGCGTCAAAGTCTTCAAGGCGTGTAGGACGTTCGTCTTGAAAGCGAAGGCATTCACCTCCACATTGTGTGCATTCCAGTTTTTTCCTCGGGCGACATCAGTCGTTTCGGTCTTTCTCGTTCCTGTCGGCTGGCCGACAGGGGTGAATCCAGAGGTTATGTCATGTCTGAATTCCAGCTAGTCACCCGCTTCCAGCCCGCCGGCGATCAGCCGGAAGCCATCCGCCTGATGGTCGAGGGTATCGAGGCCGGGCTGGCGCACCAGACGCTGCTCGGTGTGACCGGCTCAGGCAAGACCTTCAGCATTGCCAACGTGATCGCCCAGATTCAGCGCCCGACCCTGGTACTGGCGCCGAACAAGACCCTGGCGGCGCAGCTGTACGGTGAGTTCAAGGCGTTTTTCCCGAATAACGCCGTGGAGTACTTCGTTTCCTACTACGACTACTACCAGCCCGAGGCCTACGTGCCGTCGTCGGACACCTTCATCGAGAAGGATGCCTCGATCAACGACCACATCGAACAGATGCGACTGTCGGCGACCAAGGCCTTGCTCGAGCGCAAGGACGCGATCATCGTCACCACGGTGTCGTGCATCTACGGCCTGGGCAGCCCGGAAACCTACCTGAAGATGGTGTTGCACGTGGACCGCGGCGACAAACTCGACCAGCGCGCCTTGCTGCGGCGCCTGGCGGACTTGCAGTACACCCGCAACGACATGGATTTCGCCCGGTCGACGTTCCGGGTGCGTGGCGATGTGATCGACATCTACCCGGCGGAATCGGACCTGGAAGCGATCCGCATCGAGCTGTTCGACGATGAAGTGGAGAGTCTCTCGGCGTTCGACCCGCTGACCGGTGAAGTGATCCGCAAGTTGCCGCGCTTCACGTTCTATCCCAAGAGCCACTATGTGACGCCCCGGGAAACCCTGCTGGACGCCATGGAGGGGATCAAGGTCGAGTTGCAGGAGCGCCTGGAATACCTGCGTTCGAACAACAAGCTGGTGGAAGCCCAGCGCCTGGAGCAGCGGACCCGGTTCGACCTGGAGATGATCCTGGAGCTGGGCTACTGCAACGGCATTGAAAACTACTCGCGCTACCTGTCGGGCCGTCCCGCGGGTGCGCCGCCGCCCACGTTGTATGACTACCTGCCGGCCGATGCCTTGCTGGTCATCGACGAATCCCACGTCAGCGTGCCCCAGGTCGGCGCCATGTACAAAGGCGACCGTTCGCGCAAGGAAACCCTGGTGGAGTACGGCTTCCGCCTGCCCTCGGCGCTGGACAACCGACCGATGCGCTTCGACGAATGGGAAAGCGTGAGCCCGCAGACGATTTTTGTCTCGGCCACCCCTGGTAACTACGAGGCCGAGCATGCCGGGCGGGTCATCGAGCAATTGGTGCGGCCGACCGGGCTGGTCGACCCGCAGATTGAAGTGCGTCCGGCGCTGACCCAGGTGGATGATTTGCTCTCGGAAATCACCAAGCGTGTGGCACTGGAAGAGCGGGTGCTGGTCACCACGCTGACCAAGCGCATGGCCGAAGACCTTACCGACTACCTGGCCGACCATGGCGTGCGGGTGCGTTACCTGCACTCGGACATCGACACGGTGGAGCGGGTCGAGATCATCCGCGACCTGCGCCTGGGTACCTTCGACGTGCTGGTGGGCATCAACCTGCTGCGCGAAGGCCTGGACATGCCGGAAGTGTCGCTGGTGGCGATTCTCGACGCCGACAAGGAAGGCTTCCTGCGTTCCGAGCGTTCGTTGATCCAGACCATCGGCCGCGCGGCGCGTAACCTCAATGGCCGGGCGATTCTGTATGCCGACCGCATCACCGGCTCCATGGAGCGGGCCATCGGCGAGACCGAGCGCCGTCGCGACAAGCAGATTGCCTTCAACCTGGCCAACGGCATTACCCCCAAGGGCGTGTTCAAGGACGTCGCCGACATCATGGAAGGCGCCACCGTGCCCGGCTCGCGCAGCAAGAAGCGCAAGGGCATGGCCAAGGCGGCCGAAGAGAGCGCCCGTTACGAGGCCGAACTGCGCTCGCCGAGCGAGATCACCAAGCGCATCCGGCAACTGGAAGAGAAAATGTACCAGCTGGCCCGGGACCTGGAGTTCGAGGCGGCGGCGCAGTTGCGTGATGAGATTGGCAAGTTGCGTGAGCGGTTGCTGACCGTTTGAGTTTTGCGGTGGCTTCAAAGGCCTCTTCGCGAGCAGGCTCGCTCCCACAGGAAACTGAGTCGTCTGGACTGGATGCGGTTTAATGTGGGAGCGAGCCTGCTCGCGATGGGCGCGACTCGGTCTGGCAGGCTCTACTCAAATCAGCCTCTCACTGGAGCCCGCCCGCCATCGCCTGTTACCATTCGCCCCCTGTTCGATCTTCGCTTTTATATTCTTTCCGAGACATGCCATGACCACCGTCCGCACCCGCATCGCGCCTTCGCCCACTGGCGATCCCCATGTCGGCACCGCCTACATCGCTTTGTTCAACTATTGCTTTGCCAAGCAGCATGGCGGCGAGTTCATCCTGCGGATCGAGGACACCGACCAGTTGCGTTCGACCCGCGAGTCCGAACAGCAGATCTTCGACGCCCTGCGCTGGCTGGGGATCGACTGGAGCGAAGGCCCGGACGTCGGCGGCCCGCACGGTCCGTACCGCCAGAGCGAGCGTGGTGACATCTACCAGCAGTATTGCCAGCAACTGGTGGACATGGGCCATGCGTTCCCGTGTTTCTGCACCGCCGAAGAGCTGGACCAGATGCGCGCCGAGCAAATGGCCCGTGGTGAAACCCCGCGCTACGACGGCCGGGCGTTGCTGCTGTCCAAGGAAGAAGTCGCCCGTCGCCTGGCGGCCGGCGAGCCCCATGTGATCCGCATGAAGGTGCCCACCGAAGGCGTCTGCGTGGTGCCGGACATGCTGCGTGGCGATGTCGAGATCCCGTGGGATCGCATGGACATGCAAGTGCTGATGAAGACCGACGGCCTGCCGACGTACTTCCTGGCGAACGTGGTGGACGATCACCTGATGGGCATCACTCACGTGCTGCGCGGTGAAGAATGGCTGCCATCGGCGCCAAAACTGATCCTGCTCTACGAATACTTCGGCTGGGAACAACCACAGTTGTGCTACATGCCGCTGCTGCGTAACCCGGACAAGAGCAAGCTGTCCAAGCGCAAGAACCCGACCTCGGTGACGTTCTACGAGCGCATGGGCTTCATGCCCGAGGCAATGCTCAACTACCTGGGACGCATGGGTTGGTCGATGCCGGACGAGCGCGAGAAGTTCTCGCTGCAGGAAATGGTCGAGCATTTCGATTTGTCGCGGGTGTCCCTGGGTGGGCCGATCTTCGACGTCGAGAAGCTGTCGTGGCTCAACGGCCAGTGGCTGCGCGACCTGCCGGTGGAAGAGTTTGCCGCCCGTGTGCAGAAGTGGGCATTGAACCCAGAGTACATGATGAGGATCGCTCCCCATGTGCAGGGCAGGGTAGAGACCTTCAGCCAGATCGCCCCGCTGGCCGGCTTCTTCTTCGCCGGTGGCGTGACGCCGGATGCGAAGTTGTTCGAATCCAAGAAGCTTTCGGGCGACCAGGTGCGCCAGTTGATGCAACTGATCCTGTGGAAGCTCGAAAGCCTGCGCCAGTGGGAGAAAGACAGCATCACCGCGACCATCCAGGCCGTGGTCGAGTCGCTGGAGTTGAAACTGCGCGATGCCATGCCGCTGATGTTCGCCGCCATTACCGGCCAGGCCAGCTCGGTGTCGGTGCTCGATGCGATGGAAATCCTCGGGCCGGACCTGACCCGTTTCCGCCTGCGCCAGGCCATCGATCTGCTCGGTGGTGTGTCGAAGAAGGAAAACAAGGAGTGGGAAAAACTGCTGGGCGCGATCGCCTAAATGGCCTGTAGGAGCTGTGTAGGAGCTGACGAGCGAAGCGAGGCTGCGATCTTTTGATCTTTCGCTTGAGATTCAAATAGCTGGGGGAAAGATCGCAGCCTCGTTGCACTCGTCAGCTCCTACACAGCTCCTACGGAACAGGCGAGGCCCCAGTTTTATTGGGGAAGGTGGTAAGTGATTGTTATCCCGGCAAAAATTTTTCAAATTTGTTGAAAATAAATTTGACAGCCCTCCGATACGCCCTTAAGATTCGCCCCGTCCTCAGCGATGAGGGGCTATAGCTCAGCTGGGAGAGCGCTTGCATGGCATGCAAGAGGTCGACGGTTCGATCCCGTCTAGCTCCACCAATTTACACTTCAAGGCCTGGCCACACCGGTCTTGAAGCGATCAACACTCAGCGTTGATCAGTTGTACAGAAGGGTTTGCGTCCCCTTCGTCTAGTGGCCTAGGACACCGCCCTTTCACGGCGGTAACAGGGGTTCGAGTCCCCTAGGGGACGCCAGTTTTACAGAAGCGATGTTGCAAGATGTCGCTCCGCCGCGAGGCGAAAAACCTGGGGCTATAGCTCAGCTGGGAGAGCGCTTGCATGGCATGCAAGAGGTCGACGGTTCGATCCCGTCTAGCTCCACCAATTACAGGTTCAAGGTCTGGCCACACCGACTTTGAATCGATCAGTTCTCAGCGCTGATCAAGTCAGAAGGTTTGTGTCCCCTTCGTCTAGTGGCCTAGGACACCGCCCTTTCACGGCGGTAACAGGGGTTCGAGTCCCCTAGGGGACGCCACGATTACCCGCTCTGCGGGATTTTATAAGGGTCATTCAATTCTTGAATGGCCCTTTTGTTTGTCTGGCGTTCGGCCAATTCCCTATCCTTGAAAAAGTCTTCTGACCAGCGGTCAAAATTTCCGCTTGCGGAAAATTATTATAGGAATAATATTTCAATCGTAATATTCGGAGGCGACGATGAGCGATAAAAAGGCACAAACCCGTGAACGCATTCTCAAGGCCGCCAGCGATGCGCTGATCCAGCGTGGGCCGGCTGAGCCGAGCGTGGGCGAGGTGATGGGCGCGGCCGGGCTGACGGTGGGCGGTTTTTATGCCCATTTCGAAAGCAAGGATGCCTTGATGCTGGAGGCATTCAAGCAATTGCTCAATCGGCGCCGCGGCCTGATCGCCGACATGGATGGCGAGCTGACAGGCGAAGAGCGGCGCGCTCTGGTGGCGGCGTTCTATCTGTCCCGCAAGCACCGTGACTCCACCGAACACGCCTGCCCGATCCCTGCGTCGGTCGGCGAGCTCGGCCGGCTGCCGGATGCGTTTCGTGAAGTGCTCAATGAGCATATCGAGTTGATGGTCGCGCAATTGGCGGCCAGCCCGGAGGACGCCGACAAGGCCCTGGCCGACATCGCCTTGATGGTGGGCGGCTTGGCCCTGGCACGAGCCTTGGGCCCTGGAGAGTTATCGGATCGTTTGCTGCGCGCCGCCAAGTCGGCGGTGCGATGAGCTAAGGCGCAAGCCCTGGAGATGAGCGATGAACAGGTTGAGCTGGATTCGTAGCGTCAATGGCACGCTGGGTTGGGTGGCTCCGCGCCTGGTGGCCAAACAGATGCGTTCGCTGTTCATGCGCCCGCGCAACTTGCCGCCGCGGGATTGGGAACTGCCGCTGCTGGCCTCGTCCGAGCGTATCACCTTGCGCTTCGGTCTCTCGGCCTTGCGCTGGGGCAAAGGCCCGGCAGTCTTGCTGATGCATGGCTGGGAAGGGCGGCCGACGCAGTTCGCGGCGCTGATCACGGCCCTGGTGGACGCCGGTTACACGGTGGTGGCGCTGGACGGTCCAGCCCATGGTCGCTCACCGGGTCGCGAGGCGAATGTCCTGTTGTTTGCCAGGGCCATGCTCGAAGCCGCCGCTGAGCTGCCGCCGTTGCAGGCCGTGATCGGGCATTCCATGGGTGGCGCCAGTGCCCTGTTGGCCGTCCAGTTGGGGTTGCGTACCGAGACGCTGGTCAGCATCGCCGCACCCGCCCGCATTCTGGGGGTGCTGCGCGGTTTCTCCCGGATGATGGGCCTGCCGCCCAAGGCGCGTTCGGCGTTCATTCGCCAGGTGGAAAGCGATGTGGGCATGCCCGCTTCGAAGATGGACGTCGCGCATTACCAACTGGACGTGCCGGGGTTGATCGTCCATGCCGAGGACGACACGTCGGTTTCAGTCAAGGAGTCGCAGTTGATCCATGAAGCCTGGTTCGACAGTCGTTTGCTGCGACTGCCACAGGGCGGGCATCAGCGGGTGCTGGCCGATCCTCGTGTCATTGATGGGGTGTTATCACTGCTGGCCGGTCGCAGCCTGCAGGCGCGGCAATCGGCTTGATCTGTGGGAGCAAGGCTTGCCCGCGATGGCGGTCGAGCTAGGATCCGTTACACTGCCCCGATCCAAATTCGACCAGGAGAGGGGCATGGGCTGGGATCGCGCAACACCGTTCATTATTGATCTTCAGGTCAATGCCGAAGACATCGACGGGCTGGGCCACGCCAACAACGCGGTGTACGTTACCTGGCTCGAGCGCTGCGCCTGGCGCCATTCCCAGCGCCTGGGCCTGGATCTGGTGGAATACCGGCGCCTCGACCGGGCCATGGCAGTGGTACGGCATGAAATCGATTACCTGGCGGCCGCCTATGAAGGCGATGAGCTGCAATTGGCGACCTGGATCGTCGACTGGGACCAGCGCCTGAAAATGACCCGGCATTTCCAACTGGTCCGTCCCAGCGACAACACCACGCTGCTGCGGGCCCAGACCACCTTCGTCTGCATCGAATTGTCCACCGGCAGGCCCAAGCGCATGCCGCCGGAATTCATCGAAGGTTATGGTCCCGCGCTGAAGCCATCCGGCATCCTCATCGACTGATCCACCGTCATCGCGAGCAAGCTCGCTCCCACAGGGATTGCTGGTGAATTCCGATGTTGTGGGCAAAATCCGGTAAACTGCCGCACGTTTTTTCGTTTGAGTGTGTGTTTCCATGCAAATTGCCCTGGCGCCCATGGAGGGGTTGGTCGACAACATCCTGCGGGATGTCCTGACCCGTGTTGGCGGGATCGACTGGTGTGTCACCGAGTTCATCCGTGTCAACGACCGTCTGCTCACGCCGGCCTATTTCCATAAGCTCGCCCCTGAACTGCTGACCGGTGCCCAGACGGCTGCCGGTGTGCCGTTGCGGGTGCAGTTGCTCGGTTCCGATCCGGTGTGCCTGGCGGAAAACGCGGCGTTGGCGTGCGAGTTGGGCTCGGAGGTTGTCGACTTGAACTTCGGTTGCCCGGCCAAGACCGTGAACAAATCCCGGGGCGGGGCGGTGTTGCTCAAGGAGCCGGAACTGCTCAACGAAATCGTCGAGCACGTGCGTCGTGCGGTGCCAAAGCACATTCCGGTCACCGCCAAGATGCGCCTGGGTTTCGATAGCCCGGACGGTGCGCTGGTGTGTGCCACGGCACTGGCCGAAGGCGGTGCGGCGCACATCGTGGTGCATGCGCGGACCAAGGTCGATGGCTACAAGCCTCCTGCCCACTGGGAGTGGATTCCCCGGGTGCAGGAAGTGGTCAAGGTGCCGGTGTTCGCCAATGGCGATATCTGGAGCGTTGAGGATTGGCGCCGTTGCCGCGAAATCAGCGGTGTCGAAGACATCATGCTCGGTCGAGGTCTCGTTTCCCGCCCTGACCTGGCCCGGCAGATCGCCGCCGCCCGGGCCGGTGAGGAGGTGGTCGAGATGTCCTGGGCCGAGCTGCAGCCGATGCTCCAGGACTTCTGGGTGCAGGTGGTCGAGCAACTGACACCACGCCAGGCTCCAGGCCGGTTGAAGCAATGGCTGGCGATGCTGACCCGCAATTACCCCGAAGCGGTGGCGCTGTTTACCGCTTTGCGCCGGGAAACCGACCTGGACGCGGTGGGCCATTTGCTGGGTGTGCAGCGCACCGAAGCGGCCTGAAAAAATTTCAGAAAAAGCTCTTGAAAAGTTTTTGGCGGTCCCTAGATAGGGATTACGCGATGCCGAATTCGGGTCGCGGAGACAAAAAAACTTGCTGATTTTTTCAGGAGATTTGAATCATGAGTACTGCATTTTCGCTGGCCCCGCTGTTCCGTTCCTCGGTAGGTTTCGATCGTTTCAACGACTTGTTCGAAACCGCCCTGCGCAACGAACCGGGTAGCAGCTATCCACCCTACAACGTGGAAAAACATGGTGATGACGAGTACCGCATTGTGGTCGCCACCGCCGGGTTCCAGGAAGAAGACCTGGACCTGCAAGTGGAAAAAGGTGTGCTGACCATCAGTGGCGGCAAACGTGAAGCCAGTAACGACAGCGTCACCTACCTGCACCAGGGCATCGCCCAGCGTGCGTTCAAGCTGTCCTTCCGGTTGGCCGATCATATCGAGATCAAGTCCGCCGGCCTGAGCAACGGTCTGTTGAGCATCGACCTGCTGCGGGTGATCCCGGAAGAGGCCAAGGCCAAGCGCATCCCGATCAACGGAGCGCAGCAACAACCCGCGCTGCAAAACTGATGCAGCGCAAATGAAGAAGGGCGCCAAATGGCGCCCTTTTTCATTTTTTGGATATCAGTGGAAGATTTATGTGGCGAGGGGACTGTGGGAGCAAGGCTTGCCCGCGATAAAAGCGATGCGGTCCTTCAGAAACCGAGTCACCTGCAGTCGCGAGCAAGCTTTGCTCCCACATAAAACCCCCTCGCCACAAAAGCCTCGTGCCTGGCTGCACAGGCTAGGGCAACAACCGCTCAAACGCCTCCAGCGGCAACGGCCGGCTATGCAAATAACCCTGGTACAGATGGCAATCGAGCCCTTGAAGAAATTGCAATTGCTCCAGGGTCTCCACGCCTTCGGCAATCATGATCAGGTTGAGGCTACGAGCCATGGCGACGATGGCGCGGATGATTTCGGCGTCGTTGGGGTCGCTGGTGGCGTCGCGCACGAATGACTGGTCGATTTTCAGCGTGTCCACCGGCAGGCGCTTGAGGTAGGTCAGCGACGAATAACCGGTGCCGAAATCATCCATGGCAAAGCTCACCCCCAGTTTCTTGAGCCGGCGCATCTTGGCGATGGTGTCGTCCAGGTTCTGGATCACGATGCCTTCGGTGATCTCCAGTTTCAGCAGGGAGAAGGGCAGGCCGTGAGAGAGGAGACTGTTTTCGATGCGTTCGACAAAGTCGCTCTGGCGGAATTGCCGTGGGCTGATGTTCACGCACAGGCTGAATTGCTGGGGATCGATCTTGCCCTTGGCGATCAGTTGCTTGAAGCCGTCGCAAGCTTCATCGAGGATCCAGGTCCCGACTTCCAGGATCAGGCCACTGTCCTCCAGCACTTTGATGAATTCGTTGGGCGATTGGGCGCCCAGGTCCGGGTGATGCCAGCGCACCAGGGCTTCGGCGCCGATGATGCGGTTGTCCCGGGCATCGACCTGGGGCTGGAAATGCACGCTGAACTCGCCACGGGCCAGGGCCAGGCGCAGATCGGTCTCCATGCGCAGCCGTTCGCTGGCGGCTTTTTGCATGGTGGTGTGAAACATCTGCGAGGTGTTGCGCCCTGAGTCCTTGGCGCGGTACAGCGCAATGTCGGCGCGCTTTAGCAAATCGGTGGGTGTGGAGCCGTGGTCGGGAATCAGCGCGATACCGATGCTCGGCGTGACCTGCAGGCGCTGGCCATCGAGAAACATCGGCTCCGAAAGCAGTTCGCGCAGGGTGTCGGCCAGGGTCCGCACTTGCTCGCTGACTTCGTTGCGCGAGCCTTCCAGGCCGCTGAGCAGCACCACGAATTCGTCGCCACCCAGCCGCGCTACGGTGTCTTCCAGGCGCACGCTGGCTTCGAGGCGCGCGGTGATGATCTTCAGCACGGTGTCGCCCACCGGGTGACCGAGGGAGTCGTTGATGTGCTTGAAGTGATCCAGGTCGAGAAACAGCAGGGCGCCGCGCAAGTTGTGGCGCTTGAGCAGGGCGATCTGCTGGCTCAGCCGGTCCATTAGCAAGGCGCGGTTGGGCAGGTTGGTCAGCGAGTCGTGGTAGGCCAGGTGGCGGATCTGGGCTTCGGCATTGCGCAGCAGGCTCACATCCCGGGCGGTCAGCAGCAGGCACGCCGTTTCATTGAGGGTGATGGGCTCGACCGAGACCTCCACCGTCAGGATTTCCCCCTGTTTATTGCGCCCGAGCATCTCCTGGTGGACTACGCGGCCCTTGAGTTTCAGCTCGGCCAGCAAGGCGGCTCGCTGTTTTTCTTCGGCCCAGATCCCCACTTCGTAGACCGTGTGCCCGATCACTTCGTCGGCGCGGTAGCCGGTCAGCCGGCAGAAGCCGTCGTTGACCTCAAGGTAGCGACCGCTTTCGAGTTCGGTGATGGTGATGGCGTCGGGGCTGGAATGAAACGCCTTGGCGAATTTCTCTTCGCTGGCCTTGAGGGCGGCTTCGGAGCGTTGTTGCTGGGTGATGTCGCGCAAGGTCGTGACGATGCAGGGCTGGTTGCCGACGTTGATTTGCCGGCTGGAAATCACACAGGTCAGCGGCTGGCCGTTCTTATGGTGAACGACGATGGCGACATTGTTCAGTGATTGTTCGCGGATCACCCGTTCGATGCGTTGCAGGCTGCTGCCCGAGGCGTCCCAGAGGCCGATTTCGTCAGCGTCGAGGCCGATTACGTCGCTGGCGGTCCAGCCGAAGGTCTGAGTGAAACTGGAGTTGATCTCCAGGAACCGGCCGCTGTCCAGGTGGGTGACGCAGATCGGGTCGGGGCTGACCTGGAACAGCGTGGCGAATTTTTCTTCCGAGGCGGCCAGGCTCTGTTCGCGCTCCACCTGGTCGGTGATGTCGAGCAAGGTGCCGGCCATGCGCAAGGGGCTGCCGTCGTCGTTGCGGTAGAGGCGGGCGCGGCTTTCCAGGTAGCGCGAGCTGCCGTCCGGCAGTTGCACGCGGTAGGTCAACTGATAGTTGCCCGCCGGACCTTCGCGCAGGCTGCGATAGGCGTTGCGCATGTTGTTGCGCTCTTCCATGGGGACGCCTTCGAAAAACGCATCGAACGATTCGTGGAACGGCTTGGGCTCCAGGCCATGGAGCTGCGCGGCCCGGGCCGAGCCGTAGAGCATGCCGCTGGGAATGTGCCAGTCCCAGGTGCCCAGTTGCGCCGAGTCGAGGGCCAGGTCCAGGCGTTCCTGGCTGTCCTTGAGGGCCTGTTCGGCGAGTTTGCGCTCGGTGGTGTCGAGAAAGGCGCTCAACAGGTAGGGTTGGCCCTCCAGCTCGACTTTCTGCGCGCTGAGTAGGCCGGTGTGGATCTGGCCATTGCTCGCCCGCAGTTCCACCTCCATGCTCGCCAGTTCGCCCTTGGCCTTGATGGCTTCCAGCAGTTTTGCCCGTTGTCCGGGGTCAACCCACAAGCCCAGTTCCAGGGTGGTGCGGCCGATCACATCGTGCAGCGGCCAGCCGAACAGGCTTCCGAAATACTGGTTGGCCTCGCTGATCAGCCCGTCCTCCTGGCGGGTCAGCAAAACCATGTTCGGGCACAGGTGAAAGAGCGTGGCGAAGCGTTTTTCCGAGCTGCGCAGCGCCTGTTCCCGCTCGCGCTGATGGGTGATCTCGCGGATCACCCCGATCATGCGTGGGCGACCGTGCTTGTCGGGCAGCACGCTGCCGCTGATCTCCAGCCAATGCAGGCTGCCATCGGGCCAGACGATGCGGTGGTGCATGGCCTGTTCCAGCGGCGCCCCGGCCACTGCCGCGTGAAAGGCGCGCATGGCCCGGTCCCGGTCTTCGGGCAGCAACAGGTCCAGATAATCCACATCCGCTGGCAATGGCTGGCGCGGATCGAAGCCGAACAGTGCCTGGGTGCCCCGGGACCAACTGATCTTCCCAGTCTCGATGTCCCACGACCAGGCCCCCAGTCGCGCACCGTTCAGGGCGGCCAACAACTGCGGCGCGCTGTCCCAGCTTTGCTCGGACCGTTTCGGGTCGAGCGCTTGGATGCGTGGCAAGGGCGGGAGGTGGTCAGCGGGTTTGGGCATTATCTAGCGAGCCTTGAGCGGGTTAGGGCATAAAGCACAGGCGTCAGGCCCTACAGGCGCGGCACAACCTATGCCCTTGTCCCTGGCAAATCGATTTGTGCGTCCAGTAAGGCCATGAAAGCCCGTGCGGCGTTCGACAGCGTCCGTTCGGTGTGCAAGATATAGCCTAGCTGGCGACTGAGTTGTATGCCCGGCAAAGGAATGCGCGCCACCTGTTCGTCGAGCATGGTGCGCGGCAAAACGCTCCAGGCCAGGCCGATGGAGACCATCATTTTTATGGTTTCCAGGTAATTCGTGCTCATGGCGATGTTCGGCGTCAGGCCCTGGGCTTCGAACAGCCGTCGCACGATGTGATGGGTAAACGTGTTGCCCCCCGGGAAAACCGCCGGATGCAAGGCAATGTCCGCCAGGCTGACCGCGCCGTTTTCCAGCAGCGCATGCTCCGGGGCGACCACGAAATCCAGGGGGTCGTCCCACACCGGCGTGGCCCGTACCAACGTGTGGGGTTCGGGGGCGAGGGTGATGACGGCCAGTTCCGCCCGGCCATGGAGGATTTCTTCGTAGGCCACTTCCGAATCCAGGAACTGGATATCCAGCGCCACCTGGGGGTAGCGTCGGGTGAACTCCCGCAATAGCGGTGGCAGGCGGTGCAGGCCGATGTGGTGGCTGGTGGCGAGCGTCAGGCGCCCGGTCACTTCGCCGCTCAGGTTGGTCAGGGCGCGGCGGGTGTCGTCCAGCACGTTGAGGATCTGATAGGCCCGTGGCAACAGGGCTCGGCCGGCTTCGGTCAGGCCCACTTCACGGCCCAGGCGATCGAACAGGCGCACCTTGAGCTGTTGCTCGAGGCCGGCAATGCGCTTGCTGATGGCTGGCTGGGTCAGGTGCAGGCGTTCGCCGGCGCCGGAGAAACTGCCCGTCTCGGCGATGGCTATAAAGGCATTGAGGTTGGCGAGGTCCATGGCGGTTTCGGTCGAATTCCAGTTGGTTATGCAAAGTATGAAAAATATGAATTTGAGTTATTTAATGTAACCCCATAGGATCAGCCTCACAAGCCAAGGGGTTATTGATTCGGTCAAGGCCCGGGGCATAGAAACAAGCTGATGAGGAACCGTCTGATGGCCGGCAAAACGCTCTACGACAAGCTCTGGGATTCGCATTTGGTCAAGCAGCGCGACGATGGCTCGGCGCTGATCTACATCGATCGTCACATCATCCACGAAGTGACTTCGCCGCAAGCCTTCGAAGGCCTGCGCCTGGCCGGGCGCAAGCCGTGGCGTATCGATGCCAACATCGCGACCCCGGACCACAACGTACCGACCACCCCGGAGCGCAAGGGCGGCATCGAAGCCATTGCCGACCAGGTCTCGCGCTTGCAGGTCCAGACCCTCGACGATAACTGTGACGAATACGGCATCGTCGAATTCAAGATGAACGATGTGCGCCAAGGCATCGTCCACGTCATTGGCCCGGAGCAGGGCGCGACCTTGCCCGGCATGACCGTGGTCTGCGGCGACTCGCACACCTCGACCCACGGTGCTTTCGGGGCCCTGGCCCATGGCATCGGCACCTCCGAGGTGGAGCATGTGCTCGCCACCCAGTGCCTGGTCGCCAAGAAAATGAAAAACATGCTGGTGCGCGTCGAAGGCAAGTTGCCGTTCGGCGTGACCGCCAAGGACATCGTCCTGGCGGTGATCGGCAAGATCGGCACCGCCGGCGGTAACGGCCATGCCATCGAGTTCGCTGGCAGCGCGATCCGCGACTTGTCCGTCGAAGGCCGCATGACCATCTGCAACATGTCCATCGAGGCCGGTGCCCGCGTTGGCCTGGTGGCCGCCGATGAAAAAACCGTGGAGTACGTCAAGGGCCGTCCGTTCTCGCCAAAAGGCGTGGAATGGGACATGGCGGTCGAGGCCTGGAAAGACCTGGTGTCGGACGCCGATGCCAAGTTCGACACCGTGGTCGAGCTCGACGCTACGCAGATCAAGCCGCAAGTCAGCTGGGGCACTTCGCCTGAGATGGTGTTGGCGGTGGACCAGAACGTACCGGATCCGGCCAAGGAAATGGACCTGGTCAAGCGCGACTCCATCGTCCGAGCCTTGAAGTACATGGGCTTGAGCGCCAACCAGGCGATCACTGACATTCAGCTTGACCGTGTGTTCATCGGTTCCTGCACCAACTCGCGGATCGAAGACCTGCGCGCCGCTGCGGTGATCGCCAAGGGGCGCAAGGTTGCTTCGACCATCAAGCAAGCCATCGTGGTGCCGGGCTCGGGCCTGGTGAAGGCCCAGGCGGAAGCGGAAGGGCTGGACAAGATTTTCCTCGAAGCCGGTTTCGAATGGCGTGAGCCGGGGTGCTCGATGTGCCTGGCGATGAACCCGGACCGTTTGGAGTCGGGCGAGCATTGCGCCTCCACCTCCAACCGTAACTTCGAAGGCCGTCAGGGCGCCGGTGGCCGTACGCACCTGGTGAGCCCGGCCATGGCCGCGGCGGCGGCTGTCAACGGCCGTTTCGTCGATGTCCGCGAATTGATCTGAAGGAGCGCAGCATGAAAGCTTTTACCCAGCACACCGGTCTTGTCGCGCCTTTGGATCGTGCCAACGTCGACACCGACCAGATCATTCCCAAGCAGTTCTTGAAGTCCATCAAGCGCACCGGTTTCGGCCCGAACCTGTTCGACGAATGGCGTTACCTGGATGTCGGCCAGCCGTACCAGGACAACTCCAAGCGGCCGTTGAACAAGGACTTCGTGCTCAACGCCGAGCGTTACCAAGGCGCCAGCGTGTTGCTGGCCCGTGAGAACTTCGGCTGCGGCTCGAGCCGCGAGCACGCGCCATGGGCCCTGGAAGAGTACGGTTTCCGCAGCATCATTGCGCCGAGCTATGCCGACATCTTCTTCAACAACAGCTTCAAGAACGGCTTGCTGCCGATCATCCTCAGCGATGCTGACGTGGATGAGCTGTTCCAGCAGGTCGAGGCCAACCCCGGCTATCAACTGCAGGTCGACCTGGCCGCCCAGACCGTGACCCGTCCCGACGGCAAGGTGCTGGGTTTCGAGATCGACGCGTTCCGCAAGCATTGCCTGCTCAATGGCCTGGACGATATCGGCCTGACCTTGCAGGACGGCGAGGCGATTGCCGCGTTCGAGGCCAAGCACCGGGCGAGCCAGCCTTGGTTGTTTCGCGATGCTTGATTGATCTGAAATTGATGTAGTCAGTGCTGGCCTCTCGCGAGCAGGCTCGCTCCCACACTGGATTTGCGGCGTTCACAAAACCCCTTGTGGGAGCGGGCTTGCTCGCGAAGACGGCGGCACTGGCAATACAAAGCTAGACCTAAAAAGGAAGTCCCCATGACCAGCACCGCCCACAGTCAGGTTGTACAAAAGCAATTCGGTGAACAGGCCTCGGCCTATCTGAGCAGTGCCGTGCACGCCCAGGGCGCTGAATTCGCGCTGCTACAGGCTGCATTGGCCGGTCGTGGCGATGCCCGGGTGCTGGACCTGGGGTGTGGCGCCGGCCATGTGAGTTTCCACGTGGCGCCGCTGGCCGGTGAAGTGGTGGCCTATGATTTGTCCCAGCAAATGCTCGACGTGGTCGCCACGGCGGCTGCCGAGCGTGGCCTGGGCAATATCAGCACGGTATGCGGCGCCGCTGAGCGCTTGCCGTTCGCCGACGCTGAGTTCGACTTCGTGTTCAGCCGCTATTCGGCGCATCATTGGAGCGACCTGGGCCTGGCGTTGCGGGAAGTGCGCCGGGTGCTCAAGCCGGGCGGGGTGATGGCGTTCATCGACATCCTGTCGCCAGGCACGCCATTGCTGGACACCTACCTGCAAAGCATCGAAGTGCTGCGCGACACCAGCCACGTGCGCGATTATTCTGCCGGCGAGTGGTTGCGCCAGGTCAGCGAAGCGGGGTTGCACACCCGCAGCACCTCGCGCCAGCGCCTGCGCCTGGAATATCGCTCCTGGGTCGAGCGCATGCGCACCCCCGAGGTGATGCGGGCGGCGATTCTCCAGCTGCAGCGTTCGATGGGCGATGAAGTGCGTGAATATTTTGAGATTGAGGCCGATGGTTCGTTCAGTACAGATGTACTGGTGCTGTGGGCCGAGCGATAGCATTTTTCCCGGCCAGGCGTTGGGTACGAAGCCCAGGCATGTGCCGACAGAGCAAACGAGGAAAGCATGAGCAAGCAGATTCTGATTCTCCCAGGTGATGGCATTGGCCCGGAAATCATGGCCGAAGCGGTCAAGGTCCTGGAGCTGGCGAACGACAAGTACGGCCTGGGCTTCGAACTCAGCCACGACGTGATCGGCGGCGCGGCCATCGACAAGCACGGCGTGCCCCTGGCCGATGAAACCCTGGACCGTGCCCGTGCAGCCGATGCCGTGCTGCTGGGCGCCGTGGGCGGCCCGAAATGGGACAAGATCGAACGCGACATCCGCCCCGAGCGCGGCCTGCTGAAGATTCGCGCGCAACTGGGCCTGTTCGGCAACCTGCGTCCGGCGATTCTCTACCCGCAACTGGCCGATGCATCGAGCCTGAAGCCGGAAATCGTCGCGGGCCTGGACATCCTCATCGTCCGCGAGCTGACCGGCGGCATCTACTTCGGCGCCCCACGTGGCACCCGTGAGCTGGATAATGGCGAACGCCAGGCCTACGACACCCTGCCGTACAGCGAAAGCGAAATCCGCCGTATCGCCCGGGTCGGCTTCGACATGGCTCGCGTGCGTGGCAAGAAGCTGTGCTCGGTGGACAAGGCCAACGTACTGGCTTCCAGTCAACTGTGGCGTGAAGTGGTCGAGCAGGTGGCCAAGGATTACCCGGACATCGAGCTGAGCCACATGTACGTCGACAACGCCGCCATGCAACTGGTGCGTGCGCCGAAGCAGTTCGACGTGATCGTCACCGACAACCTGTTCGGCGACATCCTGTCCGACGAAGCGTCGATGCTCACCGGTTCCATCGGCATGCTGCCGTCGGCCTCCCTGGACGCCAACAACAAGGGCATGTACGAGCCGTGCCACGGTTCGGCGCCGGACATCGCCGGGCAGGGCATTGCCAACCCGTTGGCGACCATCCTGTCGGTGTCGATGATGCTGCGTTACAGCTTCAACTTGAACGATGCCGCCGACGCGATCGAAAAAGCCGTCAGTGTGGTCTTGGACCAAGGCTTGCGCACCGGTGATATCTGGTCGCAAGGTTGTACCAAAGTCGGTACGCAGCAAATGGGCGATGCAGTAGTCGCCGCGCTGCGGAATCTGTAATCTTTCGGGCCCACCGCTCCGACGGTGGCCCACTTTTGTATAGGTGTAGTTGCGATGAAACGTGTAGGTCTGATCGGTTGGCGCGGCATGGTCGGTTCCGTGCTCATGCAGCGAATGCTGGAAGAGCAGGATTTCGATCTCATTGAGCCGGTGTTTTTCACCACTTCCAATGTCGGTGGCCAGGGCCCGTCCGTGGGCAAGGACACCGGTGCGCTCAAGGATGCCTACAGCATCGAAGAGCTCAAGACCCTCGACGTGATCCTGACCTGCCAGGGTGGCGACTACACCAGCGAAGTCTTCCCCAAGCTGCGTGAAGCCGGCTGGCAGGGTTACTGGATCGACGCCGCTTCCAGCCTGCGCATGCAGGACGACGCGGTGATCGTCCTCGACCCGGTGAACCGCAAGGTCATCGACCAGCAGCTGGACGCGGGTACCAAGAACTACATCGGCGGCAACTGCACCGTCAGCCTGATGCTGATGGGCCTGGGCGGCCTGTTCGAAGCCGGTCTGGTGGAGTGGATGAGCGCCATGACCTACCAGGCGGCGTCCGGTGCCGGCGCGCAGAACATGCGTGAGCTGATCAAGCAGATGGGCGCCACCCACGCCGCCGTCGCCGATGACCTGGCCAACCCGGCCAGCGCCATCCTCGACATCGACCGCAAGGTCGCCGAGGCGATGCGCAGCGATGCCTACCCGACCGAGAACTTCGGCGTACCACTGGCCGGCAGCCTGATCCCCTGGATCGACAAGGAACTGCCCAACGGCCAGAGCCGCGAAGAGTGGAAGGCCCAGGCCGAAACCAACAAGATCCTGGGCCGCTTCAAGAGCCCGATCCCGGTGGACGGCATCTGCGTGCGCATCGGCGCCATGCGCTGCCACAGCCAGGCGCTGACCATCAAGCTGAACAAAGACGTGCCGATCGCCGACATCGAAGGGTTGATCAGCCAGCACAACCCTTGGGTCAAGCTGGTGCCGAACAACCGCGAAATCAGTATGCAGGAGCTGAGCCCGACCAAGGTCACCGGCACCCTGAACGTACCGGTGGGCCGTCTGCGCAAACTGAACATGGGGTCGCAATTCGTCGGTGCCTTCACCGTCGGCGACCAACTGCTGTGGGGCGCGGCCGAACCGCTGCGTCGCATGCTGCGGATCCTGCTCGAGCGTTGATCGATTGCTGCGGTGAAAGAACCCGTGCCTTGTGAGAGGTGCGGGTTTTTTATTGGGGGCAGTTTTAGTGGGGTCTAGGTGTCTGGACTGGCCTCATCGCGAGCAGGCTCGCTCCCACAGGTCTTGTGTCCACTGAAGATCCATTGTGGGAGCGAGCCTGCTCGCGATGGGGTCGATCCAGTCGCCACAAAAGTTTCAGCCAATTGCCTGCATACCCACCACCCGGTAAAGTGCCGCTCCCCACGTTTTACCTGAGGTAGACCCATGAGCCAGTCCTTTGATATTGCCGTGATCGGCGCCACCGGTACTGTCGGCGAAACCCTCGTCCAGATTCTCGAAGAACGGGACTTCCCGGTCGGTAACCTGCACCTGCTGGCCAGCAGCGAATCGGCAGGCAGCTCGGTGATGTTCCGTGGCAAAAACGTGCGGGTGCGCGAAGTCGACGAATTCGATTTCAGCAAAGTCCAACTGGTGTTCTTCGCCGCCGGCCCGGCGGTGACCCTGAGTTTCGCCCCGCGGGCCACGGCGGCTGGCTGTGCGTTGATTGACCTGTCCGGCGCCTTGCCGCCCGAACAGGCGCCGCAGATTGTGCCGGAAGCCAATGCCCAGGTGCTCGCCGGTTTGAGCAAGCCGTTGCAGGTCAGCAGCCCCAGCGCGTCGGCCACGGCCTTGGCGGTCGTGCTGGCGCCGCTGCGCGAATGCCTGGACTTGCAGCGCATCAGCCTGACCGCCAGCCTCGCCGTGTCGGCCCAGGGCCGCGTGGCCGTGAGCGAATTGGCGCGCCAGACCGCCGAGCTGCTCAACGCCCGTCCGCTGGAGCCTAAATTCTTTGATCGGCAGATGGCGTTCAACCTCCTGGCCCAGGTCGGCACCCCGGACGAGCAGGGCCATACGCAGCTGGAAAAGCGCCTGGTCCGCGAGTTGCGCCAGGTGCTGAATCAACCTTTGTTAAAGATTTCCGTAACTTGCATTCAAGCCCCGGTGTTTTTTGGCGATAGCTTTAGCGTGACTGTGCAGTCTGCGAGCCCCATCGACCTGGCCAAGGTCAACGCGGCGTTGGAAGCGGCACCCGGTATCGAGCTGGTGGAGGCGGGTGATTACCCGACGGCGGTGGGCGATGCGGTGGGGCAGGATGTGGTCTACGTTGGTCGTGTGCGCGGTGGGATCGACGATCCGGCGGAACTAAATATGTGGCTGACGTCAGATAACGTGCGCAAGGGCGCGGCCCTCAATGCCGTGCAGGTGGCTGAGTTGTTGATAAAAGACTTGCTGTAAAAGATACTTGGCATCAATTTGTCGAATGATTCTAGCTGGGCGCTATGCTTGGCCGGAGTGCTGAAGGCGAACATCCCTCTGGGGGACTTTCCCGGGGCATGAGTGAAATGATCGCGCGCACCGTCACATCGGGGCTGCGCGCAATGCCTTACGGCAGCGGCATCAATACCTTCTCGCTGGCCGAGGAATGTTCAAACAAAGGAAGAGGCTATGGTTCAAGTTCGCAAACTGGTGTTAGCAATAGCGGCCGCCTCGGCGCTGTCCTCCGGTATGGCGCAAGCGCTCGGGCTCGGGGAATTGACCCTGAAGTCGACGCCGAACCAGCCTCTGGTCGCCGAGATCGAGTTGCTCGACGTCCAGCAGCTGACCGCCGCCGAAGTCGTGCCGAGCCTGGCCTCGCCCGATGACTTCGCCAAGGCCGGCGTCGACCGCCAGGCCTTTCTCAATGACCTGAGCTTCACCCCGGTGATCAACGCCAATGGCAAGAGCGTCCTGCGGGTAACGTCCAGCCGGCCGCTGTCCGAGCCGATGGTCAAGTTCCTGGTGCAGGTGATGTGGCCCAACGGCCGTCTGCTGCGCGACTACAGCGTATTGCTCGATCCCTCCAAATTTTCGCCACAGGCCGCCGACGCCGCCCGGGCGAAACCGCCTCAGGTCGTGTCCACGCCGGTCACCGGGGTCACCAAGCCTTCGCAATACACCACCACGCCGCGCGATACCCTGTGGGAAATCGCCGCCAAGGCGCGCAACGGTGGGTCGGTCCAGCAAACCATGCTGGCGATCCAGGCGTTGAACCCTGACGCGTTCATCAACGGCAACATCAACCTGCTCAAGACCGGTCAGGTGTTGCGCCTGCCGGACCCGGTGCAAAGCACTGCATTGCCGCAACCCCAGGCCATCGCTGAAGTGGCCGCGCAGAACGCCGCCTGGCGCTCGGGTCGTCGTGGCGTGGCGGGTGCTGGCAAGCAGCAGTTGGATGCCACCAAGCGTGGCCGTGGTGAAGGTGCGCCGGCACAGGCTGCCGGTCGCGACAACTTGAGCCTGGTGTCGGCTGACTCAGCGAAGGCGGGCGGCAAGGGCAAGGGGGCTGCTGGCGATGCCCAGGCGCTCTCCAACAAGCTTGCGGTCACCCAGGAAAGCCTCGATTCGGCTCGCCGGGATAACGAAGAACTGAAAAGCCGCATGGCGGATCTGCAGAGCCAGTTGGACAAACTGCAGCGCCTGATCGAGCTGAAGAACAATCAACTGGCCAAGATGCAGGCCGAAGGTGTCGCCGTTCCGCCTGCTGGCGAGGCGCCTCCTGCAATGTCCGCCGAGCTGACCCCTGCGCCAGCGGCTCAAGCTCCGACGGCTGCACCTGCGCCAGAAGCGACCCCAGAGGCGACGCCGCCTGCCACTGCGGTCGAGCCGGCGCCTGCCGCGTCCAACGCGCAAAAATACAACGACCTGCTGACCAATCCGATCCTGCTGGGGTTGGTGGGTGGCGGCGCGCTGCTCCTGCTGTTGCTGCTGTTGTTGCTTGCCCGTCGCCGCAAGGCCCAACAGGAAGCGGAAAAGCACTTGCGCATGGCGCGGGCCCTCGAGGAGGAGGCTGACTTCTCCCCGGAGCTCGATCTGCCCCCGAGCAGCTTCGAGGGCATTGACGTTCCATCGCCTAGTGTAAAACTCGAGCCAAAACCTGCACCAGCTCCTGCGCCAGTACCCAAGCCGGCTCCGGTGGTCGCGCCTGTGGTGGTCACACCGCCTATCGCGGCGCCATTGGTGGCCCCGGCTGCCGAGCGCTCCGACGACGTGCTGCCCCAGGCCCAGTCCCATATCGATCGCGGCCGCTTGAACCAGGCCGCCGACCTGCTTGAACAAGGCATCAAGGCCGAGCCCCAGCGCAGCGACCTGCGCCTGAAGCTGATGGAAGTCTACGGTCAGCAGGGCGACCGCGACGCCTTTGTCGCCCAGGAACGCCAATTGGTGGCCAATGGCGACAACTTCGCCCAGGTCGAACAGCTGAAAAGCCGTTTCCCGGCCATGGTGGTCGCCACCGCCGCAGGCTTGGCCGCCGCGACAGTGGCAGCAGAGCTGGACGCGCAGTACGTCAAGGACCTGCTGGAAGACAAGTCGCCGACCGACGAGGAGCTGGACAGCGCCTTTGACTTGAGCCTGGATGACCTGGAGGCGGCCCCGGTCGCGCCGACACCAGAGCCTGTCGCTGAGCTGGACGCGTTCCCGGAAGACGACGACCTGAGTTTCGAGTCGGTGCTCAAGCAGCAGACTGAAGCCAACGAAAGCCTGGACGACCTGTCGGAATTCGACCTGGACCTGGGCGCCGATGCGCCGACCCCGATCCCGGCGCTCGACGATGAAGACTTCCTGCTGGACCTCGATGACGACCTCAAGGGCCTGGACTTGCCTGCGGCTGAAACGCCAGCCGTGGCCGACATCCCGGCCGACGATCTTGAGCTGCCGGCGGATTTCGATCTGTCCCTGTCTGACGAAATGGACGCGCACGATGCGCCCAAGGATGCCTTCGAGTCCGAGCTGGACGATGTAAACGCCGAGCTGGATCGCCTGTCCGACACGCTGGGCCAGCCGACGTTTACCGCCGAAGATGCCTTGGTCGGTGCTGAAGACGAGCCGGACTTCGACTTCCTTAGCGGTACCGACGAAGTGGCGACCAAGCTCGATCTGGCCCAGGCCTACATCGACATGGGCGACAACGACGGCGCCCGCGACATCCTCGGCGAAGTCCTCAGCGAAGGCGACGCCACCCAGAAGAGCGAAGCGCAGGAGATGTTGTCGCGCCTGGCGTGAGTCAGCGATTAAACAAAAACGGCAGCCGGTGAGGCTGCCGTTTTTGTTTGCGGCGGGATTTGCGGGTGTTTGGGCTGGAGAATCCCTGTGGGAGCAAAGCTTGCTCGCGATAACCGAGGTACATTCAACATCAATGCAAGCTGACCCACCGCTATCGCGAGCAAGCTCGGCTCCCACAGGGGATTTGCGGTAGGCGTGGAACTCGTGAGCACTGGAGAATCGCTGTGGGAGCAAAGCTTGCTCGCGATGACCGAGGTGCATTCAACATCAATGCAAGCTGACCCACCGCTATCGCGAGCAAGCTCGGCTCCCACAGAGGATTTGCGGTGGGCGCGGAACTCGTGAGCACTGGAGAATCGCTGTGGGAGCAAAGCTTGCTCGCGATGACCGAGGTGCATTCAACATCAATGCAAGCTGACCCACCGCTATCGCGAGCAAGCTCGGCTCCCACAGAGGATTTGCGGTGGGCGTGGAACTCGTGAGCACTGGAGAATCGCTGTGGGAGCAAAGCTTGCTCGCGATGGCGCCAGCCCATTCAACACAGGATCACCCGTCGGACTGGCATCCCAAGCCATCGGCCTTATAATGCCCGCCTTTGCGTACCTCAGCAGGCTGTAATTCCTTGGCAAACATAGACAACCCGGCCGCCGAAATGGCGGCCGACGGCTTTTTCCGGATCGCCTTGGGCGTTGAATACAAAGGCTCGCGCTACCGTGGCTGGCAGCGCCAGGCGTCCGGCGTATTGACGGTGCAGGAAACCCTTGAAAACGCCCTGTCCAAAGTCGCCGACTCGCCCGTGTCGCTGCATTGCGCCGGTCGTACCGATGCCGGCGTGCATGCCTGCGGCCAGGTGGTGCATTTCGACACCCAGGTCGAGCGTTCGATGAAGGCCTGGGTGATGGGTGCCAACATCAACTTGCCCCACGACGTCAGCGTCAGTTGGGCCAAGGTGATGCCGGCGCATTTTCACGCGCGCTTCAAGGCCATTGCCCGGCGTTATCGCTACGTGATCTACAACGATCAGATCCGTCCGGCGCACCTGAACGAAGAGATCACCTGGAATCACCGCCCGCTGGATGTCGAGCGCATGGCCGAGGCCGCGCAATACCTGGTTGGCGTCCATGATTTCAGCGCCTTCCGTGCCGGCCAGTGCCAGGCCAAGTCGCCGATCAAAGAGTTGCATCACCTGCGCGTGACTCGTCACGGCAAGATGATCGTGCTCGACATCCGCGCCAGCGCGTTCCTGCATCACATGGTGCGCAACATTGCCGGCGTGCTGATGACCATTGGTGCTGGCGAACGGCCGGTGGAGTGGATCAAGGAAGTGCTCGACAGTCGTGTCCGCCGCTCCGGTGGCGTCACGGCGCACCCGTTTGGCTTGTACCTGGTGCAGGTCGAGTATCGGGATGAGTTCGAACTGCCGGAGCGTTACATCGGGCCACATTTCCTCACCGGCTTCTCGGAACTCGACGGCTGACGCCCTCCGCAGCATTTGCTACCATCCGGGACTTTCACGGATTTGCCTGAGGTTTTACCCATCATGCCGGTCGTTCGCAGCAAGATTTGCGGGATCACCCGCGTCGAGGACGCGTTGGCGGCGGTCGAGGCCGGGGCCGATGCCATCGGGCTGGTGTTCTACGCCAAGAGCCCGCGCGCGGTGACGGTGCAGCAGGCGAGGGCGATCGTCCAGGCCTTGCCGCCGTTCGTGACGTCCGTGGGCCTGTTCGTCAATGCCAGTCGTTGCGAGCTGGGCGAAATACTCGATGCGGTGCCGCTGGGCTTGTTGCAGTTCCATGGCGATGAGACCCCAGCCGATTGCGAAGGCTGGCATCGTCCGTACATCAAGGCGTTGCGGGTCAAGGCCGGGGATGACATTGCCGCCAGTTGCGCAGCGTTCGCCAGTGCCAGCGGCATTTTGCTGGACACCTATGTGGAAGGCGTTCCCGGAGGGACCGGCGAAGCGTTCGATTGGTCGCTGGTGCCTCAGGGCTTGGACAAACCGATTATCCTGGCCGGTGGCCTGACCGTGGACAACGTGGCTCAGGCCATTCGCCAGGTTCGCCCTTACGCGGTGGACGTGAGCGGCGGGGTGGAGCAGAGCAAGGGCATCAAGGACCCGGCAAAGATTCGTGCATTCATGGCCGCTGTGCGCAGTAGCCAGTCGTCAATGTGACGGCTGGCAGACTGCCGCCGTCCATACCAGCACTGTACAAAACAGGCAGGCGCCGCCTCCGGGTGGGCCGATAGCGAAGTGGTAGCCGCCGTGCGGTTGCCGGGATGGCTGAGGAAGGTTGGGTTGCACGCAGGTCATGTCTTGCACTGACCGTGGCGGCCCCTCGACTCGCCGCACAATGAATTTAGCTCAAGGGCATACGCGGGGCCGCGAACCAGAGCGTTCGGGCCGCCGGTACTGGAGAAAGAAAGCATGAGCAACTGGTTAGTAGACAAACTGATCCCTTCGATCATGCGTTCCGAGGTGAAGAAAAGCTCGGTGCCTGAAGGTCTGTGGCACAAGTGTCCGTCCTGCGAGGCGGTGCTGTACCGTCCCGAGCTGGAAAAGACCCTGGACGTTTGCCCCAAGTGCAACCACCACATGCGCATCGGCGCGCGTGCCCGTATCGATATTTTCCTGGACGCTGAAGGCCGTGTGGAGCTGGGTGCCGACCTGGAACCAGTGGACCGCCTGAAATTCCGTGACGGCAAGAAATACAAGGATCGCCTCACCGCTGCCCAGAAGCAGACCGGCGAAAAAGACGCGCTGATATCCATGACTGGCACCCTGCTGGGCATGCCGGTGGTGGTCTCGGCCTTTGAGTTCTCCTTCATGGGTGGCTCCATGGGCGCCATCGTCGGTGAGCGCTTCGTTCGTGCTGCCAACTACGCTTTGGAAAACCGTTGCCCGATGATCTGCTTTGCCGCTTCCGGCGGTGCGCGGATGCAGGAAGCGCTGATCTCCCTGATGCAAATGGCCAAGACCTCCGCGGTGCTGGCGCGTCTGCGCGAAGAAGGCATTCCGTTCATTTCGGTGCTGACCGACCCGGTCTACGGCGGTGTTTCCGCCAGTCTGGCGATGCTGGGCGACGTGATCGTCGGCGAGCCAAAAGCCCTGATCGGTTTTGCCGGCCCGCGCGTGATCGAGCAGACCGTGCGTGAGAAACTGCCGGAAGGCTTCCAGCGCAGTGAGTTCCTGCTGGAGCACGGCGCCATCGACATGATCATTCATCGCCAGGAGCTGCGTCCGCGCCTGGGCAACCTGCTGGCGCAACTGATGGGTCTGCCGACGCCGAAATTCGTCGCCGCACCGATCGAGCCGATCGTGGTTCCGCCAGTGCCTGCCGGGCTATGACCCAACGCACCCTGGGCGACTGGCTTGCCTACCTCGAGCAGTTGCATCCATCGGCCATCGACATGGGGTTGGAGCGCTCGCAAACGGTAGCGTCCCGCATGGGACTGGCCAAGCCGGCGCCCCGGGTCATCACCGTCACCGGCACCAACGGCAAGGGTTCGACCTGCGCCTTCGTGGCTTCGCTGCTGCGGGCCCAGGGGCTGAGTGTCGGTGTCTACAGCTCGCCGCACCTGCTGCGCTACAACGAGCGGGTGCAAGTGAACGGCGTCGAAGCCACTGACGCCCAGCTGTGCGAAGCCTTTGCCGCGGTGGAAGCCGGGCGAGGCGATACAACCCTCACTTATTTCGAGATGGGCACCCTGGCGGCGTTCTGGTTGTTTGCCCGTGCCGGTCTCGATGCGGTCGTGCTGGAAGTTGGCCTGGGCGGACGGCTGGATACGGTCAACCTGGTGGACGCAGACATTGCACTGGTCACCAGCATTGGCGTGGACCATGCCGATTACCTGGGTGATACCCGCGAATCCGTGGCCTTCGAGAAGGCCGGCATCTTTCGCCAGGGCGCGCCTGCGCTTTGCGGCGATCTCAATCCCCCCCAGCCGCTGTTGGACAAGGTTCGCGAATTGAACTGCCCGTTCTTTCTGCGCGGGCGGGATTTCGACCTGGCGATGACCGAGCAGCACTGGCAATGGCGCGGCAGCGACCTGCAGGGCAATCCGCTGGAGTTGCACGATCTGCCCTTGCTGGACCTGCCGATGGAAAACGCCGCGCTGGCGCTTCAAGCCTATCTGTTGCTGGGTTTGCCATGGGAGGCCGGGCAAATCGTCCAGGCGCTGCAGGCGACCCGCGTGGTCGGGCGCCTCGATCGTCGTCAGTTCGATTGGCAAGGCAAGCGCCTGAGCCTGTTGCTGGATGTCGGCCATAACCCCCACGCGGCGCAGTACCTGGCCGAGCGCCTGGCGCGGCGGCCCGTGGCAGGGCGGCGGCTGGCGGTGTTCGGGCTACTGTCCGACAAGGATCTGGATGGCGTTGTCGAGGCGTTGGGTGCTAGTGTCCAGCATTGGGCGGTGACGCCACTGGATTCGCCGCGCTCGCGTACCGCGGCGCAGTTGCAGGAAGCCTTGCAGCGCCGCGGTGCTTCAGTGCAAGCCTACGCTAGCGTGGCCGACGCGCTTGAAGGGCAGTGCGCCCTGGCGACGGCCGATGATGAAATCCTGCTGTTCGGATCATTTTTTTGTGTTGCCGAGGCCCTTCAATGGTTGGCCCGGCGCTCCACGGAGGAGGCTGCAGATGGCATTGCTGGATAAGGCGTACAAGCAGCGCATGGTCGGGGCCCTGGTGTTGGTGGCCCTGGCGGTGATTTTCCTGCCGATGCTGTTTTCCCGTCAGGACGAGCAGCGTCAGGTCACGGTCGACGCGCCGGCCGCGCCCCAGGCGCCTTCGGTGCCGCCTGTGCAGGTTGAGCCAGTGGTCGTGCCCGAGCCCCAGGCGTTGCCTCAGGAACCTGTGCCAAGCGACGAGGAATTGGCTGAGCAACCTGCGGTGCCTTCTACGCCGATTGCACCTGTACCTGCCACGCCTGCCCCCGCCGCGCCAAGCAAGCCGACTGTCGCGCCGGTGCCTGTTCCAGCAACACCGGCTATCAAGCCGGCCCCGAGCCAGCCGATCACTGCGGCGCCCACCAAGCCGGACACGACCCAGAGTCGTGTGGATGCCAATGGCCTGTCCGTCAGTTGGTCGGTGCAATTGGCCAGCCTGACCAGTCGCGAAAGTGCCGAGAACTTGCAGAAAACCCTGCGTAGCCAGGGCTACAACGCCTACATTCGTTCCGCCGATGGCAAGAATCGAGTGTTTGTCGGGCCGCTGATCGAGCGTGCCGAGGCTGACCGCCTGCGTGACCTGCTCAGCCGCCAGCAGAACCTCAAGGGTTTCGTGGTGCGCTTCCAGCCAGAGCGCGGCTGACAGCGATTTTGCTGATTTGAATCACGCAGCTTACCGACAGCCCTGCGCTCTGCTAAAATGCGCCGCCTTATCCGTCTGTAGGCTGCACCGTGCCATTTACCTGGGTTGACTGGGCGATCGTTGCGATCGTCGCCATCTCCGCATTGATCAGTCTGAGCCGCGGCTTCGTCAAGGAAGCCCTCTCGCTGCTGACCTGGATCATCGCGGGAGTCGTAGCCTGGATGTTTGGTGGTTCGCTGTCCCAGTACCTCGCCGGATACATCGAAACTCCGTCGGCTCGCGTGATCGCGGGCTGTGCCATCTTGTTTATCGCCACCTTGCTGGTTGGCGCAATGATCAATTATCTGATCGGCGAACTGATTCGCGTCACCGGGCTTTCCGGGACGGACCGGTTCCTGGGCATGGCCTTTGGCGCGGCGCGTGGCGCGTTGCTGGTGGTCGTGGCCGTCGGGCTCTTGAGCCTGGGGCCGGTACAGCAGGATACGTGGTGGCAGGAGTCCCGGCTCGTGCCACAATTTCTATTGGTCGCAGACTGGTCCAAAAACCTGATCCTGGGTTGGAGCAGTCAGTGGCTTGCCAGCGGTATCAGCGTACCCGCTGAAATACCGTTCAAGGAACACCTCTTGCCGATGGCCAAAACGCCGCAGTAAGTGTTGTTCAGTTCAGATCCATTAAGTAGGGGTTGCGTCGCATGTGTGGCATCGTCGGTATCGTCGGTAAGTCGAACGTCAATCAGGCGCTGTATGACGCGCTAACCGTGCTCCAGCACCGCGGCCAGGACGCTGCCGGTATCGTGACCAGCCATGACGGCCGGTTATTCCTGCGCAAGGACAACGGCCTGGTGCGTGATGTGTTCCACCAGCGCCATATGCAGCGCCTGGTCGGTCACATGGGTATCGGCCACGTGCGCTACCCGACCGCGGGCAGCTCGACGTCGGCTGAAGCCCAGCCGTTCTACGTCAACTCGCCGTACGGCATCACCTTGGCGCACAACGGCAACCTGACCAACGTCGAACAACTGGCCAAGGAGATCTACGAATCTGACTTGCGCCACGTCAACACCAATTCCGATTCGGAAGTGATGCTCAACGTCTTCGCTCATGAGCTGGCCCAGCGCGGCAAGCTGCAGCCTACCGAAGAAGACGTGTTCGCCGCCGTGACCGACGTGCACAACCGTTGCGTCGGCGGTTATGCGGTGGTGGCGATGATCACCGGCTACGGCATCGTCGGTTTCCGCGATCCCCACGGTATCCGCCCGATCGTGTTCGGCCAGCGCCACACCGACGAGGGCGTCGAATACATGATCGCCTCCGAAAGCGTGTCCCTGGACGTGCTGGGCTTCACCCTGATTCGCGACCTGGCCCCGGGCGAAGCGGTCTACATCACTGAAGACGGCAAGCTGCACACCCGTCAGTGCGCGACCAACCCGTCCTTGACCCCATGCATCTTCGAACACGTCTATCTGGCGCGTCCGGACTCGATCATCGACGGCGTCTCGGTCTACAAGGCCCGCCTGCGCATGGGTGAAAAACTGGCCGACAAGATCCTGCGCGAGCGTCCGGACCATGACATCGACGTGGTCATCCCGATCCCGGACACCAGCCGCACCGCGGCCCTGGAGCTGGCGAACCACCTGGGCGTCAAGTTCCGCGAAGGCTTCGTGAAGAACCGCTACATTGGCCGGACCTTCATCATGCCGGGCCAGGCTGCACGGAAAAAATCCGTACGCCAGAAGCTCAACGCCATCGAACTGGAGTTCCGCGGCAAGAACGTGATGCTGGTGGACGACTCCATCGTGCGTGGCACCACGTGCAAGCAGATCATCCAGATGGCCCGTGAAGCCGGCGCCAAGAACGTGTATTTCTGCTCTGCGGCCCCGGCCGTGCGCTACCCTAACGTCTACGGCATCGACATGCCGAGTGCCCATGAGCTGATCGCTCATAACCGTACCACCCAGGATGTGGCCGACCTTATCGGCGCCGACTGGTTGATCTACCAGGACCTGCCGGACTTGATCGAAGCGGTCGGGGGCGGCAAGATCAAGATCGAGCACTTCGATTGCGCGGTATTCGACGGCAAGTACGTCACCGGCGACATCGACGAGGCCTACCTGAACAAGATCGAGAACGCACGTAACGATGCGTCCAAGGCCAAGACTCAGGCGGTCAGCGCGATCATCGATCTGTACAACAATTGATTAACCAACCGGCCCTGAGGGGCCGGTTTGCGTTTTAACCGATTTCAGGAGTGACAGCATGAGTCAGGATTGGGATGCCGGTCGGCTGGACAGCGACCTTGAAGGCGTAGCGTTCGATACCCTGGCGGTTCGCGCGGGTCAGCACCGTACACCGGAAGCCGAACATGGCGAGCCGATGTTTTTCACCTCCAGCTACGTGTTCCGCACCGCTGCCGATGCAGCCGCACGGTTTGCCGGGGAGGTGCCGGGTAACGTTTACTCGCGCTACACCAACCCGACCGTGCGGGCCTTCGAGGAGCGCATCGCCGCCCTGGAAGGCGCCGAGCAAGCTGTGGCCACTGCCACCGGCATGGCCGCGATCATGGCCGTGGTGATGAGTCTGTGCAGCGCTGGCGACCACGTGCTGGTGTCGCGCAGCGTCTTCGGCTCGACCATCAGCCTGTTCGAAAAGTACTTCAAGCGCTTTGGCGTGGAAGTCGATTACGTGCCCCTGGCGGACCTGTCCGCTTGGGATGCGGCAATCAAGGCCAATACCAAGCTGCTGTTCGTCGAATCGCCTTCCAATCCCCTCGCCGAACTGGTGGACATCGCCGCGCTGGCGGAAATCGCCCACGCCAAGGGCGCCATGCTGGTGGTCGATAACTGCTTCTGTACCCCGGCGCTGCAACAACCGCTGAAGCTGGGTGCGGACGTGGTGGTGCATTCGGCGACCAAGTTCATCGACGGCCAGGGCCGTTGCATGGGTGGCGTGGTGGCCGGTCGTAGCGAGCAGATGAAGGAAGTGGTGGGCTTTTTGCGCACCGCAGGCCCCACCCTCAGCCCGTTCAACGCCTGGATCTTCCTCAAGGGCCTGGAAACCCTCGGCCTGCGCATGAAAGCCCATTGCGCCAATGCCCAGGCCTTGGCCGAGTGGCTGGAGCAGCAGGACGGCATCGAGAAAGTGCATTACGCCGGCCTCAAGAGCCATCCGCAACACGACCTGGCCTTGCGTCAGCAACGCGGTTTCGGCGCGGTGGTGAGCTTTGAGGTCAAGGGGGGCAAGGAGGGCGCCTGGCGCTTCATCGACGCGACCCGGTTGATTTCCATCACCGCCAACCTGGGTGACAGCAAGACCACCATCACCCACCCGAGCACCACGTCCCACGGTCGCCTGTCGCCCCAGGAACGTGAATCGGCGGGTATTCGTGACAGCCTTATCCGCGTTGCGGTCGGTCTGGAAGACGTGGCCGATCTGCAAGCCGACCTGGCCCGCGGGTTGGCGGCCTTGTGATCGAGCTGGCTACGCCGCCGAGCGGCACTCATGGCCGGGTTGCACTGGTTACGGGTGCCGCACGGGGCATCGGCCTGGGCATCGCTGCCTGGTTGATCTGTGAAGGCTGGCAGGTGGTGCTGACCGACCTGGACCGCGAACGCGGTTCCAAGGTGGCGAAGACCCTGGGCGACAATGCCTGGTTCATCGCCATGGACGTGGCGGACGAGGCGCAGGTTGCCACCGGTATCGCCGAGGTGCTCGGGCAGTTCGGGCGGCTCGACGCGCTGGTGTGCAACGCAGCCATCGCCGATCCGCACAACATCACCCTGGAAAGCCTGGATCTGGCTTACTGGAATCGGGTCCTGGCGGTGAACCTGGGTGGGCCGATGCTGCTGGCCAAACACTGCGCGCCGTATCTGCGCGCTCACAACGGCGCCATCGTCAACCTGGCCTCGACCCGCGCTGCGCAATCGGAACCCGACACCGAAGCCTATGCGGCGAGCAAGGGCGGCTTGCTGGCCCTGACCCATGCCCTGGCCATCAGCCTCGGGCCGGAGATCCGGGTCAACGCCGTCAGCCCTGGCTGGATCGACGCGCGCGATCCCTCCCAGCGTCGTGCACAGCCGCTGACCGACGCCGATCACGCCCAGCATCCAGCGGGCAGGGTAGGCACGGTAGAGGACGTGGCGGCGATGGTGGCGTGGCTGTTGTCGCGCAATGCCGGTTTTGTCACGGGGCAGGAGTTCGTGGTGGACGGCGGCATGACCAAGAAAATGATTTATACGTGAGTGCGGTTGCGGGTGCCGTTTGAAACTGTTTTGAAAAAACTTCAACCCTGCTATTGACTTAGCTTCGGTACCTGCGTAAATTTCGCGGCCTCAACGAAGCAAAGGGTGATTAGCTCAGCTGGGAGAGCGTCTGCCTTACAAGCAGAATGTCGGCGGTTCGATCCCGTCATCACCCACCATGTTTTACGAGAGTTTTGCGAAAGCAAGACGGAAGCTGTCAAAAGCCTCCACCGACGCGCAGCGGTAGTTCAGTCGGTTAGAATACCGGCCTGTCACGCCGGGGGTCGCGGGTTCGAGTCCCGTCCGCTGCGCCATATTTTCCGAAGCAGGTTCGCCTGGTTCGAGATTCAAGCCCAAGGGTTTGGATCAGACGAGTTAACTGGACGCAAGTCCATAGCGATACGCAGCGGTAGTTCAGTCGGTTAGAATACCGGCCTGTCACGCCGGGGGTCGCGGGTTCGAGTCCCGTCCGCTGCGCCATATCTGCTTCGAGGCCCACTGAACGCCTTGAAGCTAAGAAGCAAGCTGCAAAGCTACTTCTAGTCGATAGCAAAGACCCTGGTCGAAAGACCGGGGTTTTTTGTTTTTGTGGTTTGGGTTTTTCTATCTCCTCTCACGCGCCCTTTGCCAATCTGACGGCGCGTTTGACGATGCATTCTTATTCAGTATGATTGACTTTAAATCGAATCGCCGAGAGCTGCGTAGAATCAGGCGACCTGAACTCAAGAAGCAGTAACGATTTGGAGCAATCCCGACATGGCTACCACCACGAAAACCCGATCTGTCACGGCTCACGTTCCTGAGCAGTTGGCCCAAAAAGTCGATTTGATGGCGGAGCGTCTGGATCGCTCCAAAAATTGGATCGTTAAACAGGCACTGTCGGCTTGGATTGATCAGGAAGAAGAGCGTAGTCGCTTGACTCATGAGGCCCTGGCTGATGTTGACGCCGGTCGGGTGATTGACCACCAAGCTGTCCAAGCCTGGGCTGATAGCCTTAGTACTGACACTCCGTTGCCGGTGCCGCGCTGATGGAGTTGAAGTGGACGAGCAAGGCGCTCTCTGATATCTCCCGGCTTTACGAGTTTCTGGCGGCAGTGAATCAGCCTGCTGCAGCACGAACGGTGCAGCAGCTCACCGCGGCACCGATCACGTTGCTGACTAACCCGCGTATAGGCGAACGCCTTGAAGAGTTCGAGCCACGGGATGTGCGCCGAATTCAGATCGGCCATTATGAGATGCGTTACGAAATAATACATTCCACCGTTTACCTGCTGCGCCTGTGGCATACCCGCGAGGATCGATAACAGGGTTAGCCGGCAGCGGGTGACGAATCGCGAATCTCAGAACCCAAGCTTATCCCGCAACCCGTAATACCAAGCCCCCATCGCCGCAAACGGCGTACGCATCAACTGACCGCCTGGGAAAGGGTAGTGGGGCAGGTCCGCAAACGCATCAAAACGCTCAGCCTGACCCCGCAGCGCCTCAGCCAGGACCTTGCCCGCCAGGTGCGTATACGTCACGCCATGGCCGCTGCAGCCCTGGGAATAATAAATGTTATCCCCCAGCCGCCCGACCTGCGGAAGACGCGACAGCGTCAGCAGGAAATTTCCGGTCCAGGCGTAATCGATCTTCACATCCTTGAGCTGCGGGAATGCCTTGAGCATCTTCGGACGAATGATCGCCTCAATGTTCGCCGGATCCCTCGCGCCATACACCACGCCGCCGCCGAAGATCAGCCGCTTGTCGCCCGTCAGCCGGTAGTAATCGAGCAGGTAGTTGCAGTCTTCGACGCAATAATCCTGAGGCAGCAGGCTATGCGCCAACTCATCACTCAACGGCTCGGTGGCGATCACTTGTGTACCGCAAGGCATCGACTTGGCCGCCAGCTCTGGCACCAGATTGCCCAGGTAAGCATTGCCCGCCACGATAATGAACTTGGCCCTGACCTTGCCCTGTGGCGTATGCACAACCGGGCTGGCACCACGCTCGATGCGCACCGCTGGCGATTGCTCATAAATCACCCCGCCCAGCGACTCCACAGCCGCCGCTTCGCCCAAGGCCAGGTTGAGCGGATGAATATGCCCGCCGCTCATGTCCAGCATGCCGCCCACATACTCATCGCAAGCCACCACCTCGCGAATACGCCGCTGGTCCAGCAACTCCAACTGGGTATGCCCGAAACGCTCCCATAAACGCTTCTGCGACTCCAGGTGGTCCATCTGTTTAGCGGTGAGGGCGGCGAATACACCGCCGTCCTTCAAATCACACTGAATCTGATACTTCGCCACTCGCTCACGAATGATCCGCCCGCCCTCGAACGCCATGTTGCCCAGCAATTGCGCCTGCTGAGGACCGACGCTGCGTTCGATCACATCAATATCGCGGCTATAACTGTTAACGATCTGGCCGCCGTTGCGACCCGAAGCCCCAAAGCCGACCTTCGCCGCCTCAAGCACCGTTACCTTGAAACCGTTCTCCAGCAAAAACAGCGCAGAGGACAGGCCGGTGTAACCAGCGCCGATCACGCAAACATCCGTCTCGACGTCATCCTGCAGGGCGGGGCGCGGAGGAACCGGGTTGGCCGACGCGGCGTAATAGGACGCTGGATAGGATGTGTTCGCCATTCTGCAACCTCTGTTTTATATTTTTTACGAATGCAGCGATCCTACCCGAGATAAAAATCGGCCGCCAGCCACCGCAAAATCTTCGTTGCCTTGGCGAAATTAAATATTTTGCATATTCATAGGGTTAGGTGAAAAAAAGGTGTTGACACCCCTCCGGAATTCCGTAGAATGCCGCCTCACAGCAGGCACGTAGCTCAGTTGGTTAGAGCACCACCTTGACATGGTGGGGGTCGTTGGTTCGAGTCCAATCGCGCCTACCAAACAAAATCCGCTCTGCTGGGCGGTCTAGAAGGGCTCACCGAAAGGTGGGCCCTTTTTTGTTGTCTGCGATTTGCAAAACTTTTGCAAAACTTTTGCAAAACCCCCACCTCACAATGCCAATTCGGCTCCCACCTCGACGTACTCAATTGTCTTGTTGCCGTGCCCCTCCTGGTAGTGCCTGGTCATCTTCTCGTCCGCATGACCCAGCAGCGCCTGGATATATTCCTGTGGGAAATTCTGCTGCTCGTACAACCATGCGCCCAAAGCGCGGATCTCATGAAAAGTGGGGCGCTCGCCGGCCGGCACATGGTCGTAGGTGTGTGCCGCGTCTCGGGCCTTGCTGAACTCCTTGGTCAGGTAATCCGGTGTCACCGACGTCCAATGGTCCTTTGCGTCGATCTGCTCCCGCCGCCTCGCCTTGGGCTTGTAGTGGATCAGGTAAGGGGAAACCAGAGGCGAACGCAGGCACTCGCCAACTACATCTCGGAGCGCGGCGCCCATCTTGATTTTCAGGTGGACGGGGTTGTCATAACCCTGGGTCTTGCCCGGCGATACCGTCAGAGTGTTTTTCTCCATATCTGCAGCTGATTTCAGCCATGTCACGATATCTTCGCGCCGTTGTAGGCTGGTCATCGCCAGGCGAATTGCTCGCTTCAGCCAGGGTGGCGTGGTCGCCGCGTCGATGATCGACTTCAACCCCTCGAGCGTGTGCCGCTGGCGCTTCTTCTCCGCCTCCTTCTTCACCAGGGTCAGCTCGGCGTTATTTCGCTCGGCCAGGCCCTTGGCCACGGCAAACGCGAATATCTGCACCCACAGTCCCCTGTGCTTGGTGTAGGCGTTGTTGCTGAACTGGTCCAGATACTCGGCCATAGCCAGCACGTCCATCTGCCCGATAAGCCTATCTCCAAGGTCCTGTCGGTAGCGCTCGATCTTGAATTTGATCTCTTCCAAGGTGCGAGCGGCGTAGCCCTTATCCACCAGCCATTCATCGTGGAAGCGCTGGAGCAGGTTACTGACAGTCGGCAGGCGGTCACCAGTCAGCAGGGTGAGCAGCGCGCCATCGTCGACAACGAGTGCCGCCAGTTTCAAATTCGCCGACCGGGCTAGTTTTATTGCCTCCTCTATGGGGCGGTTGATGCTCGTCATCAGTCCGGTGATTGGGTTGCGGTACCGCCAATACTTCCCGTTGGGGTAGAGGTTTGGCGGTAACTTCCTGTTTTTCAGTGTGCGCGGCCGGGCAGCCATCAGCCGATCTCCATCATTTGGGCCAGCAGCGGGTCAGCAGATCCCATCACGGCGGCCTGGACGTCCACAAAATACATCCCGCCTTTCACTTCTCCTGCCACTTCGCCTTCCTCAATCCATTTCTTCAGCTGTTGAACACTCGGCTTTCCCCCGACGTAGCGCAGCTTCCTGTATTCGCTCACCTCCATAAGCCGGGGGAGCTTTATCGTCATTTGTGCAATGACCTTTGCCATGATGATGCTCCGTGCCGCGCCTGGCGGCAGAAAGGGTTACGCGGGGCGCGCCTTCTGGATGATGTAAATGAGGATGCAGCCGGTGGCGGAGAGCCAGACCAGCGAGCCGAAACCGGCGATGATCAGGGCAATATCAGATCCGCGCTCGACCATTTCTGGTACCGCATAGAAAAACCAGAGCAGTGTGATCAGCAGGTAGAGCAGGGTGCTGATCAGGACTTCAAACAGCTTTTTTGCTGGCATAGGAGTTCCTCGCCCGCCGATAACCGGCAGGCTGTAGGTGGATTGGGGTTAGGGGAATGGGTCAGGGGTTCCAGCTTTTGCCAACGCGAAAAACCATCATCAGGTTGTGATGGAGAGGCACCTTGAGCACGTTGTCGAAAAACTCGCCCTTTCCAGAGATGAACCCGGTGGGCACCTTGCTTCCAGCGGTCCCGAATTCACGCCAGCATTCTTCGCCGCCGTTCTCGTCCCAGTAGGCCCGTTCGCGTTTCGGAATCTCATCGTAGGTTTTCATGAGCACGGAGTGATCCGGGATATCGCAGATCCGGCGCCATGCGGGATGGCGCTTACACCAGTCGGCGGCATGCTGAAAAGCTTGCTCGGCAGAGTAAAATTCTTTGGTGTTTTGTTCGGTCATGGCCTCGGCCCCGAATAGATGAGCCAGGCCATGTAGAGCAGGGGGAGGATCATGGCGTCACCTCGGGCCAGCGCAACAGTGGATGATCGCCTCGGACATAAAGCGGGTGCCGAGGATGGCCGTCCTTTGTCGTGCCGAGGCACCACAACCGGGCACCGGCACCCAGCAGAAGCCGTGTAACGATCTCGGCTCGTTCAGCCTGTGCGTTGGCGCCCCAGGCACATACGACATCGGTATGCTCGCGAGCTAGGTGTCTCAGGTACTGGTCATTCTCTGGCCCGACAGGGTCAAAGGATTTCCACAGGTCCGCAGGGTTGGTTGCCCGCAGCGCGTACAGGTTGGCGACGGTGATGCCGTTGCAGCCCCAGGCGCGAGCGAACGCTCGGCATCGCCGAATGGTAGGGTCGTCAAGGGTGGCATCGGCGGTGCTCGGGTTGAGCATGAGGAACAGCGCCGCGCCTTTGTCTGCGTGCATGTCGCCAGGTCTGGTGAGTTGATAGCGGTAGGTGCCGCACTCGCTGATGATGGCGGTCATGGCGTCACTCCCACGCAAATGAGTTTTGGATGTAGTCGCTCGGGATAACGGCCTCGCTGGGAGGGTCCGTCACAGTCGAGTCGCCGAAGTAACCTATGGCGGCCTTGGCGCGCTCCAGCGAGAGTGTGGAGTGGCGGATCTGCCACTCTTTTCGGCATTTGTACGAGTTCAGCGCTCGCTCTTTGTCAGTGTAGGCAAAGCACCTTGAAGAGAAATACTGGTGCTTGAGCACGCGTTTCCGCGCTTTCTTTGCCCCTGCTTCGCTCAGCCAGCCACGCGTTAAGCGGTCGTGTTCTGGCTCGCTCAGCAGATACCAACACATTGGGGTTTCGGCGTATGCCACCCAGGTCTGCATCGTCACGGTCAGGCCGTCCGGCCCGATGGTGTCGACGTAGCGGAAGTGGTTAGGGCCAGCCTTTTTGTTTTCCATGGGCGAGTTCGTCCTTGCCGCTATAGCGGCTGACTTTGAAGGGGGAGGTGTTACGTGTAGTTCTTGCTGATGCGGTTGGCGATGGCTTCCAGCTTTTCGGCCATAGCCCACATGTCGTTGTTGTCGCGGCGGGATGTCACTGGAGCGCGGTGGACGTTGCGGCCAATCAGGATCCCGGCTGCCAGCAGGATCAGCCATGCCTCAAGCTTTCGTCGCAGGGCGTGCCTCATGGTTGCGCCGCCGGGTGTGTCGCGTTCCAGCGCTCGAAGGCTTCTTGCGTGGTCGCTGCTTCGATCTTCTCGTCGCAGGTGTAGCAGTGCGCAACGCCGCCCGCCGCGCCGACGTCGCGGTGACCTTGTTTGCATGGGTTCATGCGCCAGTCGCTATCCGTCGCCTGCCTTGGATTGTCGACCTCGTCGGCTGCATTTATGGCGGCGTCGATGAATTGATTGATGCTTTCAATGCCCTCCAAATCTGCGCACCGCAGCATGTTTTCCCAGTGCATCAAATCCGCATTGGCTAGCAGCCATAGGTAGCGCTCGGCATGCTTCTCTGCCGCCTGGCACGCCTGCTGTTCTGCCTGGCGCCGCTGCTCCAGGCTGTGGTTCTGCTCGTCGCGCTGGTTCAGCAGGAGCTGCAGGGCGTCACGCTCGGCGCGGAATTGATTGATCTCGTCCTGTGCTTGGTCAACGACCTTTTGCGCTTCGTGCACATCGATCCAGTTGCCCATGGCCTGGTCTTCGAACTTCTGCACCGACTTGCCCGATGGCGAAAGCAGGAAGGCGAAGCGCGGTAGCGCGTTCAGCTTGTCCCAGAACTCAAACCCTTCCCGTGTTTTTATGTTGCGCATGATGCAACCTCCCGTTAATTATCAGTGCCGGTGTAGGTGCGCCATGGCACCTACACGCCGTTTACGAGGAATCCCCAGTCACCACGCCACTTGCTGGTGATGAATAGAGTGATGACGCCGCCGGGGGATACCTGGTCGATGCGGTGGTATTCGCCGTGGTTCAGGCGGGCGGTGCCGCCCGGGCTGCGCGTGACCGTGGCCAGCTTGCAAACCTCGTCATTTGGCAACCACAAGAGTGGAAGGCCGGGTTTCAGCCAGTCGGCGGTCGATGCAAGCACGGGCCGCTCTTCGGTGTACCAGCCATGCAGGATTATGGTCCGGGCGTTCCAGGGATGGTCATGCAGATCCCGGTCAGCGTCCGGCCGCATGATGTGGTGGATGCGGAAAGACCACGGGCACCACCACGACGCTGGCCTGTGCGTCTCCCGGCTGTACGGGTTGAACAGCCACCAGCGGCCCATGTACATCTCGGTGCCGTCGGCGGACATGATGTGCTGGTACGGGGTGCGCTGGGCCCGGGCGATGAGCCAGGCGGCAACCGCCGGGCGCGCAAGCAGCTTGGCGACCAGGCGCCAGAACAGGTTGGTCACGGGGAGTCCTTGCCGGGGCATGCCCGGGCGGTGGAGTGGGGATGAGGTCAGGCGATTGCGGATAGGGCGAGAGTGTCTTCGCCGCCGCGTGCGATGCCGGCATGCAGCTCTACCTTGCTCCCGGCGAGCATGCCGGCGATTTGGGCGTTCATATCCAACTCAACGCCTTTACTTTTCCGCGACTCTTTGATGTCTTGAGCGGCCAGGTACTCGCTGATCAAGGCCTTGTCTTGCGCCTGAATTGCGACGAGGCCTTGGCCAGCGGAGGGCTGACCGAGCGAATCATCGTCGCCTTGGGGCACAAGCGCTTTCAGCTTCGACTGGACCTCCCAAACCCACGCCAGTGCAAAGTGGTCGCCGGCGGTTTCTGCCGAATACTCACTGCGCCGAACTCCAGACCTGACTGCTGAGCAGTACTCCTTCCGCGCCTGTGTGAGCTTGGTGTGCAGGGCCTCATACGCATACAGCGCGATGTTCTGGGCCGGAGAAACGCCGACGAATATCGCGCACTCGATGACCTGGCCTTTTGCTGGACTCCACTTCCTACGCCGCAGGGTCGTGCAGCTGAATGCTTCCGCTACGGCGATGCTCAGTTGTTGGTCCCAAGCCGGCCGTCGCTTGGCGCGGAAGAGCGCCGACTCGACTTCGCCGACGTTGCTCAACTTCACATCCATCTCGGTGAGGCGGTATTCGCGCATCAATGCCTGTGCCTGCCGCAGCGCCGTTGCTGCTTCGTTCTCGTTGGCGCTTTGGGCCAGTGCCAGGCAGTGCTTGATCTTGCGGATCGCGCGCTCGAGTTTCTTCTCGTCGATCTGTTGTGCGGACATAGGGGATCCTCGCCGGTTGGCGTGATTCGTAGTTAAGGGCTATGACTTGTTCATGCTCACACCGACCGGAGGCCGACATGAGACTGCAAAGCGACATAGATGCACTCGCGGCAATAGAGGAAGACGCGAGGGCGATGCTGAAATGGGGGCTATTCGGATAACTGTGTGTAAACCTCAGCCCAGTCGATGGTGTCTTCCCACTCCATTGACTGTGTAATTGATCTTTCACTGCACTCAGGACAGATGCAGTGTTTTCGATCATCACCTTCCTCGGTGTGCATGCACGATTCCGTTTCATCTTCGAAGAACAGACCGCCACAAGAAACGCAGAACCACTCGGGTGACTGGCCTGCTCTGGCGCTCCTGGAGAAGAGGACGCGAGCCCTGATGATGTCGAAGGTGTAGCCGCGACCATTGCGGTTGATGACCTTGGTCATGCCGTTCAGGGCCTCGGTGTAGCCGTTGGTGATGGGGTAGTCGAAGTAGTTGATGATCTGCTGCCGCCAGTTCTTCAGGGCTGATAGCAGGTCTTTGTAATCGGCTACTACGTCGCTTGCCTTGACCGCTGCCAGCCACAGATCAAGAGCAGGGATGGCTTCATCCTTGGGCAGGTTGTACAGGGCATAGAAGTCCTCCTTGAGCTGATACGACTGACCTATCTCAGCGTCGTTATTCACCCACATATCGAGATTGAAGGCCTGCTTGTCGTTGAGGTTGGCACCGCTCTTGTTGAGCAGTACCTTGCTGCGCTTCCACTCCTTGTTGACCTTGACGCCCTGGGCCTTACCCCGTCGAATGCGGGTCTTGTCCACGGCATAGTTGGCCATCCGCACTACGTGGAACTTGTCGATCACCACTGGAACACCGGGGGTCATCATGTTCACCACGTTGAGGTATGGTCGCCACATGTCGGTGGCCACACCTAGCAGGGTCGAGCGGTCAGAGAAGCCGTGGAGCCAGCGAGCCAGGGTGTCCTGGTCTCGATGGGGGAGAATGTCGATAGGCACGTTACGGCCAACGTCTGTCAGCACGCAGCGCATGTCACCGGCGATCTTGGTCTCGTCGATACCCAGCCAATTTGGCAGGTACGGTTTGAACTGGGTGTTCATGTAGTGGACGTAGTCGTTCGCGATATTGCGGATCGTCTTCTCGTCGCAGCCAATGTGCTCTGCCAGCCTGGTGAAGGTGTCACGCAGGCACTGGGTCTTGATGTAGTCGACGCACCGCTTAGTCATGCGCCGATCAACCTCGACGCCTTCCAGTGGCTGCAACGACGTGCCTCCGCACTCCCGGCACTTGTACCGCTGAACCTTGGCGGAAAGCTGGACGTGAGCGCCCCTTATAGGGCTATCGCGGTAGGCCACGACCTTGGGGCCGTGCCGGTACAGCTTTCCGATCAGGCCGCATTTGGTGCATGCCTGAAGAGCAACTTTGTATTCGGCGCTGATCTTGTAGGTGCCATCGCTCAAGGTTGAGCTGATCACCGTCCAGTCAGTGAGATCAAGAATGTCCGTCAAAGTGATTCCTTACTACGGCGGCCAAAGGTGGTGACTTTAGACAAAACACATGCCTGAGTCACACCTGCCAGTAAAGAGATCGTCGCCGGAAGAGAAATCAGCCTCATCTAGGGGCTGCGCGGTATCCACCAGCCAAAGGTCTTCGTCGATCAGGCGAATGTCTTTGTCGAACTGGACGGCCTTTGCGAAGTCAGCGGGGGCGTTCTCTTTCTGCCACCGGCGATCATGCTTGTTCATGTTGGGGCACATCCAGCAGGCAGAACGAGGTGGCTCAGGCCAGCCCATGCGCTTAACAAGAGCTATGCAGTCGCCGCGCGTCATGCGCCGTTCTATCAGCGGGTAGTGGTTCTGCCACTTACCCATTGGCTGGGTGACTCGGCGCATCTCATCAATCGTGAAGCCGATCCATACGTCGGCTTGGAGAACGCCTTTCTCAGATGCCCAGCGCCGCATGACGCGCTGCTTCCATTCATTGCTGCAATAGGTAGGGAGCTTACCTACCGACCCACTTTCAGTGGTGAATGCAGGAATCAGCAGGTCGTCATTGCGCATCAGATCAACCGTGGCGTAGCGGCTCTTGGCAACCCTGTGCAGCTGAACCCCTGCCGCTTGTAAGGCTGGCAACACCCAACGATCCATGTAATCCCAAGTGGTGCTCATCTCGCGCTCGGTATCGACGATGATCGAAAGGTCTGGGCTCAGCTCTCCTTGGCAAATGAGCGCGGCAATCGCACTGCTTTGGGTTCCACCACCACTACTCCAAATCTGGGTTCGCTCAGTCATTTTCGATTACCAATTACACACGATATTCCGGATTTAGATTATAGCTGATTCCTGTGAATTACACACGATTATCCGAATAGCCGAAATGGGTAGGGCTGCCTGACGGCGCTCAGAAACTGGCGATGGTCGTGTTCCTTCGCCAGGTCATTGATCTGGCGATCTACACCGAGTCGGCGGGCCTGCTTTCTGAGGTGCTGGACTTCAGCTGACAATCCGCTCGCGGACGCTTAGGTCGGCTGCTTCTTCGGGTAGGTCTTGGTCAACGCGCCGTTGACGACATGTCCGCGCTTGAGTACAACGCGAGCCAGCGCGGCCCGGTCTTTCTCGCTGTGGCTGGCCTGACTGAGCAGGCCGAAGTAGCTGTTTGCGGTTTCGCGCAGATCCTCGGCGGGCGCCGCGGCTGTTCGCTTCAGCGCCTGGGCCAATGATCGCTTCCGGGTCGTGCGCCGCCAGGGCTTGATGACGTGCCCGACGAAGTCGACGCCGCGATCCGCTGGCTGAAGAATTGTCTTCTTCGGGTTCAGCTTGGCGCCCAGGCTTGGCAAGAAGGCTTCCACCTCTGCCAACCAGGCATTGAGCTGTTGCGGCGACTCGTGCAGGAACACGAAGTCATCGACGTACCGGATGTAGTGCTTGGCGCCGAGCCGGTGCTTGGCGAACTGATCCAGGGCGTTCAAGTACACATTCGCGAAGAACTGCGAGGACAGGTTGCCAATGGGCAGCCCCAGGCGCGCCGGCTGCGCGGTCAGGCGCTTATGCTGCGGCACCCGGTTGAACAGATGAGCCGGGCTGCGCACCTCGTAGTCCTCGCGAGGGTCGTGCATCAGGATCTGCTCAGCCAGGGCCAGCCACCAGGGTTCGGTGATCTTCGCGGCCAGCTGTTGGCGCAGGACCTCTTTATCAATGGCAACGAAAAAGTTCGCTAGGTCGCACTTGAGGTAGAAGATCGGCTTCGACCAGTTCTCGCTGGCGCTGCGGATCTTCGATTCAAGGCGTTGGGCGGCGTATAACGTCCCGCGCCCCGGGATGCACGCGCAACTGTCCGCTATGAAGCTGGCGTAGAAGCGCGGTGCCACATGGTTGTACAGCAGGTGGTGGACGACGCGGTCCCGAAACGCTGCCGCCCAGACTTCCCGGGCTTTCGGTCGGGTGACCACGAAGCAGATGGAGCGGCCTGGCCGGTAAGTGCCGGCGGTCAGGTCGTCGTAAAGCTCCAGCAAGTTGATCTCCATGTCCTTTTCGTACAGCCGTGCACTCGCGGTGTTCCGCTTGTTCCGACGGCAGTCGTAATAGGCCTGGACGAGATCCTCGAACTGGAATGGAGCAACACTTAAATCTGCGGACAGGGCGCACCAGGCGCTCGTTGTTCTTGTCGTTGTTGTTGAGCCAGCCATCTTCAAAGTCCATGTTGTAGGCGTTGTTGGCGGAGAACTGCGACCTATCGAGCTATCTACGTCGCCTTGCCGAAGGCAGAGCCGATCAGCGAGGAAACTGTGCGGGACCTACGCGGACGCTTTAGACCGGCGGTATCCGTTGTGCACATGGCGGCGACCTAAGGGTCAGCGGCTCGACCAGATTTTGCGCACAGACGAGAGGGCCTTGACCCTCACGCAGCGGGCGCGGTTGCTGACTTCTTCCAGGCATTTGCCTGCCGGCCGACAGAGGCCGTCATCTTCATCGCCCTGGCATGCTGTCCCTTGCTGATCAGCCCTCTGTTCGTCAAGGCTCTCAGCAGGTAATTCAGCATCCAGATGCTTTCCAGCAGGAGGTTGAGGTGGGGGAGTTTTTCACGGGCCATGTTGGCGCGCCCGATCAGCACCAGAACCTGCAGGCACTCGTCCCTGACTTTGGCTCCTACCACCTGCTTCAGGTCTCGCGGAATATTCCGCACCAGGTCAAGTGATAGGCCGAGCAGTTCCTCTGCCACCTTGTGGATTTCCAGTTCCGTATGCAGGGCCATCCTGGCCTCCTTGAAAAGCGAGGGCGCTATCGCGCCCAGAAATGAAGAATTGAATGATTAAAGGAATTTCCTGCGGACAGGGCGCACCAGGCGCTCGAAGGTCTTGACGCCGTTGCTGAGCCAGCCATCTTCAAAGTCCATGTCGTAGGCGCTGTCGGCGGAGAACTGCGAACTGGTCCAATGCCAGGGATTCGAGAAAACCCCCGCGACTGTAGTTTCTAGGAATGTCGCCTCTCGGCGGGACATCAGGTAGAAGTCCTTGTGCCCATCACGTTCGAAGTTGGCGCAGAATTGGGCGGCAGGGTGGTCATGCTCTCGGTTGCTGCTTACCAGGTAAGCGGTGTTCGCCTGGCCATCCCATGGGGATTTAGCACCGTCGAGATCCTGGCCGTAGCCACCCCACTCAAGATCGGCCTCGGCATCTTCGCCAGTCGGCACGATCAGGTAGTAGGGGCGGTCACCACCCTGGAACAGGCCGCTGTTCACGCCGCCTTCGCCAGGCCAATATTCGCCAATGGCCGGTACACTAGCCGCACTGCTGACTTGCTTGGCGGAACTGCCGAGCCCCGCGAGCACCTGCAGCGCAAGCTCCTGGCTCGGTGTCGAGAGCGTTGTTGTTCCGTCACTTACGGTTATCAGTTGCATGGAATGCTCCAGGAATCGAAATAGGTGCAGGCTGCCGGCGCTTCCCGGCGCGCTTCTGGTCTGAGCGACATCTAGTCGCCCCCGCGAATCGCCTGCATAAAAAGGAATGAAGGAGTGAATTACTGAATAGGAAGGCTGCGGACAGGGCGCACCAGGCGCTCGTCGTCCTTGACGAAGTCGCCGAGCCAGCCAGCTTCAAAGTCCATGAAGTAGGCGCTGTAGGCGGAGAACTGCGTGCTCAGGTGGTGCCAGCGATCCTCGCGCAGGGTCACCACGCCGTCGGCCTTAGCCGCCATCAACAGAGCGCCTTCGAGGTAGGACGGGATGTGCGCATCCAGCTCCAGAGCCTTGACGGCGATATCGCTACCGGCTTCGGCCATGGCGCGGGTATTGGCGGCGCCGTCACTGAGGCTTTTGGCGCCGGAAATGTCTTCGCCGTACTTGCCCCAGGTGCCGATCAGTTCGTTGTCGAGCAGCACCAAGGCGCGCTCTTCGCCGTTCAGCCAGTAGCGAGTGACGAAGGCGCCGCCGGCGAGAGGTTGGCCGCGCTCTGGCAGGTCGGCGGCGGCTACGGATTGCTGTGCATGTTGAGTCATGGTTTTCTCCGGGTATGCGCCGCCCTCCGTAACCGGATGCGCAGCGTGGGTAGGGGTTATGTTGGAATTTCGATTTCGTCTTCAGGTTCTGGCGGATCGTCGGCGAGCGACTTGCGGCCGGCCTCCCGAATAAGTCGCGACACCTTTTCAGTAATAACGAAAGGTGTCGTTTTGATTTTCAGCATCTTGGCCTGGGTTTCGTAGTCAGCCGCGATCAGGCTCATAAGCAGCCGCTGGTGAACGTCCTGCTGGTTGTTGATGCCGTGGGCTGCCATGACGCGCTTGAGGTCGGGCTTGAAAACGCCGGCGACCTCAACCGTGAACTTCTCGATGCCCAGGGCGGCAGCCTTCGCCGCTGCCTTTTCGCGCTTTCGGCGCTGCTTGAGCGCTTCCGCCGTCGGCTCCAGTGTTTCGGGCATGGCCTACTCCTTCAATTCCACTGGCCGGCATGTCCAGCCAGGTCTGTCGCTTGCGTTGTTGGGTGCGGAAACGTCTCACGCTGCTACCTTCACCTGATGCCAGGCGCCGGCAGCGGCAAACACTTTCGCGGCCTGCGCCTCGTCCAGCGATACCGAGCTTGGAATGGCAATCCAACCGTGCGCTACCAGGTGCTGCGGGTTGCAGCTGTCGCGCACCTGTGTGTAGTACTGCTCGATCGCCTCGGTGAGCTGTCTGGCGAGATACATCCCGTTTGGCGCGATCTCCAGTGACTTCAGATACTCGCTGCCGTCCTGCCTGACGCACATGCCGCTGATGTAGATCGTCCAGTTGTGGGCCACGTCGAAAATCGCATCGCACACCTGACGACTGCGGATGACTCGGCAAGTTTTCCAGTTGAACATCCACTGCCGACCGACCGGGTCGATGTTGACCACGCACACATGGTTGGTGCTGAGGATGGCGCGGCAGGAGCGTTCAATTCTGGCCTTGATGTTGTGGGGCTTTCGCTTGCTCTTGAAGTCACCTGTACATCCCCGCGGATGGGATAGTCGATTTCAAACTTCAGCAGAAGGCGGCTGAATGTTTTGTGGGTGATGCCAATCCGGCTCATAGCCTGATATCGCGAAAGGCCTATCTCCTTGAAGGCCATGATTCGCTCGGCATTCTTCTTGTCATCCGCCTCTGAGGCACGCTGCGGCCTGCGGTTGTTGATCGCCGGCTGAAACTTGAAGCCGCCCTCGACAGCAAGTCGCTGAAGTGTCCGTCGGGCCAGGCCGGTCTGTAGCTCAGCCTGGATATAGGTCGCTGTCTCGGACAGCTTGCGAGCCCTCTCCATCAGTTCGGACTTTTCCAGTTCCCGCTTGGCGGCACGCTCTTCGCGCTCCAGATCGCGCTGCGCCATCTTGTCGAGCCAGTTTTGTTTGGGTGGCTCCCTCTTCGGTTTGGCAGCCTTCATGCTTGGCGGTGGCTCATGCCTTGGCGGTGGCGGCTCGAAGGTCGGCCCCTCCAGCACTTGAATAGTCCCTCCTTTGCTCAAGAAGGCTTCCTGGAGCAACGCCAGCTTGTGGCGCTGCGGGTTGAGCATCTGGATCATGCTGAGCTCGGTGCTGATCATGGAGACCTCACTTGATGCGGATCGAGCTGTCGCCGCGCTCAAGGTGCGCCCAGGCCGGCTCTTCGATCAGTTCATGTTCTGCGTCTTCGCCGGCGGCCAAGCGCTTGCGAACCGCTTCGTTGTGCTCGCGGATTTCCTTGAGCTTGGCGGCGATGGCGACCTTGTCCGGCGCGATGCTGGTGCTCACCGCCGTCAGCTCGTCCGGCACCGCGTCCTCGTTGTCCACGATGACCTTCTCTTTGCCCTGGGCCAGGGTGATGGTGAACAGAGGCCGCCTGATCGTCTTGAGGTTGGCCGCCTCCATGTTTCGGCGAAGGTAGTCGTTGAGCTCCGCCACGCTGTTCGACTTGATGCGCTTGAGTTCTTCCAGGCGCTCGATCTCGTTTTTAATCGCAGTGACGTCGCTTTCGATATTCCGGCGCAACATGACGATGTTGTCGGCCTTCACTTCGAACTCGCCTTGGATCTCATCCATGGCGTATTGCAGGGCCTCTTTAAGGCCCTCGTCGTCGGTGTCAGCCATGCCTTGAAGCTCGGCCAGCTTGCCGGTGAGTGCATAGAGCTGGGTCATGCTGCATCCTCCTTGCTTGGTTCAAGAGCCGCTTTGCGCTCTTCAAAGGCGCGGGTGATGCGGGCGATAAACGTCGGCTCGTTGCGGCGGGTCGCCTCGCGGATGTATTTGACGTTGAGCATCTTCAGTTCGTGGCTGGTCACGGCCTTGCCGATCGTCTCGACGGCTGAGTTGAGCCAATCAAGGCGCTCCTGCTTCTGGCGCAGGATCTCGGCGTCTTTATCCACGGCCTGTTCAATGGCTTGTTCTTCCTTGAGCTGATCGACGTAGGTCTGATCGTCGAACAAGCCAAGGAAGACGTCCGCGCTGAAGCCAAGCATCGACAAGGCCTTCTTGATGGCGTCAGTGAGGGACTTCTTCGGCGCCTCGCCATCAGTAGTCATGCCGTAGCTGGTCTTGTATTGGTAACGGGTGCAGCCGTATTGCTCGATCTCGCCGCGCTGGCCGTCCTGGGTGAACCAGAGGGCGATCTTCAACGTGTGGCCGATCTCGCGACCAATGCAGGAACGCTTGTCGCCCTCGCCGATGTAGATTTCGTGGCCTTCATCGAAGCGCTCCTCGATGATCTTCCAGCCCCAGCCGATGCCGACCGGGCCGAACAGCTCGGTCGCCTTCATCACCATCGCGGTGCCGCTCAGGCTGGTGATGTCCTGGCCGTTGACCTTGGCTTTTTTGGTGAACCGGGTGTCGGTCTTCTCGACCTGCGCCCAAATCTGCATGTTTTTATCGGACATGACTGTTCTCCGCGCCACCGGAGAGGGGCGCTGTGTGGAAGGTTGGCGTTATTGAGTGATGCGGTCAGCCAATGCGCTCATCAGCATCAGGAAGGTCCAGAAGGTGATGGCCGAGAACGACCCGCGCCAGATCAGGATGCGCCTGGCGCGCTGATGGCCGGTCACCGGAACACCTGCGAAAGCTGAGGAACACTGCAGTTCGAATGCCTTTCCTTCACTACGGTGTAGGCGAGCAGGGCCGAAAGGATGGCGGCGGAGAGGATCCAGGTGAGTGCTTTCATGGCGCCACCTGCTGCCAGCCGGCGTCAATGGCCTTTCGGAACGTTTCACGCATTGCTTCAGGTACGTGATCCCAGCTCTCTTCCGACACGGCGAAGTAGACCGACAGATACATTTCCTTGGCTTTGGCTTCGCGCTCTTCCGCAGCGATCTGCTCTGGCGTGCGGATGTGGCGGAACTCAATCTTGTCTAGCCGAAGGCTCTGCTCGGTGCCGTCTGCATTTTGAAAAAATGCTCGCTTTTCGCCGTAGCAAAGAACTTTCACTTTGCTCCATGTGTCCCCCCATGCTATCCGGCGAACCTCGCACACTGCCCCAATATGGGGAAGGCCTTCGCCGGTCCATTGTTCCTTGATCAGGGCAGATTCGTCTTCTGGAGGGTGGCAGAATGTCCAGCCAATCAACACTTCCTCATGGGTACGCCCAAACGGCGACCATGACAGCCACGTGCAATGCCCGCCCTGTTTAAGCCATGTTTTCCTGATCGGACAGTAATGAGTGGCGCCTTTCGGCGCCTTGCTCCAATCTATATTCATGCCCTCACCTCGTAAGCGACAGTCCATTCACCACACATGCAGGCCCGGCCGCACCAGGCATGCACATTCGGGATTCCGGCGTCATGCGCCAGCGATAGGGCACCCAGCCACTTGGTGTGGGTGAAGGCCAGGATCATGCGGTCGGCGGGCAGCTCTTCGATTTGCTCGTCGATCAGGGATTTAACCGGTGCAGTGCTCATGACGACTCCTTGCGCCGGTCAACGATCTTGTTGAGGCGCCCGCAGTAGTGGTTGAATTCTTCGATGGTGATTCGATTGTCGAGCATCATTTCGGACAGCGTTTTCTGGATCATCACCGACCAGCTGACCGGTGTTTCCGGATCCTCGAGGGTGTCCAGCTCCTGGCCGATCAGGACGTGCGGACTCATGGTCACAATGCGTCGTCCTCTGCCTGGGCGATCAGTGCGTCATCAGCCAGCGCGCGCAGAAGTCTGCGGGCGATGATGCGCACCTGCTCCCTCGGGTCAGGCCCGGCCATCAGGTCTATTGCGCCGTCACGGGCCAGCGACTTGTCGCCGAACAGGCCACCGATGATCATTTCGCCAATGGCGCACGGGCTCTTGCAGGCGCTGGCTATAGCGTATTGCTCAACCTCAGCCGCGAAGTACTTGAAGGTGATGCCCTGGGCCGCATAGAGCCGGCGCTTGAATCTCACGTCGCTGCGACGATCGACAAGCTGCTCGACGGCGTTCTCGATCCATTCAGCCCGGGCCAGTTCCAGCGCCTCACCGTCATCCGGAGGCAGTCGGTTATCGTGGCGCCACTGGGCGTCCTGCATTGCCTGTAATGCGTTCATGGTTGCCTCCAGGGTGGCGGGTCAGTCAGTGGGCGGGGTGATAAAGGGCTGCCAATGGGTTACGCGATGCTCGAAACGAGAGCCGTCCGGGTAGCGCCAGTCGATGCCGTTCCAGTAGAGGAAGCGCGAGCCATTGGCGAACCGCTGTGCTGCTCTGGCGGGCGTATAGGCGATGACGTGGTGCTTGCCGCCGCCTTTCGGCAGGTCAGGCAGTCGATCACTGCACTTGATCCAATCGCTCATGGCGACCTCCAGTGTTTGGGGTTAGGCGGTGGCTGGAACGGCTTCACGAAAGCGTGAGGGGCTCCAGTCGCACGACTCGTCAGCCGGGATATGGCCGAACATCAGCGTGCAACGGCGGCAATGCACACAATCACCACAGGTCTTGCCCTCGGGCAGGTTCATCTGGTCAGCGTTGTCCGCTGACCGTGGATACGGCGCTCGTTGCTCGCTCATAACTCTCTCCATCTGGTTGATCCAACAAATTCCGGCTGCACACGATCCTTCCGCTGGTTGCCGTTGGGCGCGGTGTCATGTGCATGCGGGATTGGTCGGTTGTCTGTGGGAGCGAGAAGGGTGTTTCTCGCGTTGATTCTTTGGCCAGGGCCCGGAATAGAGCGGTTAACCTGTGGGAGCGAACTTGGTTCCGCATGTGCGGGCAGTGACGGGCAAACTTCTGGAGACTTGCCATGCTTTCACGGTCTGCCGGTTACGTCTCCGGCGCCGAGTTCCACGGCCGTGTCCATTTCACCCCGCCGTAAGACGTCCTCCAGCGGTTGATTTGATGCAGGTGGGCGGTTATAGGCCGCAGTTTCGTCCGCATCCGTCTGCCCACTCGTTGGAATGGACAGAGGTGATGCTTTACATGTCGTAGGGCGGCAACTCACCAATGCGCTTTTGCTTTTCGGCCTGAAAAGCCAGGGCCAAATCAAACGAGCGAGTGGCGACTTCCTGCGCGCCCAGCTCATCACCCCTTGAGAGAAGCCCAATCATTGCTGCTACCGCAAAGGCCTTCGTGTCTTCGAATTCATCACGCGTCATGGTCTTGCTCCTGGTTGATTTCCCGTCTGGCCCTGTCGCCAAGGCCAGCCAGTGAAATCTTCATGCCGCGAACAGCTCTTGCTGTGCTGGCTGTGGGGCGCAGCGTTGGAGCCCAGCACGAATGGCTGACTCCAGAAGCTCGGCGTCTTGCTCAAGCTCAGAGAAGGCCCCGGCGAACTCGCTCACCGCACCGCGAATTGCTGTCGCTTCACGCTGCAGTGTTGGGATCACGATGCTGCGCATGTTGCCGATGGTGCTGATGTCGTGGCTGCATTCCCGGCAAAGCCGGATGTAGTCGAGCATGTACTTAGGCATGTGCTCCTCCTTCTATCGAGATACTGCGCGGATGGTGGATAGCGGCACCTTGGCGTCGATCATCCGCGAAAGGCTGTAAGGCACCGTGCTGCCGTTCTTCTTTGCCAGCCGACATTGCCTGCGGCACTCCTTGTCGGCTGCCTCCTGATTGTTTGCACATCCGAATTTCTGCATTTGGTTTCTCCGGTCGTCATCCCAAAGCCCGCTCATTGAACGGGCTTCAGTGATGCTTTCCGCTTTGGGCGCTTCGTCTCGCCATTGATCCAGGCCTCCCAGGCTTTCTTGTCGATCAACTGACCTTCGTATTCATGGCCGCCGCAAACGTGGCAGTAGATGTGCTGGGTCTGCATCCCGAAGGACGACGTGTTGTTTGCGCCGCAGAGCTTGCAGCTCACGTCCGCCTTGCCAGCCAGCGGTGGGCGCCGGCCTCGGTCTTGAAGTTCTTGCTCGCGCTGAACGTCAGCGCCGTGAAGGTGCCGTCGGTCTCGCGAATCACACCGCGGCTGATCGTTTCGTTGTTACCCAGGTTCAAGGTCATCATTTCCGTGTCTCCGGTTGTTTTCCCAATGCACCCGGTTGCCCAGGTGCATCAGTGAAAAATTCCGTTCTCCACCACGCGCATCGCCGGATTCATATCTCTGGCCAGGTCACACATTTCGTGTCCGGTGTTCTTCCTGGCTGGCTTGCGTGGTTTCGCGTACTCACATCTGGTGAGCACGGCCAGTTCCAGAGCTGGCATGGCATCGACTATTTCTTGCTCGCACTTACCGGATGAAACCCGGGGTAGTCGATGGCGAGGATCCTGAGCTGTTAAAGAGCGGACGGACTGTTTAGGCCCTGGCGCCTTGTTGCTTGGCGTTGAGGTAAATTTAGAAAACTTAACAAGATTGGTCAAGCCTTATTTTTAGGAAACTTAACAAAAAGTTTAGAGACCTGAATTCCAGGCACAAAAAAGCCCGCACGATGGCGGGCTGATTGAAGGGGAGAGGTTACGAAGGGCTTCGGGAATACATCGCCCACCAGAACACGTGGCCGAGGATCACGATCTGCTGATCCTGGATGTCCTGAAAGGTGTAGTCCTCATCAGGGTGCTCATCGCGGTTGAAGCTGCGCAGGCGAATCCCGGTCGGGAGCCGATAAAGCTGCTTCACGCGGAGTTGGCCGTTGTGGTTGATGGCGTACATCTCGCCGTCTACTACGTCGCGCAAGGAGTTCTTGCCGACGTTGATGCCAACGGTGGCGCCGTCGCGCAGGACCGGAACCATGCTGTTGCCGCTGACCATGACGCATTTGGCGTTGCTGAACTGCACGTTGTTGTTGCGCAAGTCCTTCTTATAGAAACGCAGTCTGGCGCTGTCGCTCTCCTCAATCGCGAAGCGGCCAGAGCCTGCAGCCAGTTCGACCTCCTCAAGAAATGGTACGTAGACCTCGTCGTCATCGAGCGGGGTTTCGTCATCCCACGCAGCTATAGAGGACAGGCTGACTTGCCTCCCGGCTTGCACCGGCTCCGCTCCACTCGATAACCACTCCGGCGAGCAGTCCAAGGCCTTAGCCAGGGACAAAAGGTTCTTCCCCTTCGCCCCATTCGTTCCAGACAGCCAAAAGGAGACGGTCGTCCGAGAGACGCCTGTCCGTTCGCTTATGTCGGTCGCACGTAGCCCCAGGGCCGCCATGCGCTCTTTAACTCGTTCGCTGAAATTCATGGTTAAGGATTCTAAACATTGGGCAGTTTAGATAACTTGCCTTTTCTTGTTAATATTTCTAAACTCCGGTGCAGTGAAGTGGAGAAACCTTAAATGACCTATGACCAAGCCCTGCAATTCTTCGGTACGCCCGGCGCCATCGCTGATGCATTGATCGTCACCCGGAGCCGCGTCTCGCAGTGCCGATCCGCCGGCGGCTTCTCCTACCCAATGCAATGCGTGTTGGAGAAGGAATCCGCTGGGAAGCTCACCGCGAGCCGCCTGGATGACCCTGCCAACTCGACTAAAAAATCTGCCGCGTAACCCACCTTGCATGCTCAAAGGAGCAATAAATGTACGACTTCCGCAAACACCTGAATCACAACGAAACAAAGGTTCGGCTCAACGACGAGTACGACGAATACCTGCGCTCCCTGGCAAAGATCCATGGCACTCAGAAGGCTGTCATTGCCCGCGAAATTCTCAAGGCTGCGATTCAGCAGATGAGGGAAGAGCTTACCCGTACTCAAGACATGGCCTGAAGGCCCTTATGGAGGCTTTATGCCTGAAACAAATTGCGAGTTGTCCTTGAGGCAAATCGCTGATGACGAAGACCTCCAATTCCTGGTTGAGGCCGCCGCCCAGCTTGGGATTCCTGTTGAGCAACTGACCAAGGAGGCTATTGAAAAGCACATCGCTGATCGCACAAGACCAAAAACGATGAAAGGGACTGTTCAGGCCTTTCGGCTCCCATACCGGCCATCAAAGGCCAGGACTGATAAGGGCCTCAAAGATGAAAAACGGTAAATCGGACGCACAAAAAAGCCACCGGGCAAGGGTGGCTTTTCGTGCAGCACATACAACAACGTTCTGGAGCTGATTATGCACAGTTCAATCAATACCGGCAATACCCCGGCCAATGTCGCGACACGTTTCGCCGGATCTGAAAACGTGTCGCGCACTATGTCATCGGTGGAAATATCAAAGCTGACCAAGAAGCGTCACGACAACGTGAAGCGGCTCATCGAAGACTTGGCCCAGGGTGGATTGGTCCACCCTCAATCTGAGGATGAATGGTCCACGGACAAACTGGGCCGGCCTCGCGCCACCAGGATCTACAACGTGGGTGAGCGTGACAGCTACGTCATCGTCGCCCAGCTCTCGCCAGAGTTCACCGGAAAGTTGGTTGATCGCTGGCAGCACCTTGAAAAGCAGACTCAAAAGCCCGAGCTGCCCGCCAGCGTGAAGGTCGTCGGTGAGCTGGCGATCATGGAGTGCTTCACCAGACTGCTGAAGCCCGCACCATCAAGCCAAATGATGATGCTGACCAAGATCGCACAGAACAACGGCCTCGACCCTAAATTCCTCCCAGGCTACGCCATCGACGCCGCTCCAGACGCGACTGGCGGATCTTCGATGGAAACCAAGCCCATCACCGACCTCATCAAAGAAAACGGGATAGCCAGCACGGCCGCTGCGTTCAACCGCTTGTTGGCTGCCAATGGCTTTATCAAGAGGTGCCAGCGCAACAGCACCAAGCGCGGCGTCGTCGATTTCTGGTCGGTGACTGATAAGGGCCTTCGCTACGGCAAGAACCTGACCAGCCCCAACAATCCACGCGAGACCGCACCCCACTGGTACGTCGATCGCTTCCTTGAGCTTGCCGGCCTGGTCGGCAAAGGCAGCAAGTAATGGCCGGAGATTGGATCAAAATGCGAATCGACCTTCAGACGCATCCGAAAGTGTTCCGCATGGTGTCCGCATTGCAAGCGGACAGGTTGCGGATTATCGGCGGACTGCATGTTGCCTGGAGCATCTTCGACACCCATTCGAGCGATGGTGTTTTGGTGGGTTACACCGTGGATGCGATGGATGCTGTGGTGGGCTGGCCGGGCTTTACCCAGGCCATGATCGACGTTGAGTGGGCCGCCGTCGAAGACGATGGGAGCCTTGTAATGCCTCGCTTTGACGAGCACAACGGGGCCAGTGCCAAGCGCCGCGCCAACGACGCCGAACGTAAGCGCAACGACCGGAAAAACCCTGTCCGCAATTTGTCCGCTTCAGATGCGGACAGTTTGCGGACCAGAGAAGAGAAGAGAAGAGAAGAGAAGAAAGAGCAAAATCAAAAGCAAGGTGCTGGCGCACCGGCGAAATCTTCGAAGTTCGATCCCCTGACTGCCAAGCCCGAGAACGTTTCCGAAAAGGCCTGGGCCGACTGGTGCCAGCACCGCAAGGAAATCCGCAAGCCGCTAACCGCCAAGAGCTGTGAGCAACAGGCCAAGTCGCTGGTGGGCCATTCAGCCCCGGACCAGGTGCTTGCAATCTCAATTGCCAACGGCTGGACCGGGATATTTCCGGAAAAGGCCATCGGCAACGTCCACCCGTTTCCGGCATCCCGCCACACCGGTTTCGAGAATCGCAACTACACGGCGGGCCTTACGCCTCGTGGGGATGGCACCTATGACTTCTAGCCCGAAGCAGGTCGACCTGACCATCAACGACATCGAGAAGCGCTTTGGCGTAATCGGCAAGCAGCCGGCCACCTGTCCACACCACGGTGAATACGCCTCGGTCATCCGCAAGAACGCGGATAGGGCGTCTGGATGCCCGGATTGCGCCGACAAAGCTCGCCAGGAGCGCGACGAGGAAGAACAGCGGGCAACGTATGCCCGGATCGTCGAACAGCGCCTGGAGCGCAAGCTGGGGGCCTCCCTGATCCCGAAACGGTTCATGGGGAAGAACTTTGCCGACTTCCGTGCCGAGACGGCGGCCCAGAAAGCCAACCTCGCCATGTGCATCGAGTACGCCGAGACGTTCCCGCAGCACCTGGAAGAGGGCCGTTGCATCGTCATGACCGGCACGCCCGGCACTGGCAAAACCCACCTGGCCGCCGCCATCGCCGGCTTCGTGATCGTCAACCACAACGCCACAGCCGTGTACCGCACCGTTGGCGGACTGCTGCAGTTCATCAAGGGCAGCTATGGCGACCGCGCCGAATACACCGAGGCTGAGGCATTCGCCAGCCTGGTCGAGCCATCCCTGCTGATCATCGACGAGGTTGGAGCCACCAAGCCATCCGAGTTCGAGCTGGCGACCCTGTTCTCCGTGATCAATGGCCGGTACGAGGCGCAACTGCCAACCATCGTGATTTCCAACATTGACGCCAAGGAGTTGGGCGCCGTGCTGGGTGATCGCAGCGTGGATCGGCTGAGGGAAGGCCGAGGCATTGGCCTGGTATTCGAAGGCGCCTCAGAGCGCAGCAAGCGGAGGGCTTCCTGATGAAACGAGCATCCCCAGTACAGCTACGCCAATCCCTTGAGGTAGCCAACACCCTGGTCAAGCACGGTATCCAGTTCGTTTGCGTGCCAGTAATCGACGAGGCGGACGCCATGAACCTTGCCGGCCAGGCTGCCCAGCGGCTGGAGCGGTTGGCGTATATCGCGGAAGCGCAGGAGAAGCGGACATGACCGACAAGATGCGTGAAGAGTTTGAAGCCGCAGTGCTGAGTGAGTACCCGAATCAAAACATGGGCAAGTTCGCCACTGGTGAGTACCAGAGCACCACGATTGAGCATTGCTGGTGGGCATGGCAGCAATCCCGCAAGGCGCTGGTGGTCGAGCTGCCTGAGCACTACCAATACGACAGCCCGGGAGAAGTAATTCCAGTCCTTAAGGATTGCCGCGCAGCCATTGAAGCCGCTGGCGTGAAGGTGTCCCAATGAATCTCTTGGCAGAAAACATCGGGCAAATCCGCGAGCTGGTGCGCAGTGGCTATCCGCTCAAAGCGCGTGACGCCAAGGACTTGCTGGGGCACAACGACCACCTGGTCGAACTGCTGGAAGCTCGAGGCCGTTTGATGCTCGGCGTAGAGATCGAGCGCGACCAGCTCAAGGCCGAAAACGCCGGCCTCAAGACCGGCTACCAAGCCTACGAGCGGGTGAATGCTGAGCTGAAGGCTGAGGTTGAGGGCCTGCGCACAGCGCTGACCTACATCCGCGACAGCTCGGATGACTGGCATGTGTGCGAGAAGGCCGCCGATGCGCTGGCTGACGCCTCCATGGGCAAGGGAGAGCAGTCATGACTCCCGAGTACACGCTTCGCGACCAGCGCGACGTCAACCGACTGACCGGCGTGCTGCACGCCATCGACCTGACCAAACCGAAGGTGGTGGTGATCCGCGACGAGAAGCGCCCGGACGTCTGCAATCGGAAGATGTGGGCAATGCTCAAGGACGTCTCCAGCCAGGTTGAGTGGTACGGCAAGAAGCTCAGCGACGAGGACTGGAAGCACGTCTTCAGCTCTGCGCTCCAGAAGCAGGACGTGGTACCAGGCATCGACGGCGGCTATGTCGTCCTGGGCGTCTCCACCCGCAAGCAATCTCAGAAGTGGTTCGGCGACCTTTTTGAACTGATGCACGCCTTCGGCGCCGAGCATGGTGTCCGCTGGACGGAGCAGGACAAGTGGGGAGGGCGCTACTGATGCTCGTCGCCAAACAACCCCGCGCCAAGAAGTGCCGAGTCGCCGAATGCGGTGCCCCATTCGTCCCTCAGCGCCTCGGGCAGCGTGTATGCAGCCCGGCCTGCGCAATCCTCGATGCGCCAACCAACCATGCGAACCAGGAAAAGGCCCGCAAGTCCCTGGCCCAGGTCGAGCGCCGGGAGATCAAGGTTCGCAAGGAGAATCTGAAGAGCAGGGCGGATCACCTGCGCGAAGCCCAGGCTGCGGTGAACGAGTACGTCCGCCTGCGCGATGCGCATCTGCCTTGCATCAGCTGCGACTCGCAGCCCAACGACAACGACCTGATGACTGGCAGCCGGTGGGACGCCGGACACTACCGATCCGTCGGCGCTTGTCCGGAGCTGCGCTTCGAGCCACTGAACATCCACCGCCAGTGCGTGAAGTGCAACCGCAACCTTTCCGGCAACGCGGTCGAGTACCGCATCCGCCTGGTGCTGCGCATCGGCGCCGACAAGGTGGCCTGGCTGGAGGGGGCTCACCCGGTCCGCAAGTACACCGTGGAAGAAATCAAGGCCATCAAGGCTGACTACCGGGCCAAGACCCGCGAACTGAAGAAGGGGCACGCAGCATGAAAATCAACTCAGCGCGCCAGGCTTGGCATGACTGCAATTACAACCCGGCCCCGGGCCAGACATCCGACGTGGTGCAGCTCGGTGTGGTGGTACAGAACACGGAGCGCGGGCCCACGGCAAACCATGCCGTCCATGGCGCCCTGGCCGGTCACATCCAGTCGGCAATAGCTCGGCTCCACCCGCAGATCCGCGTGTTCGGGGATTACATGTACGCCGCTGCCCAGTGCGACGACATCCGGGAGGCAGCAGAGGAGGTGGTGTTCCTGCTGGTGCAGAATAGGTCGCCACGGATGACGGCCGCCAAGCGCGAGAAGCTGGAGTATGTGGTGAAAGGAGTGCTGCGCCGGTACCGCCATATGCACCAGGGCGGACAGTCAGCCAACGAAGATCCGCTCGCCAACGCCGAGAAGTTTCGGGCCTGGATGTGGCAGGTCTACGAGGTGCGCCTGGAGTCGTGCAATTGGGAGCGAGATTGGGGCGGTGTTCTGCAGTTGATCTTCGAGTGCTGCGAGGATCTGGACCGGCGAGCGCTGAGCCCGATAGCCGCGGTGATTTACGAAATGCGCGAGGCCGCTTGAGGGCCTATTGCGTTCCCGTGCGGCTCATGGCATGATTTCGCCACTGTTAGAGTTTTGCCTTCGGCAACTTACTCAAATCCCCATGGAAACCCGGCCCTTGCGCCGGGTTTTTGCGTTTTCGGCTCCACCACACCCATTGCCCCGAGCTGGGAGTGCTGCTGGAGCTGATCTATTCCTCGCTGCTCCCCAGCGCTTGGCCGATCACACCGGCCCTTTTATTCCGGTACCGCCCATGACTGAAGTATCGCGCATTGCAGACAGCACGACGTTCAAGGTCGCTGTTCCGATCCTGCAAACGATCTTGTCGGCCGGTGCCATTGGAGCGTTCGTCTACGTGGTCGGTTCGCTCGGATCACTCCAGATGCAGCTCGCCGCCTACCAGACCAATCAAGCCCTGATCGGGCAGAGGGTTGACTCTTTGGAGCGCTCCCGGGAGTCGACGGACAAGTTGGTCGACTCCCTTCGCGTGAGCACCCAGCGCCAGGAGTTCAAAATCGACCAGGTAGGGGAGAGCCTGAAGGCCCTCGTCCAAACAGGTAGACCCAAGTGAGTCGCCTGCTGATCGTCCTCATTCTGCTCACAGGCTGTGTGCACAAGGAAGCGATCCAGGAGCCGCCGAAGGTTCAGCGCATCACCGTACACCGCTATGTCAGCGAACAATGCCAGCCAGGCCAAGAAGAGCGCCTACGCGAGGCCCTGAAAAGTGCCAGAGAGTGGAGGCGCTATGCCGAAAGCCTGGAGAAATTGCCCGAAGCGAAGACGACCCATGAAATTAATCCCTGAGTGGCGAAAGGCCTGGCGCATGACCAGCGTGCAGTTGGCGATTGTTGGTGTGGCGCTCAATGCTGCGGCAACTGGGTGGTCATCGTTCCAGGGCCAGGTTGACCCGATGGTCTACGCCATCGTGAACATGGTGCTCGGCATCTCGGTTGCAGTGTCGCGGGTAATCAAGCAGCCGAAGCTGGCTGACCAGCCTGAGCAGCCCGAGTAAAGCGCGACACGTTTCGCGCATCAGCAAATTGTGTCGCGACACTGGAGAGCACGCCATGGCGAAGATAAGCATAAGCATTGTCGTCAAGCGCTCCTGGTGGGTGGACCCATACCTATCGGCAGTAGCGGCATTCAGTCATCTGACGGGCTTCGAGCCTGATTACGACAAGGTCGTCTCCATGGCAATGCGCGGGATCAGCATAAAAATGGTTGACAATCAATGACCACATCATTACCGCGAATTAAGATCCGTGGCGGCCAGGTCGTATCGACTGACAGTCTTTCCAACATGGTCGCTAACATCGGAACCAATCGAGACAAGCGCACCCACAACGCATTCGGCTTTGAGTTCGTCAACCAGATCGAACTGGAGGCGGCGTATCAGTCCAACTGGATCGCCCGCCGGATCGTGGATAAGCCGAACGAAGACGCGCTGCGTGAGTGGCGTGCATTCAGCGGCAAGCAGGCCAAGGATATCGCGAACGAAGAGCGGCGCCTGGGCGTGCAACAGGCCTACCTCGACACCTGCTGCTGGGCCGACCTGTACGGCGGCGCTGCCATGCTCATGGTGACCGGCCAGGACCTGAGCCGTCCGCTCGACCTGGACAAGATCAAGAAAGGTGGCTTGAAGAACCTGGTGGTCCTCGACCGCTGGGACATTCAGCCCACTGAATTCAACCTGACTGACCCGCTCAAGCCGAACTGGATGCTCCCCGAGTACTACATGATGGTGAACGGCGAGCAGAAGATTCACTACAGCCACATCATCCGCCGCACCGGGGCCCGCCTGCCGCGCCGCATGCGCATGTTCGATCAAGGCTGGGGTGACAGTCGCCTGCGCCGCTGTATGTCCGACCTGCGCGATGTGGTGGCGACCAAGAGTGGTATTGCGTCCCTGGTGCTCGAGGCGAACGTCGACACGATTAGCGTTAAGGGTCTGAAAGGTGCTTTGGCGAGCGCTCAATGCGACAGTGTCACCGAGCGTTACCGCTTGTTCGGCATGATGAAGTCGATCGTTAACTTGGGCCTCCTGGATGCCGAGAGCGAAGAGTACGACCGCAAGAGCGTGGCCTTCTCGGGTCTGAGCCAAATCATGGAGCAGTTCATGGTATGGACGGCCGGTGCCGCTGAAATGCCAGTGACTGAACTTTGGGGCCAGTCGGCCGCCGGGCTCAGCTCCACCGGTGAAGGTGACCTGAAGACCTACCACGGCACCATCAAGGGCAAGCAGGACGGTCAGATGCGCCTGGACCTGGAAGCCCTGGATCAAGTGTTGATCCGCTCCGCCCTGGGCACGTACCCGGATGACATTGAGTTCGAGTGGAATCCACTGGCCCAGACCTCCGGCATCGAGCAGGCGCAGGAAGACCTGGCAGACGCTCAGGCCGACTCGCTCCACATCGAGAATCGTGTGATTCGCCCAAGCCACGCCATGCGCCGCGCTCAGGCGAAAGGCACCTACGCCATCACCGACGAGCAGATCGCTGCTCAAGAGAAGATTGAGAAGGATCAGGACAATGGAGAATTCGACGACGGCAAAGGCCTCCCGGGTTTCTCCCTTGATGAGCCTGATAGAAGCAAACAAGAAGCTGATGGAGCTCCGACCAAAGAAACCCCGAGGGCCTAAACCGGTCCTTCCGAGCCAGGAAGCTGAGCGCTACTACCGTGGTCAGCTTCGGGGCTTGGTGCGGCTGATGGCTGCCGAGCTGGTCAAGGCTGTTGAGCCTGAGCTGAAACGCCTGAAGCGTGACTACATCGGCGATGCCATGCCGACATTGGACGGCTGGACCGACGAGATCCTGGCAGCAATACGTGGGGTGTCTCGCCGGTTCAACTCGTCCCTGTTCGAGGCGCAGATTCAGCGTGTGGCCGCCAGCACGGTGAGTCGCGCAGAAGCCGACAACGCGGAGGACTTCCGCAAGTCGGTCAACCAGGCCGTTGGTGTGGACTTCGACCTGATCGCCCGGCCGAAGGGAATGCAGGACTACCTGGAAGCCTCCACGGCTGAAAACGTCAACCTGATCAAGTCCATCCCTACTGAGTACTTCCAGAAGGTGGAGACGATCGTGCTGGGCGGTATGAAGGATGGGCTTGCTCCGTCGGCCATCGCCAAGCAGATCCAGGAAGAGACCGGTGTCAGCGCCAGGCGGGCCAAGCTCATCGCGCGGGATCAGGTGTCACAGCTCAATGCTGACCTGACGGAGAAGCGCCAGGCCGCTGCCGGCATCGAGTTCTACAAGTCCGAGGATGCCGGCGATCAGCGTGTCTCTGGCGCGCCAGGTGGCAAGTACCCCAACGCCAAGATCAGTTGCTACGGCATCGCCCGTCAGGACATCGGCTACGGCCCTGGTATCTACAAGGTCGGCGTTGGTGCGTCGTGGGGTGGCAAGACTGGATTAAAGCCAGGCAAGCACCACCCGCTCTGCCGCTGCATCGCCATCGCCATGATCCCGGGCGTGAACTACTTCCCCGATAAGGGCTGACCATGAAACGAATGACCATCGACGAGGCCTTCAAGCCCACGTCGCGAACACTCACGCCCGAGGGTTTCCTCTGCGTGAAGGGCATTGCGGCCCGGACAGGTGTTTATCAGTACCTGTCGAGCGAACTGGATCTGGACGGGCCCGAGCGCATCGTCAACGTCTACCGGTCCCCCGAGGAAGTGTTCTCGCCTGAATCCATGGCGACCTACCTCGACAAAGACGTGACCAACGACCACCCGGACGACTTGGTCGATTCGACCACCTTCAAGGAAGTGTCGGTCGGCCATGTCCGCGGTGTCGAGCGTGACGGCGACAACCTCATCGTGGACATGATCATCAAGGATCAGTCGGCCATCGACGACATCCAGTCCGGCAAGGCCGAACTTTCCCCTGGCTACCTCGCTGAATACGTGGAAGCCCCCGGCATCGCCCCCGACGGCACCGCCTACGAATACGAGCAGCGTGACATTCAAATCAATCACAACGCCGTTGTAGAAGCAGCGCGGGCCGGAAAGGTCGCCCGCATTTTTGACCACAAACCGAAAGGTATTACCCATATGGCGACCCGGAAAGTCTTTCTGGACTCCAAGAAAAGCCGCTCCATCATCCTGGACGAAGAGGCCGCAACGGTAGTCGAAGACGCCGTGTCTGCCTTGCAAAAGTTCGCAGATGAAGAGTCGGAACGCGCAGACAAAGCTGAAGCCACCAAGGACGAAGCCGAAGAGAAGCTGGAAGAGGCCAAGAAGGAAACTTCCGACGCCGCTATCGGCCTGCGTGTCAAAGCCACCCTCGACACCATTGCTCTGGCCTCCAAGGTCGTGAAGTCCTTCGACGCCAAAGGCCTGGTCTCCCCCCTGGAGATCAAGCGCGCCGCAATGGCTCAACTCAAGCCGACCCGCGATTGGGCTGCCAAGTCCGAGGCCTACGTGACTGCCGCGTTCGACGCTGCCGCTGATGAGGCGGACGAAGAAGACGAGGACGACAGCACCAAGACCAACGACAGCCTGAAGCAGTTCGCCCAGGACGCTGCCAAGCGCGGCCTGAAGCCGACCACTGACGGCTCGGACTCCTACAACAAGTTCCTGCGGGGTGAGAAGTAATGGGCACTGCAATTGATACCTTCGGCCAGTACGCCGGCAAGGCCTACGAAGGCCAAATCAATGACCTGAGCATGGCGGATGTGACCACCGCTGTTGCCACGGTCGCCATTCCGTTCGGTCGCGTCGTCGTGTCGGACACTGCTGATCGCTCGGGCAAGCTGCCTGCCGCCGGCGCCGGTTTCTTCCTCGGTATCTCGGTTCGCAAGCCTGTGGGCGTGAGCGGTAGCTACCTGACCGGCCAGGTCTCTGACAGCGGCAATGCCGTCGGCGGCTACCGCGCTGGTGAAGAGGTCAGTCTGCTGGCCCACGGCCGCATCTGGGTCAAGACCCTGGCCGGTGCCGTCAAAGGCGCCCAGGTCTACGCGCTGCCGACTACCGGCGAGATCACCAACGCCGCGACCGCTGGCAACCACGTCCTTGCCGGCTGCACGTTCCTGACGGCCGCCGCCGCCGGTGAACTGGTGCTGGTAAAGATCAAAGCCATCGCGCCTACCACCATCGCCGCTTAAGGATCAGATCGAATGAAGACTTTCGACGCTTCCCCCCAGGCGCAACTGGGCTTCCTGATTGGTCAACTGACCTACGTTGAACAGGAAGTCCTGCGCCAGCCATACCCGGAAATCAAATACCCATCGATCCTGTCGGTGGACACCTCGGCCCCTGACTACGTTGAATCGATCGCCTTCAAGGTGCTCGACTACAAGGGTGAGCCGGCGCCAATCGGTGACACCTCGCACGACTTCCCTCTGGCCGAGATCGCGGCCAAGGTCGGCGGTGTGGACGTGGTCCAGGCTGGCCTGGGCTATGCCTACAGCCAGATCGAAGTCGGCAAGGCCCAGGAGATGGCGAATACCGTCGGCTTCGGCGGTGCCATCAACTATCTGGCCGAGAAGCCAATCGCGACCCGCACCCTGACCGAGCAGTGGCTTGACCGCGTTGCTTTCGTAGGTGATGCGCGCTGGCCTTCGCTGGCTACCGGTGGACTGCTGAAGTACCCAGGCGTCCCCGTCGTGGCTACCGGCACCCTGCTGGGCGGCGCGAACAAGACCATCGCGGCAATCCTGGCTGGCGGCGGTGAAACGGCGGCAAACGAGATCCTGACCCTGCTGAACAACGCGATCCTTCGCGTGTACAGCACTCAGACCAACTCGATCTTCCGCCCGACGCATATCCTGCTGCCGCTGACCGAGTACGGCCTGTTGGTCACCTTCCGTATCCCGAACACTGCGGAAACTCTGATCAGCTACCTGGAGCGGGTGCTGAACATCACCATCGAGCCAATCCTGCAGGCGGCCACCGCCGGCGTGGGCGGCGTCAACCGGATGATGGTCTACACCAAGAATGCCCAGTTCGCCAAGTTTCACCTGCCGATGCCGTTCACCCTGAACGCACCGATCCCGACGCATGGCGGCCTGAAGTTCGAGGCTGCTGGCGTGGTGCGCACTGCTGGTACCGAGCTGCGTGTTCCGATGTCCCACCTGTACGTTGACGGCGTTTAAGGAGGTCACATGGCTGCGAAGAAAAAGCAAACCAGTGAATCCTCTTCGTCGGAAGCGACGGTCTGGACCAACGTCAGCAAGAACCCGGTGATCCTGGGCGACGGCAGCACTGTTGGGGCTGGTGAGCAAACCACCCCAGAGCAAGCTGATTTCGCCGAGGGCTCGCTGTGGGAGGAGCACGGCATTCTGGTCTCCGGCGCGCCGGCGCTCATGGATGACGGTGCGGACCAGATTGCGGCGCTGTCTGCCGAAGTCGAAACCCTCCGGGCTCAACTGGCTACCTTTGGCAGCGAGAAAGAAGCGCTGCTGGCTCAAGTCGAAGAGCTGAAAAAGCAGATCCCTCCGAAAGAGTGATCTGAGCAAAACCCAAATAGCCCCGCCCAGTGCGGGGTTGTTTCATTCTGGAGTCTGACCCGTGGCCGAACTTACCATTGAAGTGACGCCGGAGATCATTGTGGACTTCCGAGCGTTCTACGAAGAATTTTCCGACAGCGCCGTCTGGTCTGATACCAAGATCACCCGGGCGCTGTACATCGCACGCGGCGAGTTTGGCGGCTGTGCGAACTGGGGCGACTACAAGCCCTACTCATTCTTCCAGCGTGGCTGGTTCGCCCTGGCGGCGCACTACCTGACCTGGAACAAAGCGACAACCGACGCGACGACCGAAGACGGCAGCGCATCGACCCCCTACGCAGTCGCCAGCAAGGGCGTGCGGGATGAGTCGGTGTCCTACGCCATCCCGGCAGCCAACAACAGCCTGACGACGTGGGAAGCGGCCCTGGCCCTTACTCCATACGGAGTCGAGTACCTGCACCTGCGCTCGCGGGCTGGCATGGGAGCGATCTGCGTATGATCGAGCCAACCGTCAGCCTGGTTAACACTCAGCAGGTAGAGCAAGCCCTGAAGGACCTTGCCAAGCGCCTTGAGGGGCACACTCGTGTTCTCGTCGGCGTGCCGAAGGGTGCGGGAACCTACGAGGACGGCCTGACCATCGCGACCGTGGCCGCAGTGAACAACTTCGGATCGGCTGATGGGGTTATCCCCGAGCGGCCCTTCCTGGTGCCGGCCATCACCAAGGGCGCGCCGCAGTACCAGCGCCTGGCCGAGGTGATGATTCCGAAGGTGCTTTCCGGGTCCATGACCATGACCACCTTGCTCGAGCAAATGGGCAACTTGGCCGAAGGGCACGTCAAGCAGGAAATAACCGAACTCCGAACCCCGCCCAACGCCGCATCAACCATCGCGGCCAAGGGGTCGGACAACCCGCTGATAGACACCGGTGCGCTGCGCCAATCCATCCGCTACGTCATCGACGACACCGGCGAACAACTCGAAGAGGGTCTGTGATGAAAGTCAAAATTGGCGATACATGGTATTCCGCCGAGGACCAGCCCATTTCTGTGATGTTCGAAGACGAAGAGTTGGAATGCATCAAGCAGATGGATCGAGATAGCTCGCCAAACCTTCGTTTTACTGCTGGGCGCCTGGATGACCAGGAGCTGCTCGACTGGGCGAAATCCTGATGGGCCTCAACATGCGCGGCCACGTCAGCGGGCCATTCGTCACGCACCCGGGCGTCGTCCTGAACCGCTACACCAGCGAGATCGTCGACTTCGAGCCGGTCCTGACCATCAGCTACACCGACACATTCAACGCCAACGTGCAGCCGGTGAGCGACAAGGAGATCGAATTCCTCCAGATCGGCGCCGAGCGCATCAACGACGTACGGGTGATTCACCGCAATGACGGCAAGGGGATCGAGGTCTCCACCCCGGGCAAGCTGGCCGACATCCTGGTCTTCGCCGAGACGCCCGACAAGCCGGCCACATGGTGGAAGTCCATCGCGACTGATTATCGGCCCTGGCACAACTTCTGCCGCGCCGTTGTCGCCAAACTGGACCCGGCTGAGATCGCACGACTGGAGGGCATCACAGATGCTTGACGTCAAAGCGCTATCGAAGGCCGTGTGCAATGTCGTTGTAGCGGTGACCGGGCTACCGGCAAACAAGGTGATCATCGGCGATAACGGGATCGACGCCCCGACCGGCAGCTACTGCGCCGTGCGCCTGCAAAATCCCGAGCAATGGGGTCAGGCGCTCAACTCGCAAACCAACGTCCCGGCCCTGGATGACCCTCAATACGAGGACATCATCGCCAAGGTCGCCACCCAGTTCACGCTGGGTTTCAGCATCAACTTCTACCGGGCCGGCGCCGTGATGTATGCCGCCGCACTGTGCGAAGCAAACAAGCGCGAGCTGGTGAAAACCATTCTGCGCACCGCAAAGCTTGGGTGGTCCCGCGTGTCACCAATCAACAACCTGACCGGCCTGTATCAGGCGGCCATGGAAGAACGCGCCCAGCTCACCCTCTATCTGTATGGCGAATCCATTGCCGAGGACCGCATCCAGCGGATCTATCGCGCGGGCTTCTCCGTGGAAACCGAACAATCTGGCGCCGTCGCGCAAGGGGAAGTAAATGGCTTATCCGGCTGAAAGCATCATCAACATCGACACGCTGATCAGTTCGGCCGGCCTTGGCACTGCCAACTTCGGCGCGGGCATGATCTTCGCTGACTTCGATTCGTCCAGCGATGTTGGCTTTGTCGAAGGCACCTATCGCGATTACGGCTCAGCCGCTGCGGTGGCCGTGGACTTCGACATTGCGTCCGACCCATACAAGGCGGCCCTGGCCTGGTTCTCGGCCCTGCCAAAGCCTAAATCGCTGCGCATCTACCTGCGCGTCGAGCTGGACACCGCCGTTCAATCCTTCAACGACGCCATCAACAAGCGCATCTGGTTCTACTGGTTCGAGTTCGAAACCTCGATCCGGGCCGTTGATGCGGACGTCCTTGCGCTGGTCGAGGCAGCTGACGCTGCCGGTAAGTTCCTGGCCTTCACCACCAACCAGGCCACTGTGCGCGATCCAGCGGTCACCACGGATATCGTGAGCAAGGCGTTTGTCCAAGGATCGCGCCGGATGTTCATCGTCAGCCATGCCACTGAGCTCTACGCGGGCTTCGAGCTTGCTGCGGTGTTCAGTCGGGTCAACTTCAACGCAGCGAACTCGACCATCACTGGCGAATTCAAGAAGCTGCCAGGTATCGACGCCGAAGACCTGACCCAGACCGCCTACTCTGCGATGAAGCAGAAAGGCGCCGTGTTCTACACGGTGGTGGAGACCGGTGGCGAAAGAGATATGGGCCGGGTTATCAACTCGAAGTCCACGTCGACCTTCGGCGAGTTCATCGACGACGTATTCAACCTCGATGCTTTCGTCAACTACCTGACCATCAACCTGTACAACGCGCTGACCAAGGTGCCGACCAAGCTGCGCCAGACTGCCGCCGGCCAACAAGTGTTGATCGATGCGGCCTCGCAGATCGGCGAGCGCTTCATCGACAACGGCTACCTGGGCGAGCGCTTCTACCCGAGCGATGAAACCGGTGAACAGGTCCTGAGCCGCGGTTATGAAGTACTGACCAAGGCCGAAGACATCCGCAACATCACCGATGCAGAGCGAGCTGATCGCCAGGCCGCGCCGATCATTATGCGTCTGTTCCGTGCCGGCGCCATCCATGCCGTCGACGTGACGGTTCAAGTTGAATAAGGGGCGCTGAAAATGTCTTTAGCTGATCTTTCTGTAGAAAACACCATCGTGGTCATCACTGGCGTTGGCGTTCTGGACGACTGGGGTCGCACTGACCCGCCGTTCACCGTCGAGCACATCGATGATGTGGCGAACCTTAGCCGCGGGCTTGGGGGGAACGCTGTGCGCTTCCACCGCAAGAACCCAGGCCTACGCCTGACGGTGAATCTGATGCCCGGAAGTCCGCAAGCCCTGGCCTTGCAATCGCAGATCACTGCTAAAGCTGAAATCTCCGGGTCCTACGCCTCGATCGCAGGCCTGGAAGGTGCGGTGTTCAGCGAGGGAGTTGCAACTCGCGGCAAGTCAATGGCCCGTGGCGGCCCTGGCATGAATGACGCGACCTTCATCATGGAATTCAACAAAGGCGTGATCGTATGAGTTCGGCAGAAGCCTACATTCGCACCGTCGAGCACGAGGGTGTGACCTACCGGTTCGCCATGCCTAGCGCGGAGAAGCAGCGCGCGATCCTGTTCCGTCTGGGAAAGTACGGCGTGGAGCCGATGATTCGCGGCCTGGCCTTGGCCGAGATCGGTGCTAATTCTTCGGTGGCGGTCGCCGGCGGCATCGTTGGCAGCATGCTGGCCCGGATGCCCGAGGATGACTTCAACTTCATCTGCGACTCGCTGCTGGGCAAGCTGTTCAAGGAAGGATCCTCTACGCCGCTGACCCTTGAAGATTTCTCCGGACGGCTGAAGACCTACTTCACCATCGTGGTGCTGGCTCTCGGGGTCACCTTCGAGGATTTTTCCGGACTCCTGACCCTCTTCCAGAAATCTACCGCTTCAGCCGAGGCGCCGGATTCGAGTCAGGAGAACGAATCAACCCAGCCGTCGACTGGGAGCTCTGGCGTCCCTGCGTAGGGATTCCGGGCCTGTGCCCGCCGCTCTGCACGTATCGAGACCTCACGGACGGCACCTATTCGCTCGGCTGGGTCAAGCGGGCGAACCTGGTCATGGATGAAATGATCTACGCGCGCCACCTGGCTACCGCAAACAATCAGAAATAGCCCTGCTCATGCGGGGCTTTTTGTTTTTCAAGGAGCCGGCCCGTGAAGGTGCTCGAATCGTTTCTTATAGCCCTGGGCATGAAGGTTGACGAAAAGTCTTTTCAGAAGGCTGACGCGGCTTTCGGCGGCCTGACCAAATCGGCTTTACAGCTCGGCGCCGCCCTGGCGGGCAAGCTTGCCATCGACAAGGTGGTGGGCGACTTCAAAAGCGCTGGCACCGAGTTGAATAACTTCAACAAGCTGACCGGCATGAGCACGCAGAATGTGCAGATGCTCGGTCAGGCGCTCAAAGCTCAGGGCGGCAACGCCTCGGACGCCTTCGCGGCAATGAAGAAGATCCAGGACCTGATGGCGTCCCCCATCACCGGCGACACGGGGTGGTTCGGCGATGTCGCAAAGCTTGGCCTCAACCCTGATGTGATCATTGGTGCACAGAGCACTGCCGAGGCCCTGGCCGGGATTGCTGGCGAGTTCGAGCACATGAGCGCCCTCAACCAGCGCCTGGCAGGCCAAGCCCTTGGCCTGGACGATTCCACCGTGCGGCTGCTGATGCGTGGCCGCGACGAAGTAGAGAAGCAATTGGACTCGCGCGGCAAGCTCGCCCTGATGACCCAGAAGCAGATCGAGGACGCCGCCCGGCTGACGCACGCCACCAGCGAGCTTGACCAGGTGTTCACCGACATCGGCAATACCATCGCCGGCGAGCTGACCCCTGCCTTCGCGGAAATGGCCGAGGACTTCGTGGCCTTCTACCGCGACAACAAGGATTTGATCGACTCTGGCCTGAAGGAGTTCTTCGGAGGTCTGGCCGACAATATCGAGCTGGTTTCGGCGGCACTGATCCTCATGGGCGGAGCCGGGGCACTGAAAGGCTTGGCAGCCCTGCGCGCCGTGGTTGGTCTCGGCGCGGCAAGTGCTGGTGCTGCTGGCGGCGCTGCGGCTGCCGGTGCCGGTGCCGGTGTCTCCATGGCCGGCGTGGCCGGAGTAGGCGCTGCGGCCCTTCTGTACTCGAGCAGCCTCAACGTCGGCGAAGACACCGACCTGCTGAACAGCCGCCTGAAGAAAGGCGGCGGTGAGGCGGTTGCTGCGGTAGTCGACTACTTCATGTCGAAAGGCTGGACTCAGGACCAGGCTGAAGGGATTGCCGCCAACCTGGAGCAGGAAAGCGGGTTCAAGGCGAACGCATCAGGTGACGGCGGCCAGGCCTACGGTCTCGCCCAGTGGCACCCGGACCGGCAAGCGGAGTTCGCCAAGCAGTACGGCAAGGACATCCGCAACTCTACCGGCGCCGAGCAGCTTGAGTTCATCCAACACGAACTCACCAAGGGCAATGAGCGCGCTGCCGGCAAGAGCCTGCGCACTGCCACCAGCTCCTACGACGCTGCAGCAATCGTGTCTCGAGAGTATGAGCGGCCAGGGATTGACGACGTGGCGAGGGACCGCGAGGCGGCAAGCCGTGGCGATCGTGCCGCCGGCTACACCGACAACCGCGTGTATCACATCAATGGCGCGGACACCGAAAAGGTCAAGCAGGTGCTCAACGAGCAAATGGGCATGATGACCGAGCAGACCATGCAGGATTTCAAGAGCCCTGAACTATGAGCCTGATGAGCATCTTCACCAAGACGCTGCCAAAGATCGGGCCGCTGGAGTTCGACGCAAAGCTCGAAGGAATCACCAGCAAGGCAATCAGTCTGACGCAGTACCCGGTCGAGTTCGGCGCCAACACCAATGACCACGCAATCCTCCTGCCGAATCGCTACCTGCTGACTGGAGCGGTTTCCAACAGCCCTCTCGGCCTTGGCCTGGATGACATCGGGATGATGGGCGCCGGCGCGCTGGCAACAGTCGTGGGTGGCGTTGGTGGGGCGGCGATCAGCGCCGTGTCCGCTTACCTGCTCTCTGGCGGCGACGATACCAGGGCCTCTACGGCCTGGGCGTCACTGACCGCGCTCCTGGAGGCCCGCGCCAGGTTCGACCTGGACACCGGCAAGGAGATCATGCGCGACATGCTGCTCGTCCGTCTGGATGAGCGTACGAGGCCCGAGAACGAGGATGGCCTGGTGTTTATCGCCGAGCTTCAACAGGTTCGAATCGTGCGCTCCACGGTTGGTCGTGGGGTCGCATCGGCTGACCAGCTCATGCAGAACGATACCGTGTCCACCCAAGGCGCGCCGATGGTCTCCACCGGTGATGCAGCAGTAGAGGTAATGCCATGAGCCGTTACAGCGTAGCCGTACAGGCACTTCCGGCCCAGACCTTCACCGCGCGCCTTGGGAAAAACACCGTGACGATTGAGCTGCAGTGGATGGCAAGGCTTGAAGTGTTCCGCGTGAACATCCTGACCGCCCTGGGCGCGCCTCTCACGATGGGTAGGTTCCTTCTGCCAAACGTCAACCTTCTGGCTGGAATTTACCCGCCGCCGGCCGTTGCCTACGGGTCGCTGGTCCTGGAGGGCGACCTTGCCACGCCTGAGAACCTGGGCATCGATAACGTTTTGGTGTGGTCCGATGAGTGATGAAATCTTCCTGCGCAGCTACCGGCTCAAGCTGGGGCGCGATACCGGAACTCGCATCTACCAGATGCGGGTCGGTGAGATTGTTCCCGGAGATAACGACGGCCTGCGCATCACGTTTCAGGCCACCCACTTCGCTGGCGGCGCGTTCAGCGTGGCCGAGATCACCATCTACAACGTATCGCTCCAGGCTCAACGGCAAATGCTCGGCGACGGAATCAGCAAGCGCTACCAGTTCATTTCGCTGGAGGCTGGCTACGGTGACCTGTTCGGCGCGGTCTTTGTCGGGCAGATCGTCAACGTGCAGCGGCACCTGGAAGACGGTGGCGCCACCAAGGGCATTCGCTTTTTCTGCAAATCCTCCGCCAAGGAGCGCGACCAGAACCTGATCAACCTCACCCTGTCGCCGGAAACCGATCCCGTCCAGATCATCGAGGAATGCGCTTCGGTGTTCGGTGCCGAGATCCAGTTCTACGGGGATTTCTCGGAATTGAAGCGCCGGTCGCGCGGAACGGTTTTGCAGGGCAGCCCCACCGCCTGCATGAACGAACTGGGCGAGACCTTCGCCTTCGACTGGATGGTCGAGAACGGCGCGATCAAGATCATCAAGCGCGACTTCGCACTGGATAACCAGGTCTACGTCATCAGCGCCGGCACTGGGATGATCGGCTCCCCGGTGGTCAGCGACACCGAGGTCGGCATCCGCTACACCCTGAACCCAAAGATAAAGCTGGGCGACACGATCAAGCTTGAGTCCATGGCGCCGCGCTTCGAGTTCTCCGGGGCGTTCTTCTACGACGTGCCACGCACGATCGGTGAGGGCTACTACAAGATCAACTCGCTGGTGTTCGCCGGGGACTCTCACGGCGACCAGTGGGAAAGCCAGATCAGTTGCCTACGCCTCAGTGCGGCGGCCCAGGCCGGTATTTCACAAAGGGCAACCCGATGAGTGATCCGCTCTCCTCAAGAACGCAGGCCGAGTACTCCAAAATGCTGCGCGGGATATTCGGTGAGTACCTGAAAGACAACATGCGCACCAGCGTTCCCGGGCATGTCCTGAGCTTCGACCCTGCCACGCAGATGGCTGAAGTGCAGATCGGCCTGATGCTGGAAGACCGCCTAGGCGTGCAGCAGCCCCGCCGGCCAATCATCCATGTCCCGGTTCAATTCTGGGGCGCCGCCGGCGGCACGCTGGAATGCCGAGTTGCCAATAACACCGAGGGCGTTCTGTTCTTCTCCCAAGAATGCATCGACTCCTGGGTCGACCAGGGTGGTGTGGCGGTGAAGTCGGAGCCGCGGCGGTTCTCGATCAATGACGCCTACTTCATCCCGGGCGTGCGATCGATCCCCGGCGCGATCGCTGATTTCTCCAACGACGGCATCCGCCTGCGCAGCAATGACGGCTCGGCCTATTTCTGGATTCACGACGACAAGTCTCTGGAAATCGGCGGCGTCGCGCTGAACGTAAAGTGCCCCGTAAACTTTGAACAGGCCGTCACCACCATGACCACCATCCACAACCAGGGCGTGAACATCGGCAAGACCCACACCCACAACGGCGTCCAGTCGGGCAGCGGAAACTCTGGAGTGGTGAACCCATGACGGTACGAAAACTGGACGCTGATGGCGACCTGGCGATGGGCGGCGAAGAGTTCCTAACCGGCTACACCGCTGAAGAGGTGGCGCAAAACGTACTGACCAGGCTGAAGTTCTTCCTGGGCGAATGGTTCCTGGACACCACGGACGGCACGGACTGGTTTGGGAGCGTGCTTGGCAAAGGATCGGTACTTGCGTCGAGAGAGTCGGTGATCCGCCGTCGAATCCTGCTTGCCCCCGGGTGCGCCGGCATGACGGCCTTCAGCCTGACCACAGACATCGCCACGCGCGAGCTCACCGTGAACGCGTCAATCGTCAGCACTTCTGGCGATAGCATCGAAATCAACTACGTCCAGGCGATCGTCTAATGGCACAAATCACTGATCAAGGCATCACCGGCCGCTCGCTGAACGAATACCTGGCCGATATCGAGGAAAAAACGCTCGCGATTGATCCCGAGTGGAATATCGACGCAGACAGCCCGGACGGCCAGCGCATCGGTATCGAAGCCGAGCTGCTCACCAACCTGGACGAAGCGGTGGTTGCGGCGTATCGCAGCAAGGACCCGGACAGCGCCACCGGCGAGGCTCTCCGCAACATCGGAAAAATCTCAGGCATACCGATCCGTGACGCCACCTACTCGGTCGCTCCGATCACTGTTACAGGCCAAACCAGCGCTACTATCCCGGCAGGATCCCAGGTCCGCAGCCGGATCGACAACACCCTCTGGCTGACAACGGCAACGATCGTTATCGGCATCGGGCAGACCGCGAACGGCTTTGTTACCTGCACCACGTCAGGCCGGGTCCTGGCCTCACCAGGCGAGCTAACCATAATCGGCACGCCGATCAGCGGCTGGGCCTCTGTCACGAATGGAGAAGCGGCGGCCGGGGTCCCGGCAGAGAGCGACGAAGACTTCAGGATTCGAAGGGCTGACGGGGTTTCCCGGGCCGGCAGCAACATGCGCGACAACATGCACGCGAACATCGCAAGCGTGTCTGGAGTGACTGATGTCATGGTCCTGGAGAACAGCAGCGTCTCACCTTTCGACTCTGATGGCGTGCCCTACACCGGGATCGCCGTGATTGTGAACGGCGGATCGGATGCCGACATCGGCCTGGCCATGTACCAGAAGCACAACCCTGGCACGCCAATGCTGCCGCGCTACGACGCAAAGACTGACACCTGGGTAGATGCGCCTGGCGCCAATGGCGTGAAGGTCGATGTGGTATCTCCCGTCACCGGGAACAAGAGCGTGATGACCTTTCAACGCGCCACCGGGCTTCCCATTTTCGCGGAAATCACGATTCAAAAAGAGGGCGATCTTCCGTCGAACATCGAAGACCTTGTGAGGGAGGCGGTTATTGCCGACTCGACGCGCAGCCTCTTCAGTGGCGAGACAACCACAGGATTCAACCGTGGGGGCTATGACATCGGTGAGAAGGTTCCGCCTGGGCGCCTGTACACGCCGGTCAACAAGGTGCTCGGCCTGTATGGCGACAGCTACATCACCTCGCTGACGATTGGCCTTACCGCTCTGGCGCAGGGTCTCACGCCGATCCAGCCAACCATTTCACAAATCGCCACCTTCGACGCTGAAAACATTGCGATAACGGTGCTTCCATGATCATGGACCACGTAGAGCGCGCCAAGTCGCGCATCATCAATGAGTACCGCGATAAGCAGCGGATGGTTCGGTGGTTGACCATAACGCCGGAAATTGCCAATGACCATCTTGAGGGCGCTCTTGATCAGGTCTACGGCAGCTACGACGTGGACACGGTTTCCGGCGAAATGCTTGATGTGATCGGGCGGATTGTTGGTGTCGCACGACCAATACTGCGCGCGGCTGAGTTTGATGTTTTTGGCTATTCCGGGAATGACAGCTACACAAACTACAACGTTGCCCCCTATATCGGAGATGGCGGATCATCTGATTTACCGTTAAATAATGATCTCTACCGGAAACTGATCAAGGCGAAGATCGCCAGGAATATCAGCGACGGTACGGCCGACAGCATTATCCAGCTCCTGGAGATCATTATCGGAGTAAAGGTCACGGCACTGGCCAGCAACGGCGACAAGTCGTTTGATATCGGTGTCGCCTCGGAACTGGACAATACCACCCTGTACCTGATTGAGAACTTCGACATTATCCCGCGACCGCAAGGGACGAGGATTGGCGAGATTTTTGTTCTTCCAATCAGCATCGACGAAATCGAAGCTTCTTCTTCGCACATTTATGAATACGCGAACTTCACCCTTCCTGGAGATTTAGCCTGATGTCAAGACAGCCCTTCAATACACGGTGGGCTCAAGGCGTTGAGTCCGAAGACAATCTGAACTCCTTCAAGGCCCCTGGCGATGTGCGTATCAGCACTGGATGGGAGGGTGGACAGGACAAAGATGCGCCGCCAGCCGGCCAAGAAAACTGGTGGCATAACCGTGTCGATAGCGCACTTCAGGACATCGAGCGAAAAGGTGCAATGGCTTGGCACCCGCAGGCCATCTATGGTCTTGGAGCCCCATGCTACGCGACAGATGGTTATTACTATGAGTCGACAGAAGATAACAACGCAAATAACAACCCGGTTTCAAGTACGGGCTATTGGCGTCAAATCGGACAATTTCTGTATTCGGCATTCAGTGTTGGCGAATACAAGGATGTCGCCCATAACGGAAGCCCTGACCCTGGCTGGCTGAAGTGTAACGGAAGCCTGTTGTTGCGTTCGGCTTACCCAAAATTGTTTGACAAAATTGGCACAACCTATAACACGGGCGGCGAACTGAGCACGCAGTTCCGGCTTCCTGACTGGCGCGGCGTTTTCCCAAGATGCCTTGATGAAGGTCGCGGGATCAACAGTGGTCGCATGCTTGGCAATGCTGTCGAGCAGAGCCAGAACAAGAGCCACACCCACAATATCGAGTCTTGGGGTTCTACTGGGTTCGATAATACTGGTGGGGCATACGCCGTAACTGCGGACGTTCAGGGCAGCAGGACGGGCGACATTTCCACGCAGAGCTCGGGCGGTGACGAAGCCCGGCCGATCAACTTGGCGCAAGTTCGCTGGATTCGATACTTATGAGACAGAAGACCGTTTACCAATACGACGAAGAAGGCTGGTACATAGGCAAAACCCTGGCCGATGCCGATCCGGTGGTGGTTGATAACTGGCTGTTGCCAGCTCGCACCACCGAAGTAAAGCCGCCGCTGTTCACTGCCGGAAAGATCCCGAAATGGGTCGGCTACAAGTGGAAACTCATCAACACGTAGGTGAAATATGGAACGCAAGCGCAAGCGTCACTTCAGCGACAAGATGGAAAAGTTCTGTCTTGCCTATGTTGAGACAGCCAATGCTGCTGAGTCCTATCGAATCGCCTACAACACGGAAAACATGGCCACGGCAACCATCGGTCGCGAAGGCTACAACACTCTGCAGAAGCCCCAGGTTCAAGCCAGGCTAGAAGAATTAAGGAAGCAGGTCATGGAGCGTCACGAAATCACCGTCGACACGCTTCTGGCCGAACTGGAAGAGGCTAGGAAGGCGGCGCTGGGCGCCGAGACCCCTCAAACATCTGCCGCGGTCTCGGCAACCATGGGCAAGGCCAAGTTGCTGGGCCTGGACAAGAAGATCGTGGAGCTTACCGGGAAAAATGGCGCGGCCATTGAAACCAATTCAACAGTCACGGTTGACCAGAAGGCCTTGAACTCCGTGCTGGGCTGCCTATGAGCAAGCTGCTCGACTGGGATGTAATGAGCAGCGCGGAACGACAAGCAGCAAAACTCATCAGCGAGCACTCGCCGCTGTCGTTCATGCGCGTATTTTTCCAGTTGAACCAGGGCATGAAGATGCTCTGCAACTGGCACCACCGCTACATGGACCACACGGCCCTGAGGGTGCTGTCCGGTGATCTGAAAAACGTCGTTTTCAACATGCCGCCTGGCGGCACCAAGACTGAGTTCTGGTCGATCCATGTGCCGTCATACGCCATGACCATGTACGACCGGACGCGCACGCTCAACGTCTCCTACTCCAAGGCTCTGGTGGAGGAGAACTCGAACCGCATCAAGTCGATCATCACCAGTGATGAATATCAGAATTTGTGGCCGTGCGAATTGGGCAAGGCCGACGTGGCCAACTGGGTCATCACCGACGAGCGCGGGCGCAACAAGCACCAGATCTTCAGCCGATCCACCGGCGGCCAGATCACCGGCGTGCGTGGCGGCTATATATCCGAAGGCTTCACTGGCTTCATCAACCTGGATGACCCGGAGAAGGCCGACAGCGCCTTCAGCGCAACAATGCGGGCGAAGGCCCAGCGCATCGTTACAAACACCCTGCGCAGCCGGCGGGCATCCCCAGACACGCCCGTCATCTGCACGCAGCAGCGCCTGCACACCGATGACGTGTCGGGCTTCCTGCTCAAGGGTGGCATGGGCCTGGACTTCGCGCACATCAAGGTGCCGGCCCTGGTCACGCGCGATTACATCGCCAGCCTGCCTGATGAGATCCGTGAGCACGCTGAGCGGGACGTTTTCGGAAGCCCTTCGATCACCCGCGGCGGCGTCGAATACTGGTCTTACTGGCCCGCCAAGGAGACGGTTGACGACCTGATGGCGCTATGGGATCGCGACCCTTACACCATGGTCAGCCAGTACCAGCAGGAGCCGGTAGCGCTGACTGGCGGCATGATCGACGCTGACTGGTTCAAGACCTACGAGCAGTTGCCGTTTCTGGTGTGGCGCGGCGTGTACGTCGACACCGCGCAGAAGACCGGCGAGCAGCACGACTTTTCGGTCTTCAATCACTGCGGCCTGGGCGTGGACGGAAACCTCTACCTGATCGATGTGCATCGCGGTAAATGGGACGCAGGTGATCTTGAGGCTGAAGCTCTGCGCGTGTGGCAAAAGTGGAAGGACTGGGACCAGTTCCGACCTGCCGCCCTTAGATACATGCGCGTCGAGGACAAGTCGTCTGGCACCGGCCTGATCCAGACCATCAGCAAGAAGGGCGCGATACCGATAGAGTCTCAGCCGCGCGGCCCGGCTGCCAACAAGGTCACCCGCTGCATGGACGCTGTTCCGTGGCTTAAGTCGGGCCGAGTGTTCGTGCCGGCCATTTACGACGATCAGGGTCGTAAGATCGAGCACGTCAAGGATCACCGCGGTGAGATTGTTGCTTCAACGGATTGGGTAACGCCGTTTCTCACCGAGGCATCGGCCTTCACCGCTGACGACACCCACGACTTCGACGACCAGGTGGACACCCTGTTCGACGCGGTCGCGGACATGCTCATCAGCAACAACGGCGACTTCTTCTCAGGCAACTGGCTTTAACCCCAACCAACAAATACCCCGACTTTCGTTGGCCGAATCCGGCCGCGCTCATTAAACACGCCCCAAGGAAACGATATGACTGACCAGACTCAGCGGCTTGAGATCGCTACGGTTCGAGCAGAGGTGGGTAGCAATATCCTCAGCCGGTTCTCGAATGACGCTATCGGTGCGGGCGGAATTCCAACCGAATCAGGCGACATCAAAAATCTGAAGCTGATCATCAAGGAGATCGAGGACAAGGCCAGCGTCTCTTCTTCGATCTATCCAACCGTGGCGGCTGGTCTTGCGGAAACGGTAGAGGGCGGGATTTTCCTGGTCGCCTCCGCTGAGGATGACGAAATCTACGCTGTGTGGAAAAAAGTCGGCGGAGTGGCCGTGGACACCGGGAAGCGCACCCTGTCCTCCCAGGCGGTGGAAGACGCGACAGAAGCCGCGCAGGCGAGCGCTACTGCATCTGCTGCGTCCGCGCTTGCCGCTCAATCCGCAGCAGCGAATGCCGCCGAGGACTTCCAGGAGATATTCGACGCTGATCAAGCTGCCCGCGAGATTGAGTTCAACGACTTCATGAACTCGATCGGCTTTGAGTCCATATATTTGCTCTACGGAGCCGGCATTGTTGTTGAGCGACAAACCCAGCTAGTGCAGCGCGATGGCGAGCTTTACCGCGTCATGAATGCGTCTGATATTCCTCTTACCTTGACCGGGACGTGGGCGACTGATGCGCCGAAGCTTGAGGCGATGGGCGATGCCGTGCTGAGGCAGGATCTGATAAATGGCGACGGAAGCCTGGTCGGCATGGATGGCGGTACGAATCTAAAGGCTTGGGGATCGCATCTTAGATTCCCCGAACAGTTCGCCAGCCTGCAGGCTTGGGCGGCTAGCGGCGGATCGCTCGGGATCAAAGGTGGAACCTACTCGGTATCCAGTGAAATCGCGTTCCCGTTTGGTACTCAACTGCACACTTTTGGAGACGTCATCCTTGACGCAAGCGCGGCGGTTACCCTGGGAAATTTCCCGAATAGCTGCGCGGTGCGTCTTGGCGGCGGAAGTTTTTCGGCCATGCCCGCGCTGAGCATCAACTACCTGAAAGGCGCCATCTTTCTGACGTTCATCGCTCCGCATGGATTGGGGGTCGGCTCCGTCTTCAGCATCTACAACCCGACAGACTTCAGCTTTTGCAGCTTCCGCAGTTACTACCGGGCGGGCGAGTTTTGCCGAGTTGCGGCAGTTATCAGCCCCACCCAGGTGAGATTGACCAAGCCGCTTTACACCGGCTATACCGCTGCCGCTGTGAATCTGTACAAAATGAACGGCGGTTCTTTCGCCCTGCATGGGTCGTTGAAGGTCATTGCGCCTGAAGCCCTGGCATCGGTAATGGCTGTTCGGGCTCAACGCCTGATCGACTTCAATATCACGGGGCTCAAGGGGTACAGCAAGCAGTCGTCAGCCGCCATCGAACTGGAAAAATGCTTCAATGGCGAAGGGCATAGCCTGGTGGCTGAACAGGGGCTGCTTTCTGGCACTGGCAACGATTACGGACTGATCTTCTCCAACTGCCAACATATGCGAATGGAGGGCTACTTCTCGGCCTCTCGCCACGGCATTACGACTGGCGGTTACGGCGACATCGGTAGCGTTCCATGCAGAGAGATAGAGTGCAGTGGCACTGCCACAACTACCTTCGAAGGATCTGCCCACGCGGTGGATACGCACGGCAATACCGAATACTTCACTTTTAAGGGTAATATCTACGGTGGTTTTGATGGTGGTGGAAACCACATCACGGTGAAAGGCAATGTGTTTGCGGCCGACGACGGCATTGCATTTTATCATGCCGAAATGACGGGTTATGACCGGGATTACTCCGGGGTTAGGGTTTATTCCGATACCGACCCGGCGGCGGCGTCCAGGGGGGTTATCGACCTTGGCGGGAACAACACATCTAGCGCTGCAGCCGACACCGTTGGCGGTGTATTTGACTGTTCAGGAATGGTCGTTTACGCCCCTGCGGCGATGTCGATCTTCAAGCTGATTCAGCGAAACTCCGTGGCTTCCAACATACGGGTGAAATTGGATGGCGCGCAGGTGGCGCAGGCCGCCGCAGGCTATGAGTCTGTCCGAGCAACACACTCTGGCGGCACGGCATTTGCCAGAACCAGTATGGCCGGCTTCGAAGCCCCTGGCGAGGCTGCCCAGGTGCACACGGCATCCGAGTTGACCGGCGTATTTGCCAGTGGGTTTGTTGATATTTCTGTTACTACCGCGCAGGCCTCAGCGAATGCTGTAGTGAATTTTCCCGTCGGGATATTCAAAGATGCGCCGAATGTGACGGCCAGCGCTAACACCACTTCGCTTGGGTCAACGTCAGTCAGCGCTAACACTAACACCCCAACCGTTTCCAGCGTGACGGTTACGGTTAAAACTGGCAGCTTGGGTAACTTTGGTGCGGCTGGAACTGTCCGTGTGTTCTGGCGCGCCTCCACAGCGAGATAATTATGAAATATAAGATGCTTCAAGACAGCGTTATAAACCCGGACGTAAAGCTGGGCTCACTCGTATACGACTGCGTAGAGGAGGACTTTGGGTGTGCGAAAGCCGAGTCTGACTTTACCGGACTACCTCATATCTCGGTCACTCTGGACCCAGATGGTGGCTATCCATGTTTCGTGGCTCCGCTGGGCATTCTCGAAGTAGCTTAAGTTTCAGGCAGCCCACTGCTTCCAGTGGGCTGTGCTGGTTACTTAGCCGAGGTAGTGATGGACTGAATTTCGTGCGCCACACGCTTAAATTCAATCATGGCGTACTTTGCATTAACTCGCACACGTTCGCCTGATTGAATTGGAATGGTTTTTACTTTCTTCCATTTCTTCATGTCCCAGCTTTCAAGAACTGTGAACTCTGCGCTTTTGTCGCCGTTTGCAGTGGCGCGGATATAAGGCTTTCCCTTTTCCATAGGCATAAGCACCCAACCGTCGCAACGTATTTCCATTTTTGTCTCTGGATTGCCATCAATCGCACTGTTAAGCACATAGATGATCTCGTTCGTGCCAGGCTCCCTGCGATGGTTACACTCATCGGCTATTGGCGCCAACTCAATGTCTTTCCGGATCGCCATGAGGGAGGTGATAGCCGTTATTCTGTCACCTTTCTTAAACTCTACTTCCAGCTTGTCAGCCTCGACAGGCCACTTAAAATTTGCATCAAGCCAGAGCTTGTCGTTATTTCTAACTTCTTTGAGCGCGACAACTTTGCCTCGGCGGTATGCCTTGACGTCAAAATCTATAGGGCGCCTTGCCAGATCTAGAGCGTCAATAGCAACACCCTTAAAGCGTGTTGGCTTTTGAGGCGTTATTGTAAAAGTCGTTGGGAATTCGTTAGTTGTCCATGATGCCCCGAATAGAAGCGCCTTCGCTCGCTCTGGGCCATTTGTCTTGCTGTTTACAGAATAGGAAGCCTCATATTTGTCCGAGTTCATTTCGTATGACTGGAAATGTGAGGCCCATTTCAGGAAATCCGAGTCCCCGAAATATTGGTACATCCATAGAAGCTGGCTGACATGCAAAGAGTTGTATCCGCCGCGCTCTGCTGTTCGTCTCGTTGGTGCGGGCCAGTCTACGGAGTAATATGAAATAAACCCTCCATCAAATTTTGGGAGGTCGCGTTTAACTGCGGCGACCCCTTTCTTGATCAGCTCGCTCCATCGAGGATCTTTAGTGATGTCGTAAATGTCCGCTAAGCCCATGAGCGCAGTGATATGCCCATTTAGCACTTTATAACTGCGGCCATTTGGGTCTGGTGCTTCCTCGACCCACGTAACGCCATTGTCAAAAGTGACGACACCTCCGCTCTTGAGGTCGTGAAGGTATGTCTCCATCGCTGCATCAGCAGCAGTCTTATATTTTGGATCTCCAGTAACCGCGTTCGCTCTGTAGAGAATCCCCGCAATACGAGCTTGGCCGATTCCAGAAATCCACCCAGGCGCCAAATCAAAGTATTGATTGTGGAATGGGTAGGTCCATATAGCCATGCCGTTCTTTGTCTCCGCTTGCTCCAAATACCAATCAGCAACGCGTAGAAATTGAGATTTTAATTTTTCATCAGTGCACTTTGTATCCATCCAGTCGCGATAAAGAGCGTTGGCGAAGTTTGAGTTAAAGTAAGGGTTGGCCCACTTTCCAAGGTTGTTGTAGTTCGTTCCATAATCGAAAAGTGTTATTCCGTCTTCCCTTAAAGAAAATTTCCCGTGCGTTGCGTAGTATTGACCTGATGCGCGCAAGGTTCGTGGAGCTACGCCTACGCTCGGACATATATCAGTTTTTGATGTCGGCGCACTTTCCGCATAAGCTGTGTCAATTAACGCAGTTGGGAAAATAAATAAAAATGATGCTGCTAGTTTTAATGTCGTGCTCTTCATGTGCAGTATTGTATATCCGACGTTAAGTGCGTGCATTTTACGATCCGTGTTTTATGGAACGCAGAAAGGTGGGCATGATAGCCATGCTCGCCCATGGTGCCAACCATGCGATGTGGCGCGATGCTATCTAGGTGCGTCTGCCGAAAAGTTTGGAAACATAAAGATCCACATCCAAAAACAGCGCCCGCTGAACGCGGGCTTTTTTCGCCTGGAGAAAAGTCATGACACCAACCGAAAAGGACCGCGACATCCTCGCGCGCACGCTGTGGGGAGAGGCCCGTGGCGAGAGTTTCGCCGGCCAGGTGGCCGTGGCCTGCGTGATCCGCAACCGCGTGAACGACGGCAAGGCCCGGTCCTGGTGGGGCGAGGGCTATGCCGGCGTCTGCCTGAAGCCGTACCAGTTCAGTTGCTGGAACAAGAACGACCCGAACTATCCGTACCTGAGCGGTGCCAAGCCGATCCCGCCGAAGCAGTTCGCCCAGGCGCAGCGGGCGGCCGACCTTGTGATCTCCGGCCAGGAGCCTGACATCACCCGTGGCGCGACCCACTACTACGCCACGACCATGCCGAAGGCGCCGGCCTGGGCCAAGGATGCCACCCAGACCCTGCGCCTGGGCAATCACGTTTTCTTTAAGGATGTGCCATGAGTCCCCTGGGGCTGAAGGCCTGGGCTGTTGGCGTTCTGGCGCTGCTGGCTCTGGCCGTGGGCGCGACGTGGAAGGTCCAGGACTGGCGCTACGGGAAGCGGCTGGCGGAGCAGGCCGGCCTGCATCAGTCGGATCTGGCCGAGATCAGCAGGGCCGCCGCCGCCCAGGTCCAGACGGAACTGGGCAAACGCCTGTTGCTCGAGCAGAACCTTGCCACCAGCGAACAAACCCACCATCAGGTACTGACCAATGAAGAGGAAAAACAGGCTCGCCTTCGCGATCGCCTTGCCACTGCTGATTTGCGGCTGTCAGTCCTCCTTGCCGAGGATCCAGCCAGTGGCTGCGCAGTGCCTTCCGCCTCCGGCGCCGTCGGCGTGGTTCATGGAGCTCGTCGAGCCCAACTTGACCCAGCGCATGCTCAAAGAATTATCGCCATCACCGACGCCGGCGACCGGGGGCTGATCGCGCTGCAGGCGTGCCAGGCGTATGTGCGAGAGCTGAATAAATAGGGATTGTGTTCGGTCGGCAGGACGCCGGGGGAGGGAGGTACCACTGTAGGAATATACAACGCTAAGTTATTGATTCTTATAGGATGGTAACGCTGTTTTTTCTAACGCGCCGTGCAGGTGTTTTCCTTTAATTTTCATAGTGTTACACTCGATTCACGGTCACCTTGACATGGTGGGGGTCGTTGGTTCGAGTCCAATCGCGCCTACCAAACAAAATCCGCTCTGCTGGGCGGTCTAGAAGGGCTCACCGAAAGGTGGGCCCTTTTTTGTTGGCGCACACATAAGGACATGGTCATGCGGGTTGTCACTTCCCTAACTTTTCTTGCTTTAGCACTTGCTGGTTGCTCTGGAATACCTTCAGTTCCATACGAAGAGCCTGCTCAATCAGAGGGAATGGCGCGTGTTCGCGTTATCACGAACGCTGACGTGTATGGCGATAGCATCGTCGGCAGTTGTGCTCCTGCTACCCGGCATAAAATGGCTGAAGCCGGACGTTTCGGGCAGGACGGTACGGCGAGCATCAACTATCCGCAGTATCCCCTGAAGTCGGCGAGCGTTGGCGTACCGAAAAGAGTTTGGCCCAGCCTTATCCAGTACATCCCTGCAATTCGGATGGGGGAAGGGGCTTACAAAGAGGTCGTAACCGAGTATCGCGTCAGGGCGGATCTGCCATTCCAAATTGCAACCCGGGGCGCGACCATTGCGGGCAACGGCAGCTCTTACCGGACCTGTGGTGGCCAGGCGCTCGTTTACAAGCTCGAACCAGGGAAAGACTACGAAGCGGTGGTAGGGGTGGATGGCAGACCAAGCAAAGATGGCGAGCCAGCGCTAATTTGCATGTTGGCGGTTCTCGAACTTACCACTTTGCCTGGCACTTCGATTGTGATTCCCCAAAAGCTGACGCATGCTGCGGCTCCGCAGGTGGTCTGCAAAAACTGATAAGCACAGCCCGCCGTCGAGCGGGTTTTGCGAGAAAATAAATCCGTCCCCTTTTCCATTTCCATCAGACGTCAGTTCAGGATCGAAAACTGCTTGCCCCGCTATTGCAGCGGAACATACACATCAGTTTGCCAGTGATCCTGCGGTGTCTCGGGATAGACGCTCAGGTAATGGAAGAACAGCGGCTGGTCACGAAGTTCCTCTCCACTGGCAGGAAGCCAATCGCGGTAAATCGGATAGATCGTTTCGCCGATGTGATCCGGTGACCCCACATGTCGTACCACGACGCAGCGACCGCCGGGAATGACGATTTCGCGCACGCCGAACTCATTCGGCGCCACGGCCTCGTGAATCTCGCCGCAGATTGCGAAGCGGAATGCTTGCGCAGGTGTCGTATCGGGGTTGCCATAGGGAATGCCGAAGCTGCGACTCGACGCCACCGGCGACTGTCCGCTCTGCTTACGCCACTCGATGAATTTTCGCACGCTCTCATTGACGAGCCCGGCGGGCCCGCAGTGTTCAAATGCAGCGACCCTGACTTCAGGGAATTGCACGATTCGTATTTGCATGATGATAGTCCTGGAAAAATGAGGGATTGCGAACACCGCATTCCAGACCTGCCAGTTCGGCTCTTTCCTGAACGCACTCGGCGTCATACCGAACGCCCGCCTGAACGCCCTGCAAAATGCCTCCGGGCTTTCGAAGCCGGCACCGAGTGCGGCCTCCAGTACCGAGTGATCAGCGACGGCGGCTAGGCGATGCGCCGCGCGTCGTAATCGCATCAGTTGCACATAACGTGAAACAGGCACGCCTACGAACGCGGTGAATTGTCGATGGAAGTGAAATGCCGAAAAGTTCGCCACATGGCTCAACGTATTCACCGACAGATCACCTTCGAGATTCTCATCAATGTAGGCGAGGACGGCGTTGAAGCGTTTTGTGTAAGCGAAGTTGGTCGACATGTCAGACACTGGGAAAAGGCTCCTGGAAGTACGGTCGGCAATAGAGTCGACTATAGCGACGTGAACGCGCCTAGCCGCGTTTGCTGATTCCATTACGCCCTCCTGAAAACAGATCAGGAGGTGTAAACCTTATTCAGGACGGGACACCTACGAGATCGTTTTTAGCAACGCTGATGGCGCTGGCTCCTGATGGGCTGACAGCTGACGTCACCAAAGAGCAGCTTCAGGCCGATTCTGTTGAAAAAGTCGGTCATCAAAAACTGCCTGATCATCGACCCGTGAAATCTGCCTCTGGACACCTCAGCCGAAAGTAGAGATTTCAATGTCGGACGCGTACTTTTCAGCTGCGCAAACCATGGCCGACTTTTTCAACAGAATCGGCCCAAAACGGCTCTTCAGGAACGGTAGCTTTCACCAAGGACAATCATTACGAATGTGAGCTTAGTACTGACACAGGTAATGAACTGTAGACTAGCTTTTCGTTTTTATGGCGCGATGATTGGTCCTGATAAACGGCGTATTAGCTAGCTTAGTGAAGTGTACGAGGTATCGAGGCTGGCTACGGTCAATCTGGAATCATTTGTCATGCTACTAAGATTGTCCCATAAAATCTCAGCATTCGCGCCTAGCTTTTCTTTACGACGATAAATATTAATTTCTAAGGCTATATCAAATTCTGTGTTGCCTGCACGAACCAAATCTTTCCTTTCCAGATCGTTCCGAACGATCTCCAAAGGAAGCCATGCAACGCCTAACCCAGCTATCGCCATAGAGCGAAGACCGTCGGCCAGAGAGCTATCATGAATTTTACGAAGTACTGGCAAACTTGGATTGACCTTTAGAGATTTTTCAAGCGCCCAACCTAAAGAACAATCCTGGCGGTAATGAAGGTACGAGATTTCACCTCTAGGTGAACCAATGCTATTTAAAGGTTCTCCCAGCAAATTAGGTGCGCTCACAGGAACTAGCCACTCGCGGCCAATTTTCAAACACTCAAGTTCCCCTGGGGAAAATATTTTATTAAGATGTTCATTAATGCCATTATGGTTGTCTTCAAAAGCGATAACAAAATCCACTGAGCGATTAGTTAGATGCTTGAAGCATTCAGGAAGGTTAGCGAAGTCTATGGAGAAGCGAGTTGCCTCTAATTGCTTACTCGCCCGCGGTAACCAAGCCGGAAAAAACGCTCTCGACATGATATGTGGCGCAACAATAGAAATTTGCCGCCTGAATTTCTCTTGGGTACGGATAACCGAGTTTCTCGTTTTTTCTAACAGCTCTACGATTTCGACAGCAGCAACATGGAACTCGGCACCCGCATCGGTAAGCTCTAGCTGGTGGCGTGCACGATCAAACAACGAAGCACCTAACCATTCCTCTAAAGCGGTGATCCTACGGCTCAAGCCAGAGGTTGTCACATTGCAATGTATCGAGGCTTGGGAAAAGCTTCGAACGCGGGCCAGCACGATAAAATCCTTTAAGGTTCGAAAATCCGTCATCTTGCTGATCTCGCAATTTTGTGGTGGTCGTATCATGACATGCGCAACCAAGGGTCTGAAAGTCAAAAAAACCGCTATGACATGAGGTTTTGTCAAAAAAACTTGCTTAATCCGCAACGTGCGAAATTGGCAAACTGATAAAACGTCAAAGCCCAGCCGACACCGATATTGACAAGGTACTAGTCAGCGTACCGGCACAGTCGATTAAAGGGTATTTAACCATTTGACAGGGAAGTAATATGAGTAATCCACAGAACACTCTTATCTTAGGGTGCGCGTCCACGGGTGCAAAATTTACCCCCCGCAACCATTATCTCACTGGGGATAAGCTTCTCGATTCGATTTGTACAGGCGCGACTATTAAGGGAGACCAAGACGCCATCGTTAAAGAAGCAATCGAACTTTACGATCTCGGATGCCGTTACTATCACTATCATGCGCGAAACCCGATAACGCAGGAACAAACAACCGACAATGACATCTACCAAGCGGTGAGCCGAAATATACAGCGCTCCTGCAAAGACGTTCTATTGAGTTTCGGGGCTAGTCGGAACGGTAAAGAGGTTCAAGAAAACATTAGGGCGTTTGGTGAATGGGAGCGGGTTAGCCAATGCGCTTTACCTTTACATTTCGGCGGAGCTCACTTTGTCACCATTCAAGCCGCGATAGAGCTACAGATCATATGCGAGTTGGAAAAGAAAACGCAAAAACTCGATTTTGAGTATATGCACAGCTCTGCTTTTCTCGAAGACATAAACAAATACGTGCCGTCTGCACGTGTTGCGCAGGCCACCATGGAAACAAATTCCACGAGTAAAGGCGCCGACTATGGTAGTACTTCACCGTCGATACAGTTCCAGGTATACAGGAGTGCGATTTCAGCTCGCAGACAACTAGGGCTGTTTCATGAGGTAGAATGGGTTCAACTTGCTCGAAGCTACGGCATGACGCGGTTCGCCGTTGAGCATCCATCTTTGCAGCTGGGCAGCTCCGGCCAGCTAAATATCATCCTATTATTCGGGTTCTCCAGTCGTCTTCCGTTTCCGTCATCATATGACGAATTTTGCAACATAATTAACGTGGCCAAGAGCTTGGAATCTGATATTTCCAATCCGGATTATAAGAAGCGTAAGATAACCATCACTGTCGGTGCCGCGATTATTCCCCAGCAAGCACATCTGCATTACCAGGCGGTGGACGTTGGTCCACGGAAAGGAACAGAAATGTGTGCTTTAAGGAGACTTGCTACATACGCCTGCCAGCCGGGAAGCGGCGTAGATATTCTACGTGTAGGCATGGAAGATACACCCTACGGTGTGGGCGCGGGGGGAGAAGTGCATATGTGTGACAACCGACAACTCATGGAGTATGTGCTTGAAGAAATTAGCTATAATAATGTAGCGCCTGAGCTTAATCCAGAAGCTATCATTAACCGTATGGGGCTCGATATTGTCAGGGATGAACATCTCATCGCACAACGTCAAAGACCTCTTGGCATATCAGAAAGTGCTGGAGCTTTTCAATGACTGATGTAAGCAGTTTGCGCCAAGAATCCAATTATCGCTGGATTATTCTTTTAATCGCCACGGTGGCCCAAGCGAGCGCCTGTTTCTTTGTACAAGGTATCGGTGCTATTGCTATTTTCATCCAACAGGATTGGAACCTGTCCACCATGCAAATAGGATTATTGGTCTCAGCTGCCCAATTAGTCCCTATCCTCGGCTTGCTAGTTGCTGGCGAGTTACTAGATCGATTTGAAGAGCGCATAGTTGTTGGTATGGGGACGCTAATCGTTGCAGTCGCACTTTGCGCTTCAACGCTTGCTAACAGTTACCTATCATTGCTTATGTTTTTGATCGTGGTCGGTGCTGGCTACAGCACTGCGCAACCTGGCGGCAGCAAATCTGTTTCTAGCTGGTTTCCAAAAAAACAGTTAGGATTTGCAATGGGTATCCGCCAGGCGGGCTTGCCTTTGGGAGGTGCGCTCTCAGCGGCGATACTCCCCTACATTGCCACCCGTTGGGGGTGGCAGTACTCCTTTTTAGCGGGCGGACTTGTCGCATTGTTTGGGGCTCTAACTTTTTTAAGTTTTTATCGCTCTGCCAATCCTAACAAGCCCCGTCCGGTGAAATCTGATAAAAAGCAACTAAAAGCCGTTTTGGCTTCAAGATTATCCATGCTCAGCGACCCCGCGATGAAGAATATTATATTCTCGGGTGTTAGCCTGGTTTCGGTCCAGTATGGGATTTTGATATTCACAGCACTTTATCTTTATGATCTGCTCGATTTGAGCATCACTGCCGCTGCCACATTACTGTTGATTGCCCAAGGAGCGGGCATAGCCGGGCGAATCATCTTGGCCGCTTGGAGTGATCGCTGTAAATCGGGTCGGTATTTCCCTGTGTTGATCTGTATGCTCGCCGTTATTTTCGGCTTAATCATTCTCGCTTGGTCTCCTTTGCGTTCTTTCTGGATGTTGAGCATATTAGTTGGCTGGCTCGGATTCTTCGGTTTTGGCTGGTATGGTCCATGGGTAGCCTACGTTGCTGATTCCGCGCCACCGGATAAGACTGGATTCGCACTAGGTTTAGCCATGGCAATTAATCAAGTTGCGATTGTCATAATGCCACCCGCATTGGGTTTCCTGAAGGACTGGTCTCATAGTTATTTGCCAGGATGGAGCGTGTTGATAATCATGACTCTAACTGCGCTGGTTTGCACAGCCTGGAGCACACTGGGTATCTCAAAATCACCGTCGCTGAGTAATAAATAGCCGTTGGCTTTTTGAACCATTGCTAGGAAAGGGTCGACCTTGAATACTCTCAAATATCTAAGTCATTCAGAGCTTTATGCGTTAGCAGAACGCTCCCATTCCGTTCGTGATGTCTGCGTTTGCACGAAAAAGATACTGGTAGGGTGGGAAAGTCCTCTGATTTCCCTGCCAGAGACCCTGTTAGTCGATATTGGCACGCTCATGTATGACGTCGAGGAAGTGATGACGCTCACCGAGTATCATCCGAGTGATACTAATTACTGGTCGTTGGATGCTCCGATTGCACCGCTCTACTTTCCCTACAATCTATGCAAGATTTCTGAGTGCTCTATTTGCGGTCGCTGTTTCTTACGCTACACCGAGAGCGGTGCCTACCATATGGAGAATAGGATTCGTAGCCTGGACCCCTCCTTAATCATTAGTGCTCCTCTACCTCAGATAGTTGAAGCGTCCTCATCAACTGTGACATGACCCTTGATGGCGCGAATGGCTGCCATGTAAGCGCTGGTTTCGATGCCGACCTGACCCCAGACTTCGCGGCTTTCTCCTCCTTGGCGGTCATATTGTTCATCCGCATCCCATAGCGTCAGGATTTGGTTTGGAAACATAAGAAAAAGGGGATTTATTTTTGCTTCGCTGTGCTGCGAACTTCCATCGAATGGATTCGCTTGGATCAACTGGCAGCCGGCTCGAAAATAAATCCCCTTTTTTCCATAAATGGGCAGAGAATCAGATCCGGCCGTGGGCTCTTGAACGCAAGAACTGGCTCTTCGCTGGGTCGCTACGCAGCGGACAACGGGCCGCGGCGATCATGAACTTAATCCAATCTGCGCGGCTCAACGGGCATGAACCGTATGCTTATTTGAATGACGTCCTTACGTGTCTGCCGACGCAGCGAGCAAGTGAGATTACGCAACCGCCGCCATAGCTGGAGTCCCCCCGAATAACGTAAGCTGGGATGTACGGATACTCACGTTGAAACTCCACATGGAAGACTTGGAATGACTCGAATTATTGAAATCTTGATGTACACCTTAAAGCCAGGATCGGGATTGGGCTTTCATCAAATAATGCAGACTGTAAGTGTTCCGCTTCACCTAGAAGCTGGCATAGATGTCGTTTCTTATGGCAACTCATTACATGATTGTGACAGCTATCACCTGATTCGTTCCTATGAAAGCGAGAGCCATCGCCAAGTATCTCAAGATGCTTTTTACGCAAGCGCTGCCTGGAAACAAGGCCCGAGAGAAGACATTATCAGTCGGATTGAAATCAGTACAACGACAGTTATGACGCTCGCTCAAGACGCAATTGATGCCATCAGAGCTTCCGTAGATCTATCTAGAGTCGAAGCTTGATCCGCGTAGCTGACATCGACAAAGGCAGACCCCGTAGCCTATGGGGATCAGGAAGATGTGTTGGCCGGACGGTTACGTCCAGGCAGCAGCAAGGAGACGTTTTAACGAAAATTCTCTCGGAGTGGATCGGTAACATGGAAGCCTCTGCGGAAGCGCTCGAAGCTCTTCGTATGGCGGCACCTCGACACTTGCCTGCCGATTATTACCAGCTATTAGCGTTCAGCGATGGAGGAGAGTGCCCGTGTTCGGCCCCTCCCTTCAATTTCTGCCTTGATTCGGCGGACACTGCCTCGGACGCTGAGCAGATAGCTGTTCTCGATAGAATCGCGCCTAGTCTATTTGTTTTTGGAAGCGATGGCGGAGAACAATTGTTCGCTTTCGATCTGCGTGGGTCGGAGCCCTGGCCGATAGTTACGTTTGATGGCGTGGATCCAGATGCAAGCATAGAAATCGTGGCAAGCAACTTTACTGAGTTTCTGAAATGGGTCGACTAAGTGAACCCTCACGCGCATTATGGGCCAAGTCCTATAAGTTAACGCTCTGTGAGTGATAACCTACGAGCTCTTCTATAAATGATATTGGATACAGTTATGACAGGCTGTTTGAGGACGCTCGGAGCTAGCCTCGCTAACAGAGTAGTGATCCCCGCCGCTTGGGTATCGGGGCTTGCGACGATAGGATTCTTGTGGGGCATGATAGAGTTTTCGTCCGGTAAGCTTACAGTCGAAGGACGTCAGCTCTTCCTGGCTTCTGTTTCTATTTTTTGCCTCGCCATATGGCACTTGATACGGCGCAAGAGACGAGCAAAAGCACTTGTAGCATCCATCAACCTAAAAGAAGGCCTGAGCCTTGACGATACTCAGTTGCTCGGCTATCCAAGCCCCATGTTTCTTGCCTTTGACCTCTCCAACAAGAAATTCGCTCAATGCCAAAGCGCCACCGGCGACTATCAAATTCGAGACTTCACGTGGGTAACAGGCTGGCAGTGTGAGTGGCAACGGATTGACAGCAGGGTGTCGGGCGGGGTTCTTCAAATAGTCGATGGGGCGGGCATGAGCGTTCCAGCCGACGAGATTCGGCGTAGATTCATAGGATTCTCACTGGTTTTGACGGTTGCCGATACAAGTCATCCTCCCCTCCGTTTTCCAATGAACCGGAGCGCAGCTGAAGGGTGGTGTAGCCGGTGCAATGAGCTTTTTAAGTGCTAAACACGAAGTATCGCACCAGAAGATAATTATCTTTAGAACTCGCGGCAGCGTTGATGCTAAAGAGAAAAGAGGGGAGAGATTTATTTTTTTGCTGCGCTGCGAGCTTCCATCGAATGGATTCGCTTGGATCAACTGGCAGCCGGCTCAAAAATAAATCTGTCTCCTTTTTAGTCGGTCCCTTCGTTGAAGGAGGTAAGGGACTAGCGGTGGTCGGGTTGCGTTTACCTTGGGCCGGTTAGGTGGTGTTTAATCGTGCGCTTGCATTTGTCAGCCACTCTAGTGAGTTGTCTGAGCAATGTGGTAGGAGGTCCAAATGCGTATATGCAATATTTGCAAGCGACCACTCGATACTGCGCCAGAACTCCAAGATTGTGGCGGTGATTGTCTTGAATGCATGGCTGAATGCGGGGACCCTGATGCACAGCTGGCAATGCAAGAGGTCCTTTTAAAACGCAGTCAGGAAAATAAGTCAGGCAAAGACAACGACGAATTGAGGGATTAGTGTGGAAACGGACGAAAAACGGACAGATTTATTTTTTGCTTCGCTGCGCTGAGCTGAGAGCTCCCACCGAATGGATTCGCTTGGATCAACTGGCAACCGGCTAGAAAATAAATCTGTCCCCTTTTTCCTTTTCCGCTTTTCATTTCTGGATTGGCCCACGCTTCAGGTCGCTGGTGCACTGGCGGTGGGAGGCGGAAGGCCAGCTAGGAACATCGGGGCGGTTCTCGACGCGACGCTCAACCATCTCCAGTAGGGTCTTGGCCGCCTTGGCGACGATGAATGACAGTCCTGCCGCCGCAGCTTGATCGCGAGCCAACTCCATCGCGCCAAGGGAGGCGTGCACCACGACGACTTGAGACGCCGGGATCTGCTCCAGAACTCGTATCAGCTGTGCCTGCGAGTCCTTCCCGTCTGAATGGTTGGCGACAAAAAGCGCGCCAGAGGCCACCAGGGCCTCAACGTGTTCATTGAGTTTCATGGGCACCTGCCGGTTGGCGTGATTCGAGTTTGTAGGCTATTGGTTGATGGCCCGGCATGAGGCCGGATCAAGGAGTTCGCGATGGCGACCGATTACAGTAAGGGGTGTTACAACGTGCTTGGCCCTGACCGCTCACCCGTTGGGCGCATCGACAAGGATGAATTCATCCGCAGCGATAAGAACGTCCTTCTTTACCGGATAGACGGCGACGAGATTTATTCAATGAAAGGCGCTTACCTTGGCTTTATCGACGACGGCTTCGCTCGCAGCTCAAACGGACAACTACTTTTCACGATAGAGAAAGAATAACGCCGCTGCATGTAAGACTAAAACCTAGACGTGTCATGCTTCGTGACTGGATGCGATGTAATGGCAATTTGGCTGTGGGTGGACTATAAGGTTAAAGGCTTTGCAGTTTGCAATTGAGGTGAATATGTCCGTCTGGCTAAAGCTTTCAAATTGTCAAGGTGGAACTATCAGAGGACATTCTGATGGTGAGTTCGACACGTCAGTAGAACTGACGAACTCGCGAGCAATCCATTTCGATGACTATTCTGCCGAGCCAAAAAAGTTCCAAGGCTTTGGGCGCAAGGTACAGCGCAATGAGCGTTGCCCTTGCGGTTCGGGGATAAAATACAAAAAATGTCACGGGGTTTCTAAAATGTCTACCGGAATAAAGTCAGACAACAGCAGCTTTACGGCTGGCAAGGCCACTATCATTGCAGATGTCGGAGTTGATCTCGCTAATAAGAGTGTTGCTCACATAGATGAGTTTGTTCATATAGCGCCAGATACCCAAAAGTTGGTAGAGATATTATCCAATATGAAGTTGGCTCCTCCACCTGAGTTGGTCGAGGAGGCGATTGCCTCTGTTAAACAAGCTGGATCGAAAGAGGTTTTGGAGAAGTCCAGAATTAAAAAATGGTGCACAGAGCAGGGGGTAAACGCAGCTATGTGGGTTCAACTTGCAACGAGTATTGGGATTGCGGCGTTGGGTGGCTGACCCGCCTCATTGTGGCCCCGGGAGTTTAATTCCATTTTCGCGGGCTATAGCGGAAAAGGGCGAAAAAGGGGACAGATTTATTTTTTTGCTTCGCTGCGCTGCGAGCTTCCATCGAATGGATTCGCTTGGATCAACTGGCAGCCGGCTCAAAAATAAATCTGTCTCCTTTTTAGTCGGTCCTTAGCCTCCACACTGTTCTTAATTAATAGGTGGAAGTACCTTGAAATTTGCGATTAAAAGATCGTCTACCCCGGTCCTCATTCGGTGCCAGCCTCGGTTCGACTTTATTCGGCATTGGACGTCAAATGACTCACCAACGTGGGGCTCGCAAATAGTAAGTACTAGCTTAGTCTTATCCAAGACGCCGTTCAGCGGTTTTGTCGAGCTCCACGCAATAGTATAGCTACCCGGCTCGTAAGCCGGATCCACCTCTATTTCCAAGGTTAAGATGTCACCAGGGCGTAGGTTGTGGTCTGCAGTACCTGTATACGATAGGGATATACCTCCTTGATGCGTTTGTCTTAACTGTTCGCGGGTAAAGGTTTGGCCAAAGGAGTCAGTAATCCGGAGGATTAGCGGTACGTCGTACTCTTGTTGCATGTTTAGACTCTTGTAGTGCTCTCGGAGTGATTCAATCACGTCATTGCTGTAACAGATTATTTGCTCAGCAGCTCGGGCGCTGATTGAGTTCGCGTGAGCAAGGTTGTTGCGGGGAGCCTGTATTCTATTGAGAAACGTTTTTGCCTCTTCTCTACCGTCGGGGAAAGCTAGTAGAAGCGGATCGCGAAAATGGTTTTTGTAGAGATCAGGTTTGCACAGGATTTCGATTGCGTCGTCGATAAGGACGGCATCAATCTTTCGGGGATACCTTGACGGCTCACGCTGCTGCCGCTCGGCGACTTGCTTTGCGAGTGCGCTCTTTATCAGCCGATTCCCGGCAGTGTCTTCATGGGTAAAGTAGTCGCCATAGATGGGGCGTAGCGTGTCATCAATCAGGCGCCGAAGCCAGTGTTCCAGCGACTCGATCTTCTGCTTGCAGATGGAGCGAGTTTCAGAGTCAGGAAGCGAGGAAAGCAATATTGTCATCGGTCGTATACCGGATCGTGTGATGGATTTCAGCCACCAAAGAGATTCATTGGGGCTGTGGCCAAGCCCTCAAAATAAATCTTTCTACCCGGATAAACACCTGTTTTCAGGGCGGGGAAAACGGGGGCAGATTTATTTTTTGCTTCGCTGTGCTGCGAGCTTTCAACGAATGGATTCGCTTGGATCAACTAGCTGCCGGCTAGAAAATAAATCAGTCCCCTTTTCCGCGGCCTCACTGAATAGCCCGGCCTGCGCTGGGCTTCTTGTATCTGCCTATCTGCTCTTGGCCGAATCGTAGACGCTGCTTCGTTCCCGCTTGCCGACGGCCAGCACCAGGATGACAATCCGTCCATCCTCAACGCGGTACACGAGTCGGTAGCCGGCGCCGCGCAATTTGATTTTGTAGCAGTCCTTCATGCTGTGAAGCGCATCTCCTGGCACTCGTGGCCCGGCCTGCCGTTCTTGGAGCTTTCGCAAAAACTGGAGGCGGATGGTGCCGTCTAGCTTCCGCAGTTCCTTCAGCGCTTTCGGATCCCACTCGACTCCGTACTCAACGGCCATTGGCGATATCTGCCTCGGCCTCACCGATGAGATCGTCGAGAGATACTCGAACAGGTGTTTCGCTGGCATCGAGCCGTGCCTTGACCAAGTGAACCAGTTCCAGTTCGTCCAGGCGCTCAACCATTGCCTCATACACGTTTGCAGGGACCATGTAGCCCATAACGCGGTTGTGATTCAGCACGGCCACGGGCAAGCCGTTGGCGCCGCTCAGGACGGCAGAGGGGTTCTTCTTGAGTTCGGATACGCTAACGGCCACATCGGCCAGGATATTTTGCATAGATAAGACTCCTATTTAGGTCGTTATTCTGGTCTTTTGCTGCTGTGTAGGCAAGCGTTCAACGTTCCATCCCTCGTTCAAAGGGGTAAAAGGGGACAGATTTATTTCGCCGCGCTGAAAGTCTCTTTTTGGCTGATTTGGAAAAAAACTGCCCTATTTTCCGTCTCCTTTCCCCACGTCCCTTCGCTGTGGCTTATGAGGGCTCAAACGAGCACCGCGAGAGGCATTGACGCAAATTCCTACACAAACTTCGGAAACCAGCGCATTGCCGCATCTGGATGTGCAACTTATTGTCTCTCTGTCGTCCAGATGGCGATTCGGGTTTGGCGACTCGATTGAATGAAGCGCAGAAGCTCCTGCTCCTAAATCAATTGAATGAAGGTACTGCTCATGACCCGATACATGCCCATCACCGGCATCGACTGCATCCCCGCAACCCTGCTCATCGACACTGAGGCCCCTCTAGACGTCCTGTTCGAAACCGCCGATTACCGCATCCGCACGGTGACCCAAGTCTTGGAAAATATCGCGTTTCGCTCGGACATCAGCTCAGACACGGTAGTGCTGACTGATTTTTGTAAATTGCTGACCACATCGTTACGCGATGGCTGTGATGTCATGGATGTGATCGGGCGACGATTGCGGGCACAGGTGGCGGAATAATGAAAACGGGCGACTAATCAGTCGCCCGTTTCATAAAGCTTGGGAGAAAATTCAAGAGGGTAGGGCATGTGTGTCCCGATTGACTGCAGGGCATGGGTAAAGAAGAGGCCAAGTCAAAGACCGTGGAAAGGAACCCACACTCAGGCTGGTGAATGATCAGCCGCATGCCCAGGCTGCGCATGAAGATCAATGCCTAGCGCATGAATAACCTTGAGTACGGTATCGAATCTCGGCTTTGATCCGGGTGCGAACGCCTTGTACAAGCTTTCTCGCCCCATGCCAGAGTCCTTAGCGATCTGCGCCATGCCTCGGGCCTTGGCTACATAGCCGATCGCCCGGAGAAACTCCTCGCTATCACCATCAGCCAGCACTTGAGAAAGGTATTCGCTGATGGCTTCGTCGCTATCGAGCAGTGCCGCCATGTCAAATGTTGTCAGGTGTTGGCTCATGTTCAAATCTCCTTTGCCAATTTCTTCGCTCGCCGGATATCAGCATTCTGTGAAGACTTGTCACCACCAGCCAGTAGCACGATGACCACTCCACCGCGCAGGGTGAAATAGACCCGGTACCCAGCGCCTACATCCACACGCAACTCTGAAATACCATCACCGACAGGTTTCACATCACCCAGGCCCTTTTTGGGGCGGCTTCGCCACCCAGCGGGAGCAAGCTCCCTCGCCACGGGTTTTGTGGCGTCGCGGCTCAGGCAGCCAAAGGCCAACCAATGCGCGCTGCACGGCGCAGGCTCGCCTTAACAACCAAACGATGAAACGGGGCAATAACGAAGATGTAGGTCCGGCCCAGTCGGTTGTGGCACTGGACCACGGTTGAAAAAACCAGTTGGCGACTGCCTTCTGGCTCTGCCTCTTCAGAACACAGGATCGATATCCGGAAGTCGAGGTGCTTGTCGTCCTCTCCCAACACGATTTCAGTCTGGTTCGTGCTGTAGACCTTGAAGATTTGAATCCGATGAGCAAGTGTCGCCAGATGTCTGGCTGTCTTGAGACCAAAACAGGCAACGACAGTGTCTCGGACTTTCATGAGCCATCCGATCCAGGATGGCTGGTGGGAAAGGATGAATCGCGCAAGCAAGTCTGGGTCGCTGGATGTGCCCGCAGGGAGCTGAATCGCAAAAGCGTCCGCCAGGTTCGTCGACTTGTAGAGGTGAGTGACGCCGGACCTCGAGGGGACCGGCACGGACTTAATAAGCTCAAATTCTCGGGGCATCGGGGATCTCTCCTGAGTTCTAACTACCAATTAGACGACCTGCCATGTCGCGTTTCTTGTTGGGCGGCGCCAATGTCTCCTTGTCGGATACTGAGCCCGATCAAGACATCATAGAACGCTTGTTGCCCGGCGGGCAGAACAGGGAGCAACGTCGCACGGCGCTTGTCGGCATCGAACCAGGATTCAACCAACCATCCCACCAGATAGAGCGCCGAAAGGCATCCGCCAGCAGTTGCAACGTTGCCCTGGCATACGAGAGGCTGGTCCACGGGCTCAAGTCCCAGCGCTTGCAAGCCCGATCGTGCATCGGGGTGTGTCGTTGCTCGGCCGCGGAGCAGCCCAAGCCGTTGAAGGATGAAAGCGCCGGCGCATAGGGAGCCGATTCGCTGGCGTCTGGGGTCAAGTTCAAACGACGGCAGGAAATCCGGGGCGGCCAGTGCAGCGGGTACTCCTTCCTTGCCACTGACGAACAATACCGCGTCGGCACTATTGGCCTCGGAAAGCGGACCGTGCACCGAAACAGGCAGGCCGTGGGCCGATCGTACGACAGGGCTGGAACCCAATATTCGGACGTGCCAGTCCTCCGTGTTGCGGCCTAAGATGTCCCACATCAGGAATAGGTCGATATCGGTGAATTGGTCGAAAGCAACCAGAACGATTTTCTTCAAGGCGAGCTCCATGAAAAGTGCTGGCGTGCAAAACGCAACGGCCATCTTTGCTGGTGTTCGCAGCGTATCGATCGGTTGCGCGCCATACACAGTCTGTATGGCGCCAAATAGGGAGCGAAATAACGGATGGAAAAACTAACGCGTCACCATTGGATCGCGGCTGGTTTTGAGGCCCTCGACCAGACAGGGCATATTGGCGTGTCAGCCGAGAGTCTATCGCGCCGATTGAATGTGACCCGCGGATCGTTTTATCACCATTTCCGCAATCGCGAAGATTTTGTCCGCACCTTGTTGGCCGCTTGGGAAGAAGACTACACGGAGCGCATGCTCGCTTTTGCGGCGCAGGGTCGTAGCGCGGGCGAAATCTTGAAACGCTACTTGAGTATTGCCGCTGAGAAACAACCTGGGCGGGAAGTTTCCATCCGAGCCTGGTCGCTGCACGATCCGTTGGTAGGCGAGTTTCAGCAGCGTGTTGACACACGACGGTTGGACTTCGCGGTACGGACGTGCCGCCGCTTGGCCCATAGGCCAGGCGAAGCAGAAGTGATGGGGCAGGTGGCCCACCTGTGCCTGATTGGGGGCCAACAGGCAGGTCTGCGGCGTGATGCCGCTCGCTTCAACAGTTTCGTGCATCGAGCCTTTTCGCTTTTCGAAGGGGCGCTTCCACCTTGGCGGCTTAGGCATGAGAAGAAATGAGCATGGGGAGTCCTGACCTGATAGCGTTGTGGACGGGTCATGGGTGGGGGCCGCGAATGGCCAAACCATGTGTTCCGATGTCTATTCGGAATGAGGACCGTTAATGCCGTACAACTACACGAACGGCCGGTACTTGGTCTTCAAAGGCCGGGGCAGCGATGGGGCGCCCTTGGGCCGGATTCACCAGGACGGAATAGTTCGAAACCTCCTGGGTGAGCCGCTGTATTACATAAACATGGACGAACATGCGTTCAGTTCGGTCGATTTTATTTTTCAGGGTGGTATACAAAAAAGTCGCGGCACGTTTTATGTGCTCAGCGACAAAGTTCTTTTCACATTTTCCGAGATGACGGTTAAGCCACTGGGAAACGAGACCGAGGAGCAGGCGCTTCACAGGGAGTTCAAAAAGAGGGCGCTAAGTTTGGCAGGGCAGATCGTCCAGGCGAAAAATGAGATGGTGCAGGCACGCTTGGATATGGCTTGGTCCAATTTAAATCTTTTCCGCCGTTTCCGTGCCTTCCTCACGAGCCGAGCCCGCAGGGAGCGAGCCTCACTAGGGTGGCGTTGCAGTGGGTTGGAAAGTGATCATGAGCTCAAATTGACGTCTGTCCCTGTGTCCTCCAGTGAGTTCAAAATCATAATCTGTCCCCAGTCTCAGCAAAGAGCGGCAATCAATGCCAAAGAAACTTCAGGAAAGCAAAGCAGCGACCGCTGCTGACATTGAGCGCTCTATCCAGGCACTGAACAAGATGGCTGAACGCCTCTGGGGCGACGGTCGAGAAGCTGAGGCGAAAGCCCTGCTCGACGCCTTGGATGCTTTAAACAGGGCGCTCGACAGGATCAGGATTGGGGAAAGTCGCAGGGTTCTTCATTGAGGTTTGAAGGAAAAGTGAGGAAAACGGAGTCGGCGAACCTTTGGCGCGCAAAGAAAAGCCCGACTGGGGAGGCCGGGCTAAAAGGGTTTCACTAGGAGCTGAGATGACCATAGGCGCTCGGCTGTGAAAGGGATGTGAAAGATTGCGTTCAGTACGAGTTTTAATATCGTGTCTGTCCCTGGTTTCATTAAAGAAATGTTGATCCAGCTGTCGACGCGGCGAGCGAGTGAGATCGAGCAATCGCTACCGCATAACCGGCTGCTGTCTACACTGGATAGCTCACTCATCGAAGGACATGGAATGCTCATCGTCTTCAGCGGCCTTCCCGGCACCGGAAAAACGACTATCGCCAATGATCTCGCCGCTACAACAGGCGCCGTGTACCTGCGGATCGATACGATTGAGCAGGCGATTCGAAACTCGGGCGCTCTTGCGCGAGACGTAGGGCGCAGTGGTTACATGGTCGCCAATGAGCTTGCGCGGAGTAATCTTCGTTTGGGCCGCACAGTCATCGTTGATTGTGTCAATCCCGTTCTCGAAAGCCGAATCGCGTGGAGCGAAATTGCCTCACAGGCTGGTATTCGATTGGCAAACATCCACGTGATTTGCTCCGATAAAGATGAACATCGGCGCCGGGTCGAAACAAGGATGGTTGATATTCCCGGGCTGACGCCACCCACCTGGCAGTCGGTACTGGATCACGAATATGAGCCGTGGGATGAAGCTCCGTTTTGCATAGACACAGCTCTGATCTCTCCGGTGCAAGCGGTCGCGATGATCATCAATCGACACGGTGTGTGCTGACTGATTTTTGTAAATTGCTGACGACATCGTTACGCGATGGTGGTGATGTCATGGATGTGATTGGAAGACGACTGCGGGCGCAGGCGGCGGAATTTTTGGAATTGCTGTCAGCCGGGGGAAGCGGAAGGAAAGGGCGGGGCGATTTCCTCTGTTCTTCCGCGCTGAAGGCGTCACGGGGGGCGGTTATGCTCGGGACGGCCACAGATTCAAAAAAACGGAGGCAGATCACGTTTATGAGACGGGTCGATTACAGCTGAGCCTAGAATCGGGGTCCCCAGCTTTTCGATTCGTCCTTCAGCACGATCCGCTGAGCTTTGTGCTCAGCCGGTCGAGGATCGCGAGCTCAAGGCCGGATCACCGTACGTGTCCGGTAAGCCATCTGGCTTTTTCCGCGTTGTCGTTATGACAACCAACCGACAGGGCGGTCATCGAATATGCCTATCGGGAAAGTTCGCATGCCATTACTACCATTCCAATTTCAACCCGGTCAGTTTTGAAAGGGATTTCACCGATTTCTTGGAAACCGAAACCTTCATAGAATCGCCGCGCATTTGAGTTGGTCTTGAGTACGTCAAGCCACAGCAAGCGTTCTCCGCGCTCTATCGCTCGGCGGCAAATGAAGTACAGGAGTTGTTTCCCATATCCTCGTCCTGCTTCGGACTTAAGAAAGTAGATTTTTTGAAGCTCCGCGCCCAATTCGCCAGTTAAAGGCGCAGGCGTTGACCAGTTAACTTTGGAAAAGCCTACGACCCTACCGCTTTCGTCAGAGGCTATAAGCCACAAATGGCAAGCGGGGGATTCGAGTGATTTGCCGAGCGAGGTAGGAGAAAAGTCTTGATTAAGGAAGACCTGCATGCCAGAGGGAGACCAGATGTCCGAAAAGTGCTCTTGGTAGGTCTCACAGCCGATTTCACGTAGGACATCTAGGTCGGCTGTAGTTGCTTCACGAATATTAATCACATTTCTCACCAGATTATTTGTTCAATGACCATCGCGATTGCGCTGCAGCCACTCATCGACGACTTCTCCGAGCGTTTTAGGGACGCCATCACGTATCCAGGCCATAAAGCCTCGGTCAAATTTAAACTTCGCGCCGCAGTGCTCCAGCATGAATCTGCGGACATTCTGTGTGTTTCGGTAATGCTTGCAAACGCTCGTATCTCTTGTGAGCGGCTCACTGTGCCAATTAAAACTCATGGGGCGGGCTCCATGCTGGGTGGTCTGATTTATCAATTCATGGCATGGGAGGCTTGGCGTCTTGCAAGCGGTATCCACACGTCCACGTAACCCTTCCCTCGGGAGGGTTCGAAATCAGGACTGTACTCTTCGAACTCAGGCGCGTCGGCAAGCTCGTATTCGGATTCAGGCAACCAGTGAGTGAAAATGGTGAAGAACGTCTGATGGATCGTCGAGATATGGCCTTGGTGTCGAAACACGGCATAGTTTTGCTGCGGCACCCTGAAATACCGAAAAGCCGGAGCAAGACCGTCGACGCAGGACACCTCGGTGCCGGCGATGTACTCAAAACTGCCATCCGGTTCAGGATTACAGCACAGGCCATAGCTCCCGTTGTTGACCTGATTGGGTACCTGTCCCAGGTAGGGGGAGAACGCTTGCCACAAACCGACGATGCCTTCGTTCTTATCGAAGGTAAAGCGATCCCCCAGGCCCGCGATGACAAACTCTGCTCTAGTTTCAAAGCGAGGTTCAGAGAGTGTTATGAGCTTCCTTTCTTTCATACGTAAAGGCTCCACCAGCGAGAGATGTTCATCCTCGTGCCCACGCACCTGCTTCGGCGTGAACCCAAACAGATCGCAGAAGGCGCGTGTAAAGGCTTCATGGGAGCCGTAGCCAGCATCCAGCGCTACTTGCAGGATATCCGGCGCACCTCGACGCAAGGTCAATGCCGCTTGGCTCAAACGCCGTGCGCGGATGTAACGCATCACCGACCAGCCCGTCGACAGCGCAAACAAACGGGCCAAGGCAAAGGGAGACATGTTGCAATGGCGCGCGACACGTCCCAGATCGAGTTGGGATCCCAGCTCCAGCTCGATATACCACAGGGCCCTTTCGATACTCAGCATGACGAATCTCCATGAGTGCTGAAGCAACGTTATCAAATGGAGGGGGACAGGATTTGATCGTTCTTGCGGTTTCTGCTTTAGACTCCTTTCTGAAACCGCCGATTACCCCATCCGCACCGTGACCCAAGTCTTGAAAAATATTAGTCGCCAAATTTCTTGGCTAGTGGCAAATTGACGCCATTCGTTTTGTGAGGTTTGAGGTAGACGGTCTTTTTACTGAAAAAAATGTGGATTGCTTTCTGTTTTGGTGCTCGCGTTAAATAAAATCAAAGGATGGAAAAATAATGAAGTTTTCTTTGTTGGGTGGTATCTGGCTTCTATCATTCAGCGTGTTTTTTGCCGGGTGTGCATCTTCAGTTTCGTATCCGGCTCCAACTTACAGTTCTGAGCAGCTACCTTATCCCACGCCGGAATACAGGACTGAAGTTTTTGCGCCAGTGAAGGTCAGCTATGCAACAAATAGAAGAAAAGCGCCGGATGGCAGTCTATTACCTGAGTTGAATGTGTCCGGTGACCCCCTGTCTTATGGTCAGGAGACCGTTCTGATTCCTTTTAAACGGGATCTAGGAAGCTTTAAAGACTCACATAGCCCTGCATTTAAGATGTTAATGGACTTTGGGCTCGTGGATGAGCAGGATGATCCAATTATCACCTTGCTTAATGACAGCTCGCTAACGTTGACTGAGGCTGACTTCTTTAAGCAGTTCAAACCAGCGAAAGGTTTTAAAAGCGGTGATGTATTGCTTTTCGTACATGGCTTTAATGTGAAATTTGAAGACGCTGTGAAGCGTGCAGCTCAAGTTTCTTACGATATTAATCCTGATTTGCAACCGGTGGTGTTCAGCTGGCCTTCTATTGGGGATCCGTTAAAGTACAATCGCGATTTTGGTAGGGCGTTGGACTCCGTTGATGACTTCGAAAAATTCATGTTAAAGCTGGTGGCCTCTACGCAGGGAAAGAGAGTTCATGTCCTGGCTCATAGCATGGGGTCAAAAGTAGTCATTCCTGCACTGGCTAGACTCTATTCTACTCATCCAAAACTGTTTGATAAGAAACTGGGTAATATCATACTGGCTGCACCTGACTTTCCCAGGGAGACGTTTATTCTAAAATATAAGGCCGCGTTTAGTAAGTTTGGCCGTGCGACAATCTATATGTCGTCGGAGGATAAGGCGCTCAAAGCTTCCTCTAGCACCTATCTTGCTGATCGAGGAATGCTTGGCTTTAGTGGCCCTGAAGGATTTTTCTTTCCCGGAATTGACTCTGTTGATATAACTCGTGCGGGAGGTGTTGATGTTCTTCTTGGGCATTCAAACTATGGTAGTTCGGCGCGTGTGCTAGTGGATATGCACGATATGATCGGAAGTAATTTGAGAGCTGACAAAAGAAAAGGTTTTATCATTGTGCCACCTTACAAGTATTTTTTTCTACAGCCGTAGTGGTTTTGGGGGGCTGGGAAGCGTGGGCAGAAACTCGCAGAGTCTAAACCACTAGCTAACAACGTACCCTAGGCTGCAAGCGTCCCGATTCGTCGGGACGTAGGCAGAACTCATTCAACCAATACTCCGCCCCAACAACCACTCACTAAACCCCCGCACCGCCGGCTGCCGCTCCCGCCCCGGTACACACACCAACGTATACCGCGCACCCGCCAAGCGAACCTCAGGGCGATAATCAACCAGCTCCCCACGCGCAACAGCCTCAGCAACCAGTACATTGCTGGCGAGTACCAGCCCGTGCCCGGCGATCGCCGCCTGCAGGGCATGTTGTTCCTCGTCATAACGCCGAAAACGCGCGTTCTCCAGCCAGCCCAGGGTCTCGGCCTTGGCGCACCATGCAGGCCAGTCGACCGCCACTTTTGCACTGCTCAGCCATGGCACGTCGATCAGTTCGACGGGCGAGCCCGTTGCGGGCGGTTGCCAGCCGGGGCGGCAATAAACGCCAAAGTACTCGTCCAGTAAAGGCTGTTCGAACAGCTGTGGGTCAGGCGTGAAGAGGGCGCGGATCGCCAGGTCGATGCTGGCGTCACGCTGCAGGTCGACCACGTCGTTGCTGGTATGCAGCCTGACGTCGATATCCGGGTATAACCGATGAAAGTCCCCGAGCCGCGGTATCAGCCACAGGCTGGCGAATGCCGGCGTCGTGCTCACCACCAGCGATTGTGCAGCACAAGGCGGTGACAGCACCTGCAGACCCTGTTGGATATCAAGCAGGGCACGGTGCATGAAAGGCTGAAGGCGCTCGCCGTCGGCGCTCAGGCGCACGCTTTGGCTGGAGCGTTCGAACAGCCGCACGCCAAGGAAGGCTTCAAGGCTTTTGACCTGATGGGAGATCGCCGCCGGGCTGACATTCAGTTCCTGGGCCGCTGCCTTGAAGCTGCCCAGCCGTGCAGCGGACTCGAAGCCGCGCAAGGCGGTGAGGGGCAGTTTGGCGAACATGGGGGGAGGTTACTCAGGTTGAGCGTGGCTCAATTTAGCTCAATTGTGCGCGGTGGCTCAACTTGCCAGGCTGTGGTTTTCCAACCCCGCGAAGGAGTCCACCGATGCAAGGCACGCCCCGTAAAATCCTTCAGGCCATCCTCTACGAAGCCGGCGGTGTGCTGTTCGTGGCACCGGCGCTGGCGCTGACCTACGGCCAGGGTATGGGCTATTCAACCCTGCTGTCGCTGGTGATTTCCGCTGTCGCGCTGGCTTGGAACATGCTTTTCAATGGCCTGTTCGAGTGGTGGGAACGTCGCCAGCGCAGCCGCCATCGTAACTGGCTGCGACGACTGCTCCACTCCCTGGGATTTGAAGGCGGCTTGACGCTGATCCTGACTCCGGTGATTGGCGCGTGGCTGGGCATCAGCCTGTGGCTGGCGCTGGTGACCAACCTGGGGTTGTTCGTGTTTTTCTTTTTTTACGCGCTGGTTTTTCAATGGTGGTTTGATCGAGTGTTTGATGTTCCGCTTTCGGCGCAGGCCGATCAGGGGGCTGCCTCTAGCACCCGCTGAGTCATTGGCATGAACATGTACGGGCGGAACGTTAACGGGAATCCAGGTTGGCACCTGCCTGGCTGTCCCTTATTGTCTTTCGAGTCGCTAATAGCACCAGCCATAAAAAAGAGAGCAGCCATATATAGAATCCGTAGCTGTAGCCCGTGACAGTCACGCGTCCGTCTCCATCATTCCACATGTTTGTATACAGGTACGACGACAGACCGAGGAGTGTGGCGCACAAGGCGCTGATCAGACGTCGTCTCGCCCTCTTGTCTGAGAAAAATGCCACGATGAAGAATAGATTGGCCAGCCAAGCGGCACTGCCATGCAATAGTGCTAGAAATCCGAAGCAGAGCGCTTCGTAGCCGTAGGTGACGCTCTCAAATTCCCATACTTCATTTCGAGTGTTGATGGCTGGCAGCATGAGGCTGACGGCAAAAAGGGCCAAGCTTAAGTCTCGAGCTTCTAATCGAAATGGGTGGAATTTCATCAGCTCTCCCTGCTGTAGAAAAGTCATCGTCCGACAAAGGCTACACCAAGAACGCCATTGCTCACATTTGAGCTAGGGGCAGCTCACCAGATGAGCCTTTCCTGGCCGAAAGTCGTTACAATTCGGCTCGACGCGGGGTATTCGCAACGCGCTGCATTTCAGTTGAATAAGGAAGTCCTACGTGAAACGGAGTTTCTCCCTGGCTCTTGTCGTCCTGGCTATAACGCTAGGTGGCTGCGCCGCCAACAAGTCGGCCAACGACCCATCCTTGGTGGGTTCATGGAAAGGCCTGCGGGCAGAAAACGGCAAATGCCAGTTCCTCTCCTGGAAAAATGACTTCAAGCCCGACGGTCGTTTCACCATCACCTTTTTCCGGGATGCCCAGCAGACTCAGCCGATTCAAACCGAACATGGCACCTGGTCCGCTGCCAATGGCAAGAATGAATTGAGAACCGATGGCGTGCGTATGCCAGATGTCTACACGTACAAGTTGATCGATGTCGACACGGTGCGTTACGTAAGTTTGGCGTCAGACCCTTCCGGCGATTGTCAGGAAGATTATGACTTCATTGAGCGCCGCATTCGCGGTTGAACCCATTTGGGGCGCCTCGTTTAAATCAGCATTCTAGAGGGATCTCTTATGCACTCATTTTTCGCCAAGACTTTTGGCGGTCTTACGACCAGCTACTACATCCGCCAGTTTCTTTTTGGGTTGGTGTTCACCGTGATGATCATCTCCCTGGCGGCCAACAGCCCCGCAGGAATCGGTGCGAAGCCTGGGTTGATCGTGTTGGCGATCATCAACACGTTGCTTTATCCGTATTCTCGGTTCGTCTACGAAAGCGTTGTCGGCTACATCATGGGCAACAATTTTTTTTTCGTGAATGCACTGTTCATGCTGATGGTGAAGGCTTTCACCATGGCCATGTGCTGGTCGTTCGCGATTTTCGTAGCGCCGGTGGGGTTGGCTTACCTGTTCTGGCGCAACAGCCGTTCGGTCGTTGAATAGGTCAATAGCTCAACGCGTTTGCAGTTGAAAACTGGTGTGGGTAGGGCAAACGTGAACCGACCATGATTATGGGTAAATTCATAATCACGGTCGGTGCCCTGTTTCCCTAAGGGCTCGACACCTTTCACAGGGCTTGGATCGCGACTGTAGATAAAACTATGCAAAGGTTGTCATTCTTCGTCAGAGTGTTGTTTGCATGTTGCCTTCTTGTCGCCACGGCTAATCACATCTGTGCAGATGCTTTACATGGTTTGCTCTGGGACTACGGATACGGACCTAGCGCTTATTTGGCGAGCCGTATTTTTTGGGGAGCACTTACATTTTTTGACCCGCTCGCTGCTCTGCTCCTGTTTCTCAAGCCAAGAGCCGGAATCGTGCTTACGGCTGCGATCATCTTGGTCGACGTAGCTCACAACACTTTATACGTCGCCTTGAAGCAGCAGTGGCTGGAGCCGTTCTACCTGTCCCAGGTGGCGTTCCTTATCTTTGTATTCCTGCTGTCCCCCATCGCTTGGCGCGGCTTTATTCCAGACGCTGTAATCACCAGTCCAGCTTGAACGTAATTCACTCGCCCGCTGCGTCGTCGGGCGCGCGAGAACCTCCTTCAGGTACGCATACGGTTCGTGACCATTCAGTCGTCCATGCAGACTGGATCAAACTCATGGCCGCTGCCCATCTCCCGCAGTAAGCACCCAGCGAGGCACCTCCCTGATGTGCATCAGGGGCGGTGTCCTTTACGGCTTGCTAAATTATTCGAGGTGGTAATCCAACCAGAGATGGTGCGTTCCGTCGGTGTCAATCGTGATCCCTCCTGACCCGGATATTCCTTCCAAACCATCCGTACCACTGCCTCCAACTATGCAGAAAAACTCGTCTGCACGATCAGTTCCGGTAGTGGAGGCGGAATGAATAAAGTTAAAGGAACCCTCTACGCCATTCACCGTGCCCTTGAAGCTCTCCAGTGCGATGTAGCTGCCCCTTCTTGACGCTTGGTCGAACGCTGCAGTAAAGGATGTCGAAGAAATACCATCGATAGCTCCCGTATAGGACTTTTCCATGAAGCTGATCGACACGGGTAAGCCTGTTGCAATGTTGGGCGTGGGCGTCAGGTCAGTGGGTTTGAAATTCTTGGTGGAAAAAGTCGCTCGCGCTTCCATTCGGATCAGTCCTGTTCCATATGAGTTGAGCGGTCATTCTAATGCAAGGGCACCCTCACGTTGAGAGCGTCAGGCAGAGAGCCAGTTCTGTGGTAGCAGCTTCCCGGCCTTCATGAACAACGTGACATTGCGCCTGGTTGTTGCTGATCGTCAGTCACCACCGGGCGCCGGTGCTAGAAGAACTCATCCAGAAGCCGATAGAAATAAATTCGATCCTGATCGGCTTCGAGCACTGCATATCGCCGCAGAAACGGCGCGACCCATTGTTCGCCCAACTCCTCGGCAATGTCCCGAGTTGCCAGTGCCAGGTCCTGATATCGATCCGCGACGCCCAGCCGACCGCAATCAATGAAACCCGTAAAACGACCGTTATCGACGATGATATTGGGCATGCACGCGTCGCCGTGGGTCACGACGAGATCTTGTTCGGCTGGTTGACGGTTTAGCAATTTTTCAAAGAGTAAGGCGGGGGCGAGTCCCTGGTGTTCTTCGTCCAATTCCTCCTGATCGACAAGCCCGGCTTCCATTCGGGCTCGGGCTTTGGCAATGCGATGGCGGGCGCTATGGTCGAAGGGGCAATCGGCCGGGTCGAGTTGATGGAGTTGGCGCAGGGCGTCGGCCATGACGTTGACCTTGGCCGCCTCGTCGATGGGGGCCGACAGCAGGTCCACCCCCGGCACGGCGCTTAACAACAGCCAGTCCCGATCTGTTTCGTGGGCTTCATCAAGGACATGGGCGCAAGGGGTGCCGGTAGAGGCCAGCCAACGCAGCCTTGCCGCTTCGTCGCGTAGTTCGCTTAACACTCCGGCAGGTTCCGTCTTGACGAACAGGGCGGGTGAGCCGGGAGCATCCAGGCGAAAGACCGCGGCATCCGAACAGCCGACGGCCATTGGGCGCCAGCTGTGATGTTTGAAGCGCTCCCGCCAGCCGCTCGGCAGTTTCGCGATCATCTCTTCGTGTAACGGGGTTGCGGTTGATTCGTCCTGGGTGTTCACCACTGCTCCTTGGAGAGTCTGGATCGACCGTTATGAAACCACACATGGGTCCGCCGGGGCAGGGTGTCATTGGTCGGCGACTCGTCTAGACCGGGGGTTTATGCTGGGCTCAGGGTTGCCACACAGATTGTTGGCGACTACCCTGAAAATGTTTGGATTGTTACGAGAAATTTCAAGCGTGGCGATTTTTGGTCAACCCACTTAAGGATGAGGTGAACACAATGTTTTCTCATGAAGGTGCTGCAATAGAGGTATTGCTCTTCATTTTTGGCTTTGCCGGGTTTGCCATGGCACTGTGGTTTGTTCATGCCTATTTTGAGCGGAAGGCTGAAAGTAGTGTAAAAAAACAACATTCAGGTCGTTGAGGCAGTTGAGCTTCGGCTGATGTTTCTTCGTAGACGTCTGCCGAACCTGCCTTCCTGATGGCCACGCTCAGGGTGATGGAGTCCATCTATTGAGATGCACTCTCCCGTGGGGCAAACTCCTGTCGCTTCATTGGCCGATAACAGGAGTTTACGGATGCCATTTCCACTGATGGAACAGAATGCCTTGTTGGCCCTAAAAGGCGTAGGGCCGGCCGTTATCGCTCGCCTTGAGCAGATGGGCATTGATTCGCTCGCGGTGCTCGGCAAAGCGAATGTTTGTGACATCCTGGCTCAGGCATCGGCTGCAGTGGGTTCGACTTGTTGGAAGAATAGCCCCCAGGCTCGGGCTGCCATTAACTCGGCCATTGAGTTTGCAAAGATCTCTCAGTTGAGCGCACCAGGTGCGTAAAGCTGATCGCTTATTTCAATTGGTGAATCTGATTCGTGTCCATCAGCCAATCTCTGCTGAACGACTGGCGAACCGAATTGGCGTTTCCGTTCGCTCGATCTATCGATACATCGATGACCTTTCCTTCAGTGGAATCCCAATCTATGGGACCGCCGGTGTGGGATATGCCTTGGATGCCGACTTCGAGATGCCGCCTTTAACGTTGAACAGGCTCGAGCTGGATGCGTTGATGCTCGGTATGGAAATGCTTTCAGCCTCCGCCGATAACGATCTGAGTGCTGCTGCAAGGATGTTGTTGAGCAAAATCTCAGCGTCTCTGGTCCATCACAAGGTTGACCCCAGCACGGCAAAAATCAGGGCACTTGGAACAACACCTTCCTCCACGCGCGGTCATCTGGCAACGCTTCGAAATGCCATCGAAAACACTCAGACACTGAAAATAACGTATACCCGTTTGGACGGTGCGGTTTCGCAACGCCTCATTTGCCCCCTTGGCCTTTTCTACTGGGGAGGAAAGTGGACAGTTGGAAGCTGGTGTTGCACCAGGGTGGCTTACCGCGATTTTCGGGTCGATCGCATCACCTCCATCGCTGTTGCCCAACAACCGCCACCCGACAATCCTGCCCTGGACCTCCAAGCGTATATGAAGCACCAGGCAAGTCAGTGGAAAGCGATCATCGCTACTGACACTACGCTGTCAGTATGAGCCACTAATAATGGGGACTCCTTAACACGCGGAAGGTCATTCCTATGCAGCACTCGTCTCATGTACTCGAACTTGCCATTTTCAAGGTCAAACAGGAATGCGTTGCGCAAATGCCTGGGCTCCGCGCAGGGCTTCGTGAAACGTTAAAGACCTTTCCTGGTTTGATCGAGTACCGTGCCTACTGCCCTATGGACGACGATCGAGTCTTCGTGGATTTAGCCGTGTGGGACAGTCTTGAGAACGCACAAAAAGCGGCAAAGGCGTTCAACGATGGAGATCCGAGATTCTCTGGGTATATGTACGCCATTGAAAACCTGACGTTCATGAGTCACCTCGTTCCAGAGATGAGTTGACCCTCGACGGACTGCCAGAGCGGGGTTCATGGAAAGGCCTACGGGCAGAAAACGGCAAATGCCAGTTCCTCTCCTGGAAAAATGACTTCAAGCCCGACGGTCGTTTCACCATCACCTTTTTCCGGGATGCCCAGCAGACTCAGCCGATTCAAACCGAACATGGCACCTGGTCCGCTGCCAATGGCAAGAATGAATTGAGAACCGATGGCGTGCGTATGCCAGATGTCTACACGTACAAGTTGACCGATGTCGACACGGTGCGTTACGTAAGTTTGGCGTCAGACCCTTCCGGCGATTGTCAGGAAGATTATGACTTCATTGAGCGCCGCATTCGCGGTTGAACCCATTTGGGGCGCCTCGTTTAAATCAGCATTCTAGAGGGATCTCTTATGCACTCATTTTTCGCCAAGACTTTTGGCGGTCTTGCGACCAGCGACTAGATCCGCCAGTTTCTTTTTGGGCTGGTGTTCACCGTGATGATCAGCAACTGAAAATTGGTGAGAGTAGTCGATGCCTTGGATGCTTTAGGCAGGGCACTCGATAGAATCAGGATTGGGGAGGGCCGCAGGCATTTACTCAGTTTCTAGTGGTCTGTGCCCAGTTTTTCCCAGATGCCTGGCTGTGGAGAGGGGTAGAGGGTGGATTGGACAGACTCATGGCAAAACAGTAGCTTTTAATCCCAACTCAAAAACTCCACCATCAGGGATGGCTATGTCGCTCAGACTTGTTTCGCTAATGGCAGCCGTCTCCCCGTTGCTTGTGGGCTGTATCTTTCTGCCCATGGGAGCAGAGGAAAAGGCGAAGTATGCCGAATATCATCGTGCTACCGAGTCTCCTGCGACCTATGAGGCGATGGACTGCAATACGTTGTTGATTACTCGGGACAGCTATGACCAGTACCCCACGCCTCGAACAGAAAAAATCAGGCAAGTGATTCATCAAGTGGTCGCTCAGCGAGACTGCTCCCGCAGCAGCGCAACCCAGCCAAGCATCGCCGCCAGTCCTGCTCCCACTGCGACGGCCGCGCCTGCCCCGATACCTGCCAAAAGCATTGCCGCTCCCGTGCCCGTTGCGGCTGGACATCTAGGGGCGCATCTCGGCGTGGTCACACCTGCTGTTGTAAAAAGCTTCGGTTTGCCTTCCGAGAAAGGGGTGCTGGTGTTTGGCCCGGAAGCAGGTGCCGATACCGCGAAAATGGGGCTCTTGGCGGGGGATATCATTTTGGAGATCGCCGGTGCGGCGGTGAACAGTCCTTCCGAGGTCACAGCCATCATCGGTCGCATGACGCCAAGTGACAGTGCCTTGATAAAGGTCTGGCGTTACCGGGCCGTGACTGACGTTCGGGTCGTTGTTTCTGACGGGAGTACGGCGCACTGATGCAAGACATGTAACTTATGTCGCCCGTTTCACAGGGCTTGGAGTAGAGTGCGGATCGCTCTTTTTCCGGCCCGTATTCGTGAGTGATCGCATGAAATTGTTCCTAGGCATATTGGCCGTTGTGCTGCTGGCAGGTTGTTCGACGCTCTCTGAAACCTTCGATGATCGTCCACGTTGTGGTCCCCATCCGTATTGCGGGTCCTCCACCGATATTGAAGTGATCAAGGCCGCAACGGATGAAAACGCCGGAGTGCTTCGTGCCTTGGTGCCATTGGCATTGATTGACCTGCCGTTCAGCTTAGTCGCCGATACGCTAATACTGCCGTATACCGTGTTTGCTGAAGAACCGACTCGGAACTAATCGGACCCGCCCGAAGACTTCGCAGGTCCGTAGGCTGGGTTATCCAAATTCCCACGACTCAGAAACAACAAGCCCGCACACTCATGATGAGCTGCGGGCTCTTGATGACCCAAGCCTACAATCAGAGACGCATGCCTTTGAACGGGTTCCAGCCTTGCTCGCCTTTCACTTCCTTGAGGTAGTAGGCGTAGTTGGTCATGAGCGCGTACATCATCGACAGAGCGATGCTCAGGCCTGTACTCAACGGCCGGGGAAACTCCATGCCGATGATTGCGAAAATTACGCTCAATGCGATATTGATCGCCAGGAAAATACCCAGCAGGGCAAGGTTCTTCTTCCAGAGGCCGAGGACGAACAGGTAGATAGGGCCGAAGAAAAACGCGATCACGTTGGCGTTGATGAGGATTTTCTTCTTGGCGCCAGGCAGCGTCTTGACGGCTTCCTTGTAGCGCGGGTCGTTTGGCGCGCCATAGGTTTCAAAGAAATCAAAGCGTTCCTGCCACTTGGCGCTGTATTTACCCGTGCTTTGTACTTGTTCAGTTGTGCTCATTTTTAACGTTCCTGTTTTCCATAAGTAATTTTTCTTTCTTCCAAGAAATCCTGTGCTCTGTTTCTAGCGCATTGATTGCTTTGATCTTTGACGAAGGGCTCAAGTGAGTCGCCTGAGGTGCTTATTTTGCCGTTTTATGGCCGTTGGTGTGGAACATTCCGCACTGGCCGCTGGAGCGGTCGCTTGGTCTGTGACGTGCTTCACTCTATTTGTCTTTCAAGAGCGCTCACGACATTCCATCTATGCTGTGGTGGCAATTTGATGCTATTTCGGGTTGAATGACGCCGTTTTGAATAGGGAAATGGGGAAAGGTACGCGTTTGGCGCGGGCTTTACGACTGTTTACCTTTGCAGGTGAGTGGTTGACTTTTATTCAGGGAGTGAAGTGTTGTGTATAAAACCACGGTTGTTGTGTCGAGTCTGACTGAGTACATCGACGCAGTTAAGAAACTCAATAAAGAATCCGGTACGGTCCACGGCTCGGTTTATCGAGGCCAAGGCAACGCGAACTGGGGATTAATGACTTCTCTGGCCCGCAGCCCCAAAACCAGATCAGGGGATTTGATCTCCAGGGCTACCAAGGCCTTCAGAAAATTCAACGCCGAACGTCACGCCTATCATCAACTGTCCTCCCACAATGATTGGGATGTGCTCGCGCTTGCGCAGCACTACGGTATGCCCACTCGCTTACTGGATTGGTCGTTGTCGCCCTTGGTTGCGCTTTTTTTCGCACTGGACGGCGTGAGGTACAAACGGATTTCTCTGATCGAAAGTGCTGGCTTGATGGCTGATTACAATGAAAACGATACGATTCCTGTCGATATGGATAACAGGGTTGGCGTCGTTGAAAATGACGCGGCGGTGTATGTGGTGACACCTCGCGGACAAGGAGGTGACCACGCGTGGGTGGAAACCAACGCCTTGCCGGAAGACGTTTTTTCGAACGTCCCCGATGCTCGTGAGGACGGCTTCTGTTTTTACACACCGAACTATATGAATGACCGGCTCAGGTCTCAAAGCGGGTTGTTTAGCATCGGCTATGAGGTAGAGGACAGTTTTCCAGCGTCTGAGGCGCACCAAATCATCATAAAAAAACAGAGCGTGGCAACGCTGTTTTCCGAGCTGTTGCTGATGAACGTCGGTTCAAAGCTGGTTTATGGCGATCTGGAAGGGTTGTGCAAGGATTTGACGTTCTCCTGTTTTGGCGGTTTTGCCACGCGCAATCTCTAAGGCTCGGCGGGTTGAGTTGCCCTTTGATCCGCCAAAAAGTTTTCGACACAGAGATTCAGCCCCATACTCTCGGTTTTTGCACCGCAGATACCCAGAAGAGGCCCAGTTTTGTCGAATGTTGAACCCCACCTGCACGCGCTGACGTTGAATCACATCTACGACGGTTTCAAACAGCTGATCCCCATCTCTCTTTTCGTCGTCGTGTTCGGCGTTGCTTTCGGCCTGGCGGCTGCGCAAACGGGCTTGAGTGATACGTCTGCCGTGCTCATGAGCACGCTGGTCTTTGCCGGCGCTTCTCAATTTGCCGCGCTGGATCTGTGGGGGCAGCAAGTGCCGGTCGTTCCGCTGATGATCACCGTCTTCGCCATCAACGCCCGGCACTTGTTGATGGGCGCGACGCTTTACCCGTGGCTGCGGGAGCTGCCCGTTGCCAAACGCTACGGTGTCATGCTGGTTGTTTCGGACGCGAACTGGGCCATGGCGATGCAGGCGTTCAGTCGGGGCAAGCCGGGGCTCGGGCTTTTATTCGGCGGCGGCATTGCACTCTGGGTCGCGTGGATCCTGGGCAGTTGGCTGGGGCTTCATTTTGGCAGCGCCATTGAGAACCCGGTCAGTTTCGGGCTCGATATGGTGATGGGCTGTTTCTTGTTGGCGATGGTCGTGGGCGGGAAGAAAAACCTGCGCATGTTCATCATCTGGACCGTGGCGGCCTGCTCATCGCTGTTGGCCTACTGGTACTTGCCGGCGAACAGTCATGTCGTGGTCGGCGCTTTGGCGGGGGGCATTCTGGGCGCGCTGTGGATGGAGAAAAAACAATGAGCATTGAAACGGCGGGTTACGGCACCCTGGTTGTCATATTGATAATGGCCGCGGTGACATTGGCGACTCGGTGGGGCGGTGTTTTCGTGATGTCGTTCGTGCCGATCAACTATCGGGTGCAGCAGTTCATCACGGCCATGTCCGGTTCGGTGTTGGTGGCGGTGTTGGCTCCACTGGCGGTTAAAGGTGACAACGGCGCACGCCTGGCTTTGCTGGCCACGGCAATCGTCATGCTGACACTGAAAAAACCGTTGCCGGCAATTGCGGCCGGCATACTTGCAGCGGCTTTAGCCAGGCAGTTCTGAAAGGTCGAGTCGCCCGCGAACAAGCGAGCGACGAAACCCCATCAATACCCAGGTCAAAAACTCAGCGCCGCCGCTTCCCCAAACGAGTGATCCTGTACCCCTGCCATAAAGTGCAGCGACATCTCCTGTGGTGCCTCGATGGGTGGAATTTCAAAACTCCCCACCACCTGACCCTGAAGCGCACTCAGCCGCATCGACTCTTCTTCCTTTAACTTTGCCATTCTCGCGTGATTCGCTGCGATTTCGTTGAGAGTTGACACGGTACATCTCCGTTTGCTGACCAAGCATTGATTAATTTGCCGCCGCGTCAGAATTACGTCGTTCTTGGCTGCTGAGACAGGCCAGTGCAAACCCTGAGCCAGACGTGGCCGCTTGTTGGCCCCGACACTCGACAGGTGACGAATGGCGGGGCAGACGTGTATTGACGCCGGCAACGTTGCAACCATGCCTCAACAATAAGTCACTGATAATACAAACCGCTCCCCGGCAGGGTCAGTCGGTCTCGGCGCTGTAGGCGCTTGACCGGTGTGTCGAATGCCTGTGCACCACAACCACCCCGGCTCCGATCAGGCTGGTGGCAACCGCCAGCAGCACAATCACCTGTTGCATTCCAACCGGCGCCGCCAGCACCGCGATCAGCAGGCCCGCGAGCGGTTGCGACAGGTTGTTGAGCAGCGTGATGACGCCGACGGTCTTGCCGAAGTCCTGGGGCGGAATCACTTGCTGGCGGAGGGTGCGGAAGTAGACGTTGAACATTTTGTCGAAACCGACAATTAGCAAGAAACCGACGACGTAGCCCCCTGTGTTCGGGCTGAGCGCGGTGATGAAGGCGCCGACGGTAATCAGCGTGTAGGAGAGGGCGCCCAGTAGCTTCAAGGGCAAGGCCACCCGGGCCAGGAGAAACAGGATGAGGATGGTGGTCACGGCACCGGCGGCCTGCAAGCCTGCGTAGTCATCCTTGCCTGCGCCGTAATGGCCGATGACCATGGCCGCTGAGGTGGCGAGGGTGACGCCGATGATCAGGTTGACGCCCACCGCCAGGCTGATGATCTTTTTCAGTTCCGCCAGGTTGCGAATGTGGCCGAAGGCAATGCGCAGTGGGCTCAGCCAGACGTCGTGATGTTGCTCGAAGGTTTCCAGGGTGACCGAACTGATGCGTTGCCAATACAGCATCGCCAGGTCCGCGAGCAGGAACAGCCCGGCAATCGCCAGCACCACCCAGTGCCACGCCCACACCTCAAGCAGCAGCGCAGCGATCAGCGGGCCCAGCACCAAGCCGGTCTGGTCGGCGATTTGCGAGTAGGACAGGGTCTTGGTGTAGGTGTAGTGCTTGAAGATGTACGGCATCACCACTTCGCGGGCCATGATGCCCTGGGTGGTCAGCACGCCGCACAGGGCCGAGAGCGCGACGATCCAATAGATCCCGCCGAAGACGCCATAAAGCACGACCGCCACCCCGCAGGCCACGGCGCGATAGACCTGGCTGATGTGCAGGATGCGAATCGGCGAGAACTTGTCGCACAGCGCGCCGCAGATGGGGAACGCCAGATAGCGTGGCAAGGATTCGACGAAGAAGGCCAGGCCTGCCCAGGAGACGCTGTTAGTGGTCTGGAAAACAATCAGCGGGACGATGAACAGCAAAATCTGGTCGGCCAACCGGGAAAGGAACATCGAGACGAAAAAAGCCAGGTAATCCTTGCGCATGAAACTCCTTGATTGCTGTGTTCAGGTGTATCCGGTCCAGGCAAGCGGCGCGCAGTGTGATATGGAACTAATATCACCGTTAGTCTCTATATCTTTACAGGGGGCACCCCTTTTTTGAGAGAACTGCCATGTTCAAATCGCGCTCGTTGATTGCTGCAGTGACCTGTTTCGCCCTGGCGGCTGGCCCTGGCATTGTTGTCGCGGACCCGGGCAACGGCAAGGGAAATGCTCAATTCGATCAAGGTCCCGGTCAAGGGCAGGGAGGCAAAGGCGGACAGGGCAACAAGGGCGGTCAAGGAAATCCCGGTAACAAGGGCAACCAGGGCGGCAAAGGCAACCAAGGCGGTGGCGGTGGCGATTGGCATAACGGCCCGAGCCTTGACCGCGGCGGCATCCTCGGTGTGATTGGCGGTTATCGCGATTACTGGAGCCCCGGCCCGGCGTTGCCGCCAGGCATCCAGAAAAATCTTGCACGGGGCAAGCCGTTGCCACCCGGTATCGCCAAGAAGCTTGATGGGCGACTGCTGGGGCGGTTGCCGCACTATGACGGTTATGAGTGGCAACAGGTCGGCACGGACCTGATCCTGGTGGCGATCGCCACTGGCATCATCTATGAAGTGCTCAATGGCGCGTTCGACTAAGTCGGAGTAATGCCAATCAGTTAAGCAAAACACCTGTGGGAGCGAGCTTGCTCGCGAAAGCGGTGGGTCAGCTTGCGATGCTGTTGGTTGTGCCGCCGCCTTCGCGAGCAGGCTCGCTCCCACAGTTTTTTCCGGGTTGTTCTCGGGTATCGCATTCAGCACAAATCCCCTGTGGGAGCGGGCTTGCTCGCGAAAGCGGTGGGTCAGCTTGCGATGCTGTTGGCTGTGCCGCCGCCTTCGCGAGCAGGCTCGCTCCCACAGTTTTTTCCGGGTTGTTCTCGGGTATTACATTCAGCACAAATCCCCTGTGGGAGCGGGCTTGCTCGCGAAAGCGGTGGGTCAGCTTGCGATGCTGTTGGCTGTGCCGCCGCCTTCGCGAGCAGGCTCGCTCCCACAGTTTTTCCGGGTTGTTCTCGGGTATTACATTCAGCACAAATCCCCTGTGGGAGCGAGCTTGCTCGCGAAAGCGGTGGGTCAGCTTGCGATGCTGTTGGCTGTGCCGCCGCCTTCGCGAGCAGGCTCGCTCCCACAGTTTTTCCGGGTTGTTCTCGGGTATCGCATTCAGCACAAATCCCCTGTGGGAGCGGGCTTGCTCGCGAAAGCGGTGGGTCAGCTTGCGATGCTGTTGGTTGTGCCGCCGCCTTCGCGAGCAAGCCCGCTCCCACAGTTTTTCCGGGTTGTTCTCGGGTATCGCATTCAGCACAAATCCCCTGTGGGAGCGAGCTTGCTCGCGAAAGCGGTGGGTCGGCTTGCGATGCTGTTGGCTGTGCCGCCGCCTTCGCGAGCAGGCTCGCTCCCACAACTGGATCGGAGTACGACTGGGAGAACCAGGTCGGCTGTCAGGCCGCCTCGCGAGCAAGCTTTGCTCCCACAGGTCCTGCTCAAACAAGTCTGATGGCGGTACGACCGGGAGAACCAGGTCGGCTACTAGGCCGCCTCGCGGTGGACGTTGATCTCGGCGCCCCGTTAACCACGATGGCTGAACGCAGGTATTGCGTAGTGGGCATCCCGGCATGGATGCCGGGATAGCCGCGCTGGGCCATGGATGGCCCTTCGCGGCGGGCCCACGGAGCAATGCCGGAGTGAGGGCATGCCGAGCCTAAGCGAGGCACCGAGTGGTGGGGCAATGCGCTTTTGGTTACTTTTGGCGCTCTTCCAAAAGTGACCCGCCGTCAGGGCGGAACCCTAAGCAGCCGTTACCGCAGCAACGGATATGTACTCAATCAACAAGAGCCAGCCCACTCCCACAAGTTTCGTATCAGCTCTCCAGTTGTCGCAAGCGTTTGTACAAGGTATTGCGGCTGACCCCCAGCCGTCGCGCCAGGTGTGAAATATTCCCGCCCACGGCCTGCAACTGACGGTTCAGGTCCTCGGCATCGTTGAGGTCCACCGTCAGCGGCTCAGGCGTTTCCACCGGTTCCATTTCAAGGTCGACAAAGAAATCGTCGGGCAGGTGTTCCGGGCGGATCGGCTGTTCCTCGGCCATCGCCAGGGCCACTTGCAGCACGCTGCTGACCTGCCGCAGGTTGCCCGGCCAGGGGTGGCGATCGAACAGATCCAACACCTCGCGGCTCAGGCCGGCCCATTGGGTCGGTTCGCGGTGGTGTTCCCAGAGACGTTTGAACAGGGCCTGCTTGTCGCTGCGTTCGCGCAGGGGCGGCAGTTCCAGGGTCAGGCCGCCGATGCGGTAGTACAAGTCTTCGCGAAACCGCCCCAGTTGCACCTGTTCACGCAGCGAGCGGTTGGTGGCGGAGATGATGCGGATGTCCACCGGGAACAGCTCGGCGCTGCCCACTGGCTGCACGCAACGTTCCTGCAAGACCCGCAGCAGCCGGGCCTGGGTCGGCAGGGGCATGTCGCCGATCTCGTCGAGAAACAGCGTGCCGCGGTCGGCCTTGCGGATCAGGCCGATGCTGCCTTTCTGGTTGGCACCGGTGAAGGCGCCTTTTTCATAACCGAACAATTCCGACTCCACCAACTCGGCGGGGATCGCTGCGCAGTTGACGGCAATAAACGGCTGCTTGCAACGCGAACTGGCCTGGTGCAGGGCTTTGACGAAGACTTCCTTGCCGACGCCGGTCTCGCCATGGATCAGCAGCGGAATGTCCTTCTCCAGCAAACGCTCGGCCTGGCGCACGGCTTTCTCCACGCGGCTGTCACCGAAGTGCAGGGTGTTGAGGCTGATAGCGTTGCTGGCGGGGGCCGGCGCAGGTGCTGTTTCGGTGAACACGCGAGCCTTGATCGACACCTGGCTCGGGCGCCTGAGCAAGCACTGGAAACGATTGCTGCCGGACGCTTGCAGGGCGAACGGCAGGCCGTCGGGCTGGTTCAGCAGTTCCAGCAGCGAGACCTTGAACAGGCTTTCGATGCTGACCCGTGACAGGCTCAGGCCCAGCAGGTTGTCGGCCCGGCGGTTGGCGGACAGGACCTGGCCGCTCTCATCGAAAATCAGCAGCCCGGCCCATTGGCTGTCGAGGTTGTTCAGGCCGGTGTTGAAGGTCAGTTGAAAGTGTTCACCGCGAAACAGGTTGAGGATCAGCCGGTTCTCCACGGTCTGGCTCATCATCTTGACCATGCCCAGGGTGTGGGACGGCGGCAGGTAGCTGTCGCTGGAGACGTCCAGCACGGCGATGACCTTGCGCTCGGCATCGAAGATCGGCGCGGCGGAGCCGGTCATGAAGCGATTGGCCTTGAGGAAGTGTTCATCGTGTTCGATGTGCACCGCCTGTTCGCAGGCCAGCGCGGTGCCAATGGCGTTGGTGCCGGTGCAGCGCTCCATCCAGCTCGCCCCGGCGCTGAAGCCATGGGCCAGTTTCGGCTCGATGAAACGCTGGGTGCCCCAGGAGGTCAGCACTTGGCCCTGGTTGTCGGCCAGCATGATCAGGCAGTTGGAGTTGCTCAGGATGTTCTCGTAATACGGCAAGACTTCCTGGTGGGTGGTCTGCACCAGCGAATGCTGGCTCTCCAGCAACTGGGCGATGCCTTGGGCGGGCAGCTGGTCGAAGGCCGGCACGCTTTGATGGTTCAGGCCGAAGGCGCGGCAACGGGACCAGGAGGCCTGGATGATGGCCTCGTGGGACAAGGCTGGGGCAGGTGCGGCCATGGGGCACTCTCGCAGGAGCTGTTTTTATTGTTGTGGCAAGTCTCGCACAGTCTCCTTGTGCTGGGGCAGGCCTGAATACCACTTCATACACAAACCCTTGTGGGAGCGGGCTTGCTCGCGAAAGCGTCGTGACAGTCGATATTTGTACTGACTGACACACCGCCTTCGCGAGCAAGCCCGCTCCCACAGGATCGCAGTCAGGCTAGCCGAAAACGTTCTTTCAGTGTTGTTCAAAATTGTTCATTGTCAACCCGCGTTTTGTTCAGTTGTTCATTCATGGCTGTTCACTTGTGTTCATCAACGAACGTATTTTTTCAGCGGATCAATGAAAATATCAATCTGATCAAAGGCTTGTGATTTCTGGCACGGCTTTCGCTTTCTAGCTCGGGTCGCTTGACTCCAATAATAAAAAGGCCGAGCCATGTCATTAAAGCTTGAGCACATCTGTCGCACCGTCGAAGGCCAGACCTGGATCGACGATGCCAATCTGAGTTTCGAACCCGGATCCTTCAACGTTCTGTTGGGCCGCACGCTGTCCGGCAAGACCAGCCTCATGCGCCTGATGGCCGGTCTGGACAAGCCCGACAGCGGCCGCATCCTGATGAACGGCGTCGACGTCACCAATCGCCCGGTGCGACTGCGCAACGTGTCGATGGTTTACCAGCAGTTCATCAACTACCCGACCATGACCGTTTTCGAAAACATCGCCTCGCCGTTGCGCCAGGCCGGTGTGTCCGAGGACGTCATCCAGGGCAAAGTCCTGGAAACCGCCAAAATGTTGCGGATCGAGAAGTTTCTCAAGCGCCATCCACTGGAATTGTCCGGCGGCCAGCAGCAGCGCACCGCCATGGCCCGGGCCTTGGTCAAGGACGCCGAGCTGATTCTGTTCGACGAGCCGCTGGTGAACCTGGACTACAAGCTGCGTGAAGAGCTTCGCCAGGAAATGCGCGAATTGTTCCAGGCCCGCCACACCATCGCCGTCTACGCCACCACCGAGCCCAACGAGGCGCTGGCCCTGGGCGGCACCACCACGATCCTGCATGAGGGCCGGGTGATCCAGAGCGGCAAATCCTCATCGGTGTATCACCAGCCGCAAACCGTGCTGGCCGCCGAATTGTTCTCCGAACCTCCGATCAACCTCATGCCAGGGCGCATCGTCGGTAACGAGGTGAGCTTCGCCAATTTCGTGCATTTCCCGCTGAACGTCGATCTGCGCCCGGTGGGCGAGGGTGAGTTCCGTTTCGGCGTGCGCCCCAGCCATATTTCCCTGGTGCCGAGCAACGACGACGACCTTGAACTGGCGGTGACTGTCGAGGTGGCCGAGATCAGCGGTTCGGAGACGTTCCTGCATGTGCGCAACGAACATTTCCTGCTGGTGCTGCACTTGCCAGGGGTGCATGAGTACGACGTGGACGCGCCGATCCGCATCTACATTCCGACCCATAAACTGTTTGTCTTCGATGCCCAGGGCAAGCTGGTCCAAGCCCCAGGGCAGCGTATCGCGAGGGTTGCCTGATGGCCGAAATTCGTTTGCAGAACCTCGCCCACAGCTACACCAGCACCCCGGCGGGCCCCGAGGACTACGCGATTCGCGAGATGAACCACATCTGGGAGCAGGGCGGTGCCTATGCGCTGCTCGGGCCTTCGGGTTGTGGCAAGTCCACGTTGCTCAACATCATCTCCGGCTTGCTCAGCCCTTCCGAAGGGCAGGTGATGTTCGACAGCAAAGTCGTCAACGACCTGACCCCGGAGCGCCGCAACATCGCCCAGGTGTTCCAGTTCCCGGTGGTGTACGACACCATGACGGTGTTCGATAACCTGGCGTTCCCGCTGCGCAACCAGGGCATGGCCGAGGCGAGGATCCACACCAAGGTGCAGGAAATCGCCGAGGTCCTGGACCTGCAGAACCTGCTGGACAAAAAGGCCCGCAACCTCACCGCCGACGAAAAACAGAAAGTCTCCATGGGCCGCGGGCTGGTGCGCGACGATGTGTCGGCGATCCTGTTCGACGAGCCGCTGACGGTGATCGACCCGCACCTGAAATGGAAACTGCGGCGCAAGCTCAAGCAGATCCACGAGCAGTTCAACATCACCATGGTCTACGTCACCCACGACCAGTTGGAAGCTTCGACTTTCGCCGACAAGATCGCCGTGATGTACGGCGGCCAGATCGTGCAGTTCGGCACGCCCCGGGACTTGTTCGAGCGTCCGAGCCACACCTTTGTCGGCTACTTCATCGGCAGCCCGGGGATGAACCTGATCGAGGTCACGGCGCAGCCCGGTGGCGTCGGCTTCGGCTCGACCCACTTGCCTCTGTCCGAAATCCTGCAACAACGCGTTGCCGAGGCCCAGGGCAAAACCCTGAAGGTTGGTATCCGCCCCGAATTCGTTCATGTCTGGGACGGCCCCTATGACGACGCGATGCGGGCTGACGTGGTGCACGTCGAAGACCTGGGCACCTACAAGATCCTGACCCTCAACCTCGATGGCGCGCCGATCAAGGTCCGCCTGGCCGAAGACAAGCCTGTGCCCGAAGGCACCGCGTACATCAGTTTTCCGGCCCAATGGCTGATGGTCTATGCCGATGAGTATTTGCTGGAACCGTTGAGCGAGGTGCAGCCATGAACAAGGTGCAGAACAACAAGGCCTGGTGGCTGGTGTTGCCGGTGTTCCTGCTGGTGGCTTTCAGCGCCGTGATCCCGATGATGACCGTGGTCAACTATTCGGTGCAGGACATCTTCGACCAGTCCAGCCGCTACTTCGTCGGCGCCGACTGGTACCGGCAGGTGCTGCTCGATCCACGGCTGCACGACTCGCTGCTGCGCCAGTTCATCTACTCGGCGTGCGTGTTGCTGATTGAAATTCCCCTGGGCATCGCCATCGCCCTGACCATGCCGACCAAGGGCAAATGGTCGTCCCTGGTGTTGATCATCCTCGCGATTCCGTTGCTGATTCCCTGGAACGTGGTGGGCACCATCTGGCAGATTTTCGGCCGCGCCGACATCGGCTTGCTGGGCTCCACCCTCAACGGCCTGGGCATCAACTACAACTATGCGGCCAACACCATGGACGCCTGGGTCACGGTGTTGGTGATGGATGTCTGGCACTGGACTTCGTTGGTGGCGCTGTTGTGCTATTCGGGGCTGCGGGCGATTCCCGATGTGTACTACCAGGCCGCGCGGATCGACCGGGCGTCGAACTGGGCAGTGTTCCGGCACATCCAGTTGCCGAAGATGAAAAGCGTGCTGTTGATCGCCGTGATGCTGCGCTTCATGGACAGCTTCATGATCTATACCGAGCCGTTCGTACTCACCGGCGGCGGGCCGGGCAACGCCACCACGTTCCTCAGCCAGACCCTGACGCAGATGGCCATCGGCCAATTCGACCTGGGCCCGGCGGCGGCGTTTTCCCTGGTGTACTTCCTGATCATTCTGTTGGTGTCGTGGCTGTTCTATACCGCCATGACGCACTCCGACGCCAACCGTTGAGGCCCGCACCATGAGCAAGAGAAAGCTGATACCCCTGCTGATCTACATCCTGTTCCTGCTGGTGCCCATCTACTGGCTGCTGAACATGTCGTTCAAGAGCAACACCGAGATCCTTGGTGGCTTGACCCTGTGGCCGCACGATTTCACCTTCCACAACTACAAGGTGATCTTCACCGACCCGAGCTGGTACACCGGTTACCTCAACTCGCTGTACTACGTGAGCCTGAACACGGTGATTTCCCTGGGTGTCGCGTTGCCGGCGGCCTATGCGTTTTCCCGCTACCGGTTCCTGGGGGACAAGCACCTGTTCTTCTGGCTGCTGACCAACCGCATGGCCCCACCGGCGGTGTTCCTGTTGCCGTTCTTCCAGCTGTACTCGTCCATCGGCTTGTTCGACACCCACATCGCCGTGGCCCTGGCCCACTGCCTGTTCAACGTGCCGCTGGCGGTGTGGATCCTCGAAGGGTTCATGTCCGGGGTACCGAAAGAAATTGACGAGACTGCCTACATTGACGGCTACAGTTTCCCCAAGTTCTTCGCCAAGATCTTCATCCCGTTGATCGGTTCCGGCATCGGTGTCACGGCATTTTTCTGCTTCATGTTTTCCTGGGTCGAACTGCTGCTGGCACGCACGCTCACTTCGGTGAATGCCAAGCCGATCGCGGCGGTCATGACCCGTACCGTGTCGGCGTCCGGTATTGACTGGGGCGTGCTGGCGGCGGCGGGGGTGTTGACCATCCTGCCGGGCATGCTGGTGATCTGGTTCGTTCGCAACCACGTGGCCAAGGGCTTTGCCCTGGGCCGGGTCTGAGGAGTCGATGATGGAATGGATGAACTGGACCGCCCCCACGGCGGCATTCTTTGGGGTCATCGCCTTGCTGCTGGCAGGCATGACCACGTGGGAACTGCGTTCGCCGAGCATCCCTCGGCGGGGTTTCCTGCCGATTGCCACCACCCGTGGCGATCGGTTGTTTATCGGTCTTCTCGGTAGCGCCTACCTGCACATGCTGGTGATCGGCGTTACCGACTGGAGCATCTGGATAGCGTTCGCGTTGTCTTTGGTGTGGCTGTTGGCAGTGATGCGGTGGGGCTAGTCGCGAAGGTTCGCCGATCAGGCTCTTAAACCCAAACAGGAGGTCTCTATGTTCAATAAAAACAATAAGCTGCGACATAGCGTTTCATTGGCAGCCATGCTGGCACTCAGCGGGTTGAGTGCTGCGGCCTGGGCCGACGCCTATGAAGACGCCGCGAAAAAATGGATCGGCAGTGAATTCAAGCCGTCGACCCTGACAGCCGAGCAGCAGCTCGAAGAACTCAAGTGGTTCATCAAGGCCGCCCAGCCGTTTCGCGGGATGAAAATCAACGTGGTGTCGGAAACCATCGCCACCCACGAATACGAGTCCAAGGTGCTGGCCAAGGCCTTTACCGAAATCACCGGGATTCAGCTGACCCACGACCTGCTCCAGGAAGGCGACGTGGTGGAGAAACTGCAGACCCAGATGCAGTCGGACAAGAACATCTATGACGGCTGGGTCAACGACTCGGACCTGATCGGAACGCACTTTCGCTACGGCAAGACTGAATCGATCACCGACCTGATGGCCAACGAAGGCAAGGATTTCACCTCGCCGACCCTGGACATCAAGGACTTCATCGGCATCTCCTTCACCACGGCGCCGGACGGCAAGATCTATCAACTGCCCGACCAGCAATTCGCCAACTTGTACTGGTTCCGCGCCGACTGGTTCGAGCGTGCGGACCTGAAGGCCAAGTTCAAGGAGAAATACGGCTACGAGCTGGGCGTGCCAGTGAACTGGTCGGCCTATGAGGACATTGCCAAGTTCTTCTCCGAAGACGTCAAGGAGATCGACGGCAAGCGCGTCTACGGCCACATGGACTACGGCAAGAAAGACCCCTCCCTGGGCTGGCGCTTCACCGATGCCTGGTTCTCCATGGCCGGTGGCGGCGACAAGGGCCTGCCCAACGGTTTGCCGGTGGACGAGTGGGGCATTCGCGTCGAAGACTGCCATCCGGTCGGCTCCAGCGTGACCCGCGGCGGCGATACCAACGGCCCCGCAGCCGTGTTCGCGACCACCAAATACGTGGACTGGATGAAGAAGTACGCGCCACCGGAAGCGGCGGGCATGACCTTCTCCGAATCCGGCCCGGTACCGTCCCAGGGCGCCATCGCCCAGCAGATATTCTGGTACACCGCTTTCACCGCCGACATGACCAAGCCAGGCCTGCCGGTGATGAACGCCGATGGCACGCCGAAATGGCGCATGGCGCCGTCGCCGCGCGGTCCGTACTGGGAAGAGGGCATGAAGCTGGGGTATCAGGATGTGGGTTCCTGGACATTCATGAAGTCCACGCCGGAGAAGCAGAAACTCGCCGCCTGGCTCTACGCGCAGTTCGTGACGTCCAAGACGGTGTCGCTGAAGAAGACCATCGTTGGCCTGACGCCAATTCGTGAGTCGGACATCAACTCCCAGGCCCTGACCGACCTGGCGCCGAAACTCGGTGGCCTGGTGGAGTTCTACCGCAGCCCGGCCCGCGTGCAATGGACCCCGACCGGGACCAACGTGCCGGACTACCCGCGTCTGGCGCAACTGTGGTGGAGCCACATCGCCGAAGCGGCCAGTGGCGAGAAGACCCCGCAACAGGCCCTCGATGGGTTGGCCAAGGACCAGGACGCGATCATGACTCGCCTGGAACGCTCCAAGGCCCAAGCCACCTGCGCACCTAAGATGAACCCTGAGCGCGATGCGCAATACTGGTTCGACCAACCGGGCGCACCGAAGCCGAAACTGGCGAACGAGAAGCCTAAAGGCGAAACCGTGAGCTACACCGAGCTGTTGAAATCATGGGAAGCGGCACGCAAGTAAAGCCCCAAGCGTGAAAACGAACGGCACCGAAAGGTGCCGTTTTTTTTGCGTGCGCTTGCACCGCCATCGCGAGCAGGCTCGCTCCCACAGGGATCGGCTGTGAACACTGATCTTGTAAACAATCAAAGAACTGTGTGGGGGATATCTGTGGGAGCAAAGCTTGCTCGCGATAGCGGTGTGACAGTCAATGAAGGTGTTGGGTGTCAGCCGGGGACTTGTGCGTTAGCCGGCCTTGGCCGAGCTTACCTGGGAGTGTTCGGCCATGGGCGATGGCTTGTTTTTCATCAACGCGTCCAGCGCTTGCCGGTAAGTCTGGCCCGCCAGGCTCATGCTGTTGTTGTGTGTTGCCCCCGGTACCAGCAGCAGGCGCTTGGGCTCCCGGGCAGCGTTGAACAGTTGCTCGCTGAACCGGGGCGGGACGTAACGATCGGCAGCACCATGGACCACCAGCAGCGGCATGTTGATCTCGCCGATTTTGTCGATGGAGTCGAATTTCTGTGACAGCAACCAGCGCACGGGCAGGGAGGTATTCGCCATCGCGGTGGCGACATCGCCCAGGGAGGTGAAGGTGGATTCGATGACCAGGCCTCGGACCTGGGCAGCACCATTGTTCGCCGCCTCCTGACCCAACTGCGCAGCTAGGTCCACTGCGACGGCACCGCCCAGTGAATGACCGTAGATCAGCCGCAGGGCCGGATCCGGTTGCAGGACCTTGAGACGCTCCCAGGCGATACGTGCATCTTCATAGACGCTGGCTTCCGACGGCAGATCCCCATGGCTTTTGCCAAAACCCCGGTAATCGATCGCCAGCACCGAATAGCCCAGCGCCCTCAGTTGCTGGATACGAAACAACTGGCCGGTCAAATTCCAACGCACGCCGTGCAAGTACAGGATCGCCGGTGCGTTCTTGCGTTCGGCCGGCCACCACCAGGCGTGGATATTTTCCCCGGCCTTGAAGCTCTTGGGCTTGAGATCGAATTCCTGCACACCGCTGGGAAGCCCGCGGAACCAGCTCGCGGTCCCCGGCTCGATGCGAAAGACCAGCTCCCGTTCCTTGTGCTGCAACACACCACAGCCCACCGGCAGGCCGACCACCAATGCGCTCATGACAAGGAAGGCCAGCCAGCGCCGCCGAAGGCGAGAGAATAAAGGTAAAGGCATCGACGTAATTCGCTACTCGAAACTGAAGATGCCTTGTAGCAGATTCTCCGAAAGCGGCGCAGGGATTTCGGACGGTCGTGGCGAGGTAGCAAGCGCCCTCGCCACAGGTATGCACCGCGCCCCTGTCAGTGCACATCCCCGTACTCAACCAGCGTCAATACCTGCGGTCCGGCCGTACGCGACCTTGGGCACGCCCGCCAGGCGCTTGTGCAGTACGTGGGTCAACGACTCGCCTGGCCCCAGGCTGGCATCGCCAAAATCCCCGTCCAGTTGCATCGGATGCACGATGACCTCAAGCGAGCCATATACCGGTGGCGCGGCGTAGTCCAGGTCGGCTGGGGTGCAGACGTAGTCCGCTGTCGCACCGCACAGGCTGCGAATGCGCCGGTTGAACAGGGTTTTGAAGAGGCGCTTGGGTGGGTTCAAGTTCGCCCCCAGGTTGCGCGCCAGGCGCATGGGCACGCCTTGCCTGGCGGCGAAGCGGGCCACCAGTTCGCCAATGGGCCAGATGTTGTGCACATGTTGATGGGAATCGAGATGGCTGGGTCGCAGGCCGTGGTCCAGGCAGTGTTGCCATTGCGCCTGCAGTTCATCTTCCACCGCCGCCAGATCCTTTGAACCCAGGCGCAGGCAATAACGCGACAGGTTCAGGTCGAACTGGCCATCGGCGTCGCAAAAAACCGGTCGCGAGGTGATCGCCTGGCCCAGCGGCGGGCCGTAGCTGAGGTTGAAATGCAGGCCAACGTGGCCGTTGAGCAGCGGTTGCCGGGCCATTTCACACGCCTGATCGAAACCCGGCATGTTGGCCATGACCGTGGCAGAACTGATCACTCCGGTCTCGAAGGCCCGCAGGATCAGCGCATTTTCGCTGAGGCTGAGGCCGAAGTCGTCAGCGTTGACGATCACTTGGCGCGGCATTCGTCTTCTCCTGATTCTTTGAGGGGGACGATGCCGTCGTCGCGGTCGGTTTGCTCCGGCGTTTGCCGAACCATGGCTTCAAGCTTTTCCATAGCCGCAAGGCAAACCCCAGGAGCAAGCCACCGGGCTGCCAGGAGTAAAAACTCCAGCGCCAGTGTTCCAGTTGGCCGGTCATGCGTTCGTGTAGCTGATGGTTGGAGTTCTCCAGGCTGACCCGTGATGCGTCGATCCAGTGCCAGTTCTCGTCCAGCCCCCAGCGAATCCACTCTTCGAGCAAGACCCGGCCGCTGCCCAGGTCGGCATGCTGCGGCAGGAACGCCAGGTTGTAGTCATACAGCCGTCCCTGATCCAGCAAGCCGAGGCGATAGCTGATGCATTCGCCGTTCAGCTCCAGCATCACCACCCGCACCAGGCCTTGGGCGGCGAGGGCGGTGAAGGCGTGGTTCATCCATTGTCGGCGCCTGGGGTCGGCGAAGATGCCGACGCCTTCCTCGCCTTTCCAGCTGGCATCCTCGACATCGGCCAGAGCTCGTAACAATTGCCCCATGCTGATGGCGTCTGGCGTTATCCGGCGGATCTCGGCACCACAAGCAGCGATTCGCTTGCGTGCTCGACGCAGCTTGTAGCGTGGGTCGCCAGAGATTTCCTGATGGTCGCTGTCGCTGATCAAATGCACCGGCACCCGGCAACTCAGGCGTCGTTCTCCGGTGGAACTCAGTGCCATCCAGGCACTGAGGACGCTTTGCTCACCGACCGGCTCGACCACCTCATTTAATTGCAGCAGCGCGTGGGGCAAGTGCTGACGGATCTGCATCAGTGCCTGCCCCATGCCCTCGGGGTCCAGGCGCACCAGCAAGGCGATGCGATCGGCCAATGGGTAACCCAAGTGATGCAACACCCGGAACCGCAGCCCGCCGATACGCTCACGCCCCGATACCAGGGGCAGGCACAGGCACAGCGCCTGGTCCTCCCAGCCCAGCAACACCTGTAACTGCTGGTCCGGCAGCAGGGCGAACTCCGCCGCTTGCAACCAGGCCAGGGTGTTGAAGGGCGTAGCGTCGGGCACCTGGGTTCGCAGCTGGTCATAGGCCGTTATGGGAAAGTCCTCGGCGCCCAGGGAGCGACACCATTGGAACCGGATCGCCATGGGCGTCAGGCCGCCGCAGTCGATGCAACCGGCTGGGCCGGTTTACGAAAGGCGTCCAGTGCCGAGCCGTTGTAAAGCGTGTCGCGGAAAAACCGCCAGCGGCCGAACAGGCGATACATGTGGGTGATCTTGCCGCGTTCCTGGAAGCCCATGCGCAGGTGCATCTTGATCGCTGGGATGTTCTCTATGTCGCAGACATCGACCATGGTGTCGCACCCTTTGTCCGCCATGACTTTCCACATCTCCAACTGCATGTCCGCCGATATACTGGAGCCCCAGTATTTACGAATCGCCTCGCCACCGAACTGAAAGTACTCGCCAGGCTTGATCGGGAAGTTGCATTGGTAGAAATGGCGGTCGAAATAGTCTCGCGTACTGCCCCAGGCGAACCCCACGGTGTCGCCTTGATCATCCAGGTACATCAAGCCTGCGTAGCCTTCGGCTGCCAGCTCGCGCATGGTTTCGACGCGGTCGCCAAAATGCCGGGAAAAAGCGTCGGCATTGCTGATCGTGATGGCCTCCAAGCGCATCGGCGGGTAGGGCTTGAGGTTATGCGGCGGCAGTGGGGTTCGCACATCGTGCTCCAGCCACACCAGTTGCGAGTGGAGAAACACGTAGCGTCTGAACAGCTGTTTGAGGACGGCGCGCAGGCCTTTTTTCTGGATGCGATCACGCAATTTCTGCAGAGCGTTCATGGTGCCTCCTGACGGGTGGCGGGTTGGGGGGAAGAGGGTGCGGTCCAGCTCAGGGCAAACAGGGTTTCTCCTGGCAGGAGAAAACGGATCTGCCCGGTCTCGCAGTTGAATGGGGCGCTGCGGCTATGGTTGTCGGGGCCGAAGTACACCAGCTCGGCTTTCACCTGGGGGCAGGGCACGCCGTCCAGGCTGACCTGTTGCGGGCGCGTGCTTTTGTTCACGCCCAGCAGGCTGCGCCTTGCGTCGGTGGCCATGGCCAGCACGTCGACTTCAAAGGCGTCGTTATCCAGGCGCAGCACTTGGTCCAGCCAATGCTGGTGGATGAACTGTTGGGCCAGGCCCACCGGCTTGAGTTCGAAGCGCTGGCTGTCCAGCACTCGAACCATACCTTTTGGGTACTCCGGTTCGTCGGCGGACTGGAACCAGTTGAGCATGTCCAGCCAACCGTCCGCCGAGGCATTGATCGCCACGGACGTCCACCACAGGGCGGCGTAGTGGGTTTCCTGGTCGTAGGGGCTCAGGCTCGAGCCGCTGGACATGTTGGTCTGGTCCAGCAGCAAGGCCTTGCGCGGCCGGCCGTTGCTGTCCAGGCCCACCAACTCGGCGGCCTGACGCACGCTGTTGCGATAGACCCGGGTCGCCAGCAGGTCGCGGATCATCCATTCATGCCAGGCCAGGGCGTCGATCTGGTCACTGGATTCGGCCAGCAAACGCCGCGCCCAATCGATCCCGCGCCGGTCGGCGGCGTTTTCCGCCAGGGGGCCGTTGGTGAACCGGGAGCTGGCCGGTATGGCAATGCGCACCCCGGCGCGGGCGTTGTCGGGAACGGCGCGAACCTGGCTGGCCATGCTCTCGAACACCTGCTGGAAACTGGCGAAATCCGGGTAGTTGAGGTTTGGCTCATCGGCGAAACTGAGGTAATGGATGCCTTTGCCGCCCAAGGCGCGGGTCGATTTGAGCCAGGCCTGCAAGCCGCTGTTACTGACGCGGTCGGCTCGCAGGTCGGCTTTGCGTGCGCTACCGGCCAACAGGGTGATGTCCCGGGTGATGCCGAAGCGGTCCTGATACAGGCGCCGGAACGCATCTTCGTGGTCCGGCTTGGCCGCGGTGACGTCGACAAAACTGTAATAAGTGGCGGCCTGGGGCTTGAGGGCATCGATGACCGGGTAGGCCGAGGGCGGGGGCATGACGTAGGGCAGGGAAATGCCCAGTCTCGGAGTGGTTCCCAGGACATCGCCATAGAGTCTCAGGTGCGCTTGCCCCGGGTCCTGGCGCAGCGGTTGCAGATGCTCGGCGGCTTGTGCGAACAGGTTCGCCGTGCCGTCCAGCCAGAACGCCGCCTTGCCGTTGCCCTGCAATTGCAGGCGCCAGGTTTGCTCGACGTTGGCAACGGGCAGGGCGACTTGATCGAACTGCCAATAGGCCGGGTATGGCTTGAGGTTCAACTGCACCTGTTTGCCATCGGCAACACGCCGGGCTTGCAGACTGCGCACGCCGCCGTGGAACTTGCCCGCCAGCACGGCCTGCTCACCGGGTGCGACCTTGAAATACAGCTCATCGCCGTCGTGGGTTTCGGCGCTGAAATGCACCTTGGCCGGGGCGAACATCGCCCGGGTCCGGGCATCGTGTTCGATGTTGTAGCGGCGGAAGCTGTAGCCGGGAATTTCCAGTCGATAGCTGGTGGCCCCTGGCAGCAAGGGCCACTGCTGCTCGCCACGTTCCTGGGTCGCCTTGATCAAGCGCTCACCCACCAGTTGCCCCTGGCCGTTGAGCAGGTACAGGTGCTCACTATTGGCGTTGGCCTGCCACGCTGGTACCCAGCGCACGATCACATAATCCGGGCGGTCGGTCTGCAGGTACAGGCTGCCGTCGCGGATGCCGGTCCATTGCATCGCCGCGCCCTGGGCAAAAAAGGCCAGGCTCCAAAGGCACAGGCCAGCAGCCACTTTCCACCAGCGCTGCACCGGCCCCATCGCGAGCAAGCTCGCTCCCACAGGGGATTTGTGGTGGGCATGGATATTGTGCCCAGCACCAGGCTTTTGTGGGAGCGGGCTTGCTCGCGAAGAGGGCGGCACATTCAACCTTGATGCAAGCTGACCCAGCGCTTTCGCGAGCAGGCTCGCTCCCACAGGGGGTTTGTGGTGGTTATGGATAGTGTGTTCGGCACCAGGCTTTTGTGGGAGCGAGCCTGCTCGCGAAGAGGGTGGCACATTCAACCTTGATGCAAGCTGACCCAGCGCTTTCGCGAGCAAGCCCGCTCCCACAGGGGGGTTGTGGTGGTTATGGATAGGGTGTTCGGCACCAGGCTTTTGTGGGAGCGAGCCTGCTCGCGAAGAGGGCGGCACATTCAACCTTGATGCAAGCTGACCCAGCGCTTTCGCGAGCAGGCTCGCTCCCACAGGGGATTTGTGGTGGTCATGAAAGTTGTGCTCGGTCCCAGGCTTTTGTGGGAGCGAGCCTGCTCGCGAAGAGGGCGGCACATCCACCTTCACTGCAAGCTGATTCGGCGCGCTCACAAGGTCACCACCACCCCCTGTGGGAGCGAGCTTGCTCGCGATGGCGGTTTGGCTGGCAACCGCACTCATGCCGATTTCCCAAGCAGCATTTTGCGCATCGGCAGCAAGTCGCTGGGCAGGATGATCAGTGTCTGCCACAGCGCTACGCCGCTGAGGCGGCAGTACATGGCCAGCAGCGCCAGGGTCACGCCCAGGTAGGCGATTGACGACGCGGCGGCGGCCCCGACGATGCCGTAGCGGGGAATCAGGATCAGGTTCAGCGCCAGGTTCAGCAGCGCCCCCACGCCCATCAGCAGCGAAACCGTGCCAGGTCGGTCCTTGCCCAGCAGATCCAGGCGCAGGATGCTCGCGTAGCACAGCCCGAACAGCCCCGGCAGCAGCGCCAGCAAGGCGGGATACGCCGGCTGGTAGGCGGCGCCAAACAAGGTGACGATCAGCCATTGGCCGATCAGCGCCATGCTCAGGCAGGCGCCGAGCATCACCGTGGCGGTCAGGCGCAAGGCCAATGGCGTCAGGCGCTGCATGTCGCGGTCCTGCTGCAACAGGCGTTTCATCAGCGGCGTGGTGACGGCCTCCGGCACGATCAGCAGCAGTTCGGCGGCGGCGCTGGCCATGGCGTAGTGACCCAGGGCCGTGCTGCCCAGCAGGGCACCGATGAACAGGAAGTCCGAGCGCAGCAGCATTTGCTGGAACAACAAGTCCGGATGGCTGCGGGCGCCGTAGCGCAACAGTTCGTTCTGATGGGTGCGATCCCAGCGCAGGGTGACCACATGATCGCGGCGCAACCACACCCAACCGGCCAGCACCACCAGGCTCAGGCCCGCCAGCCAACTGATCAGCGCCGCTTCCAGGGCCGCCTCTTTCCACATCCAGAACAAGGCCAGGAACAGCAGCAGCGGCGCCAGGGATTCCATCAGGCGCAAGGCATTGAAGGCACCCACGCCACCGGAGGCGTTGTGCAGTGTCAGCAGGCCGCTCTTGAGCACGGTCAACGGCACGGCCAGCAACAACAGCCAGGCGAGCAATCCCAATTGCGTGGCGATGTCCAGTTCGCCGCCGAACTCGCGCACCAGCGCCACCACCAGCAAGGTCAGCAGCCCGGCCAGCAGGCAGCCGAAGACCAGCACCTGGCTGAGCAACAGCCCCATCGAGCGCTGCTGCGCCGCCTGATAACCCACGGCGGAATTCAGCCCGCCGCTGGTGGCGGCGCTGATCAGGTCCGGCAGGGTGCTGAGCAAGGCGAACAACCCACGTTCGCTGGGCCCGAGAATCCGCGCCAGCAGCACATTGCGCAGCAGGCGCAGGCCGATCATCGCCAGGCGCGTGCCCATGCTCAGCGCCAGGTGCTTGAGGTAGTGAGCGCGGCTCATGGGCGTGCCCCTCGGCGAATGCGCCAGGCCAGTAATTCAGGGTGATGGGCATTGTGTTGGCTGACGCCGAAACGTGGCACGTTCAAGGGGTCACCGTCGTTGCGATACAGCCCCGCCTCGGTGCCGAGGGCGAAGGCAAAACCGTGGGCCGCCACCTGTTGGCGCACGCGCTCATCGTTATCGCCGTTGGGGTAGCAATACACCGGCAAGGGTTGGGCGCAGCCGTTTTCCAGGGCGATCCAACTGCGCGTCAGTTCTTCGTGCAGGCGCTGGTCGTCCAGCCCGGTCAGGATCGCGTGGCTGGCGCCATGGGGGCCAAAGCGGATCAGGCCGGAGTCTTCGAGCATGCGCACCTGGGTCCAGTCCAGGGCCTGGGGCTGGGAACCCTGTGGGCAGGCGTCGGTGAGGTCGCTCAACGTCTGTGCATCGAGGCTCTTGAGGCTTTGCAGGTAATGCAGCAGCGCCAGGCTGCGGCGCTCGTCGTCGATGTCATCGAGCAGCACCGGCAACGGTCGACCGACGAGCTGCAAGTGCTCGATCAATGCGCGCCGTGCCACCTGGCCATGGCTGCCCCAGAGGGTTTCGCCGATGCTTTCCCACCAGAAGTGCTGGCGGCTGCCGATGAAATCGGTGGAGAGGAAAATACTCGCCGGCACCTGGTACTGGCGCAGCAACGGAAAGGCATTCATGGCGTTGTCGCGCCAACCGTCGTCGAAAGTCAGGGCGACCCGCGGGCGGTTCGGGACGTTTTCAGGATCGGCCAGCAACAAGCTCATCAGCGGCACGCACTCGAAATGCCGTTGCAGCCAGATCAGCAAATGTTCAAACGCTTCGGGCCCCACGCACAACTCGTTGCGATGGGGCAGCTCCGCGGCGCGGTCGTTATTCAACACACGATGAAGCATCAGGATCACGCCGGCGCCACGCAGGGGATGGCGACCCAGGGACGTGTTCAGGTAGAGCCAGCCGCCGGTGCGCTTGAAGACTTGTTTGATCGACATCGGCCCTTCTCCTCAGCGGTTCTGCTCGGGGTTCCATTGGCTGTAGCGCTGGCCCCGCAGGAACTGCCAGAGCCCGATGCTCATGCCCGCCAGCGTCACCAGTACGAATGCGGCCAGGCGAAAGGGCCGGGGCAAGCGGTGGCGCGCATCCATCAGCCCGATCAGCGCCATGGCGTAACCGAGCAGTTGTGCCACCAGGCTCAGGCGATAGAACGGATGGTCGTTCCACAGCCAGGCATTGCTCAGCAACAGTGGCAGCAGCAACACCGGCGCCAGGCGGCGGATCAACTTGTGGCTGATCAGCCCGATGGCGTAGAGCCCGTGACGCAGTGGGTTAAGCAACGCCCGGCGCTGGGCCAGGCTCTGCAACCCGCCGACGGTGACTCGCTGGCGACGGCGAAACTGCTTGTCGGCTTCGTCCACGCCCTGGTCAGTCACCCGGGCCAGGGGGGCATAGACGATGGATTTGCCGGCGGCGGGTGCGCAGGTGCTGAGGAAAAAGTCATCGTTGACCTGGGCCGGTATCGGTTGGAACAGCCCTCGGCGCAGGGCCAACAGCGCGCCGTCGGCCGAGACCATGCAACCGGTGCGGCTCTCCACCCGACGCAACCAGCCTTCGTAATGACGATACAGGCTGTCGCCCAGGCTCAGGCCCTTGCCCGGCACCGGGATTTCCATGTGCCCGGCACAGGCGCCGACTTCGGGATCGCCCAAGGGCGCCAGCAGATGGCCGAGGGTGTCGTTGGCCCATTGGTTATCGGCGTCGGTAAACACCAGGATCTCGCCGCTGCTGTGGGCGACACCGGCATTGAGGGCGGCGGCCTTGCCCTGGCGCGGCAGGTCGAGCACGCTGATGCGCGGATCGATCACCTTGCGCGCGCAGGCCACCGTCTCGTCGGTGGAGCCGTCGCTGGCGAGGATGATTTGCAGCGAATGGGCCCGATAGTCCTGGGCCAGCAAGGTGCGCAACTTCTCTTCGATGTGCCGCGCCTCGTTGTGGGCGGCAATGACGATGCTCACGTCCATCGGCAACGCCTTGCCGTAGCGCCGCAGCGGAAACAGCGGCACCAGCAGGCTCAACATCAAGGGGTAACCGAGGTAGGCGTACACCGGCAGCAACAGGCACGACCAATAAATGAATTCAGCCACGGGCAGGTCTCCTGGCATTCCAATGACACAGGTTGAGCAGCAGGGCGGCGCCGGTCAGGTGCAGGCGCACGCCATGCAAGGCCCACAATTGCAAGGTCAGGCGCGGCCCGCGCCGGCTCTGGCGCAGGCTCAGGAACAAGGGCGGCAGGGCGGTGACCAGCAACAACGTCAGCGCCAGGTGCAACTGCCCCTGGAGCAACGCGAGCACGGCCAGCAGGTCCAAGCCCCAGGCGCCCACTGACAGCGCCGGGAAACGCAGCAGGCGCAGGCTCGGGCCATGGCTGCGGAGCAATTGCAGATGGCTGCCCTGGCGCCACAGTTCCTTGCTCATCCACTCGCGCCAACTGCCTTCGTAGCCCCAGTGCAGGGCCACGCTTTCGTTGACCAGCAGCAATTGCGCCTCGGCCTGGCGCAGGCGCAAGGAGAAGTCCTTGTCTTCGCCAGTGCGCAGGGTTTCGTCGAAGCCACCGACCCGTTCGAACCAGCTGCGACGCATCAACAGGTTGGCACTGGGCAGCCACTGCACCCGATGCAGGAGGCGTGACCCCGGGCGTTGGCTGCGGCGCTGCCAGGCTTCGGCGAACCACGGTGCCTGCCGGGGCGTGTCGAGGTCCAGGCCGAGTACGTCGCCCTGGTGACCTTCGAGCTCCAGCAGCAGCGTGAGCCAGTCGGCCGGCATTTCGATGTCGGCATCGATGAACGCCAGCCAGTCACCCTGGGCGGCGGCGGCACCGCGGTTGCGCAGGGCGCCGATGTGCACGCCTGGCACGATCAACACCCGTGCCCCCAACTCGTTGGCGATGCGCGGGCCGTGGTCGTCGGAGCCGTTGTCCACCACGATCAATTCACATGCCAGGCCTGCCTGGCGGGCGGCTTCCTGCGCCGCTTGCAGCGTACGGCCGATGTGCCGGGCCTCGTTGTACATCGGGATGACAATGCTGACGCAGCTCATGGACGAGCCTCCTGTGGCGCGGCCTGCTCGGCGTCGTAGCGCAACACACTGGTGAGGGCGAGCATGATCCACAGCAACTTGTGGTTCGGCGCACTGAGGAACATCAGGAACAACGCCAGCGAGAGGAAACTCATGCCCAGGTGCGTCAGCAGGTCCGCCTGCGCCCAGTCCCGCCGCTGCAGCCAGAGCCGACGGGCGTGCAGCAGGTTGTACAGGCCAAGGCCGATCATGGCGACGAACATCAGCCCGGCCGGGATGCCGATTTCGCTGAAGATTTCCAGGTAGGTGTTATGGGCCCGGCGATACAGGTCCCCCAGCTTGCGATTGGCCGAGAACGCCTTGGCATAGCCGGTGGGTGCGTAGTGCAGGGGAAAGGTCCCGGGGCCTGAGCCGAGCATCGGGTTCTCGCGGATCATCTGGCTGCCGACCAGGATGTACGAAGCACGGCGGCCCAGGGATTCGTCCTGGTGGGCGCTGGCGCCGGCACTGAGGATGCTCAATGACTGGATGCGCGCGACGTAGCCGGCCGGCATCACGGCGATTGCCAAGGGAATCAGCAATGCCAGCCCAAGCATGGCGAAGCCCAGGTGCCGTGGACGGATACGCGGCAACTGCGCGCGGTAGTGATACAGGCCGATCATCAGGCTGAGCATCAACACCACCAGCCCCGAGCGCGACTCGGTCTTGGTCATGCCGCCCAGCAGCAGGATGAAACAGCCGCCCCAGAACAACCGGTGCAGCAAGCTTGGGCCACGCACCACCAGCAGCAACGCCAGCGGCACGGTAAAGGCGATCAGCAGGGCGAAGGTGTTCGGGTCTTCCAGCAGGCCGGACGCGCGGCCCTGGTCCTGGTACTTGGCCGAAAACATCGCCAGCACGCAGGTGGTGGTGACGCTCAAGGTCATCAGTCGGCAGAACAGGTCCAGGTTCAATTCACGACCGATCAGCAAGGTGATCACGAACAGGATCAACCCCACCGTCAGCTCGCGAAAATGGGTCGTGGACAGGCCCATGTTTTCCGACAGCAACAGGCTCAGGCCGTACAGCAGCATGAAGCCGATCAGCGGCCGCCAGATATTGCTGCGCAGGCGCGTCCCCGGAATCTGGTGCAAGGCCAACTGCAACATCAGGATCATGATCAGCGCCAGGCCAAAGAATTTGCTGCCGGAAAAGGCGCTGTCCTTGAACAGGCCTTCGAACGGCACCAGGGCGGCAATGCCCAGCAGGCCCCACATGGGCTTGCGGTACAGCACGGCAACGCCGACCAGACCGAACACCGCGCCCGGCGCCAGGAACGGATAAGGGCTGGCCAGCAACGCCAGGCACACCAGGCCCAGCAGACTGATGATCGAGAGTGGGACAATCATGAGCGAGCCTCCCGTGCCGTGCGGATGTAAAGCTGCGACCAGCGTTCGGCCAGCGTGCGCAGGTCGTAGCGGTCCCGTTGGGTGCGGCGCGCGTTGTCGGCCAGGATCCGCGCCAGGGGCGGTTCGCTGAACAGCGTTTCGATCTGCGCCGCCAGTTCCGCGCTGTCGGCCGGTGCCGCGAGCAGGCCGTTATGGCGGTCCTGCAACACGTCGGGAATGCCGCCGACGCCGAACGCCACCACCGGCACGCCGGCCTGCATGGCTTCGAGCAGAATCATCGGCGTGCCTTCGGTGCGTGAGCTGATCACCAGGGCGTCGAGGCGACTCCACCAGGCGTTCATGTCGGTCTGGTAGCCGGGCAATTCGATGCGCGTGGGCAGTCCGGCATCGGTGATGCGCTTGAGCAGCGCCTGGCGTTCCGGGCCGTCGCCGAGCATCACCGCGTGCAGCGATGCATGCTTCTGGCACAGCGGGATCATGGCGTCGAGGAACAGGTCCGGGCCTTTCTCGCTGCTCAAGCGGCCGACGTAGCCGACCCGCCAGCGTTGCTTGTCGGCGCGATGGGCCAACGGCGTACTGGCCGCTGGCAGGCCATTGGGGATGACGTCGAGTTTTTCCGCTCGCACGCTGGCCCGGCGATGCAGCGTGGCGATGCTCTCCGCCACGCAGACGACCCGCTTGACCGAGGCGGTGCGGCACAGTTGCAGGCTCAGCCAGGTATAGAAACGCTGCTTGGGGCTGCGCGGCGTGAAGCCATGCTGGGTGATTACCAGCGGCAGGCGCAGCAGCGTGGCCGCCGACCAGCCGAACAACAGCCCCTTGAAGTTGTGGGTGTTGATCAAGGGGCGCTCGTCCCGGCGCTGGCGCAGGTGCTGCAACAACTCGGCCCAACTGGCGCAATGACGACAATCGACCCCGGCCTGGCGAAAACGCGTGATCAAGGTCGGTGGCGCCGCCAGGAACAGCACCTGATGCTGGCCGGGCGTCGCCAGGCAATGATCGAGCAGCATCCGCTCGGCCCCGTAGAAGCCGCCGCTGTCGAGCAGATGAATGATCGACAGGGGGCTGCTGTGGCGGGTCGGGCCGAACGGCGCGTTCAATTTCGCACCCAATGGACAAGGCTGGGCAGGCTCCAGTTGCGGTGCGGGTTGACCCGGTCGGGGGACTGCTCGTTGATCACCAACAGCACCGGCACATCCAATTGCTGGGTGATTTGCGCTGGGTGCTTGAAGCGATGGTCGAAGAACTCACGCACATAGACCAGGGCGATCGCCAGCAGCAGGCCGCTGAACATGCCGAAGGCAATGATCAGCATCGGCTTGGGAAAGGCCGGGGCGGTCGGTTCGAACGGCGGGCTCAGGACCCGCGCGTTGGACAGGTCGGTGTCCAGCGAGCGTGCGGTGCTGGCTTCGGCGAAACGCTGGGCATAGGTGGAGAACGCCGCATGCAGGGCGTTGATCTCGGTGTCCATCTGCCGCAGCTTGCTTTGGGTTTCCTGCAACTGGTGGATGCGCTCCTTGAAGGTGGCGATACGCTCGATCTTCTGATTGATCACCGAACTGACCACCGCCAGGTCGGTGGTGCGCTCCTGGATGCGGTTGTTCACCACTTTCAGGAACTGCTGGCGTGTGCGGATGATCTGCTCCCGGGCCAGCAGCATCGGTTCGCTGCCGGGCTGGAAGATCGCCAGGTCATTCATGTAGCGGCTGACCTGGCTGGTCAGTTGCTCGCCCAGTTGCCTGATTTCCCGGTCTTCGAAGGCAATGTTGTCCACGGTGGTGGTGAAGGTGAACGGGAAGGTGTAGTCGTTGAACCGCGAGCTGTTCGCTGCGGCGAGACTGGTCTTGAGGTAATCGAGCCAGCGTTGGCTTTGCAGTAGGCGATCCTGGTACAGGTTCAGGGCCTGTTCTTCGGTGTTGATGGCGTTCAGGCGGAAAGTGATTTCTTCCTTGGGGTCGGATGAACCGATGTTTTCCAGCAGCCCCAGGCGGGTGCCTTCCAGGCCGTCGAGACGGGTCTGGTATTGGGCTTTCTTCTGCTCATAGAACGTCTGCGGCATTTCGATCGATTGCAGGTCCTGGCGGCTGCTGAGGTAGTTCTGCAGCAGTTGCGCCACGAACCGGGTGCCTTGGGCAGGGTCGCCAAAACTGTAGACGATGGAGATGACGTTGGAGCCGGGCAGGGTCTCGATCTTCAGGTTTTCGATGGCCTCTTCGGTCAGCGTATCGAGCACGGTGTCGCGCACCGGATCGACCTCTAGCCCCAGGCCATCGCGCAGCGGGTTGATGACGTACTCGCGCAGCGGTCGGGTGATGTAGAGCTTGAGCGGTTCGCTCACCCATTTGTTGAAAATGCCGGGGCTTGGGGTGTATTCGCCCTGGTCGCGCAGGGTGCTGATGGTCTGCCGGATCAACGCCGGCGAGCGCAGGATATTGCTCTCGGTTTCCATGTCCGCCAGGGACGGCGGGATGAAGGTCGCGTTCTCTTGGTTCAGCGACGTGGTGGCGTCGCCCTGGGAGAGTTTTTTCGACTGGACGATCACCTGGGCGGTGATATCGAAGCTCTGCTTGAGCATCAACGGCAGCACCAGGGCGATCACGGCGAAGATCAGGAAAACGCGCTTCACCCACTGCTTGTTGGCGAAGAAGATCCTGAAAAACTCATGCAAATAATTTTCCTTGGGGTTCATGATCGGTCACCTGAGTTTCAGTTGTCGCTGCCTTTGTTGTCGACGCGGTAGCCGAAGCCGAACCCGACGCCCTGGAACAGCACTACGTCGGCCAGTTGCCTGGCCGTTTCGCCGGCTTTGGCCAGTCCGGTCTTGGGCACGTACAACATGTCCTCCGGCTGCAGGTAGGCGATCTGCGAGGCGTCGCCGCTCAAGGCCTTTTCCACGTCGTAGTGACGGGCTTCGACCTGGTTGCCGTTGCGGCGCATGATCATCACCGAGTCGAGCCGGGCCTTGACGTTCGTGCCACGGGCCAGGGTCAGGGCTTCGAGAACCGAGATCGGCCGGCGGATCGCATAGGCGCCGGGTTGGGCCACTTCACCGAGTACATAGATCTCGTTGCCGGCGGTGGACTTGAGCAGCACATCCACGGTCATGTGGCCGGGCAGTTGGGCGTAGCGCTCGTTGAGGAGGGTCTCCAGCTGGGTGACGGTCATGCCTTGCAACGGCACCGAGCCAATTTCCGGGAAGCTGGCGTAGCCATCCCGGCCCACGATGATTTCCCGACTCATGCCCGTGGCCGGGTGGGTCAGGGTGTTGCGCAGGTTCGCCTCGCCGGAGAGCGGGCTGGTCACCAGGACGGTCAATTGGTTGCGATTGGGTTGGAACAGCATCTTCTGGTCATAGGCACGCTGCACCGCCAGGCGCGCCTCGTCGGTGGTCAACCCGGCGACTTTCACCGAGGTGTTGGCCCCAGGCAGTTCGATACGGCCGTCGGGCATCACCTGTTGCGTGCCATTGAGCTGGCTGGCGGCGGTGAAGTTCAGGGCAACCTGGTCGCCCGGTTGCACTCGATATGCCTGGGAGGAGGTCGTGCCGATGTGGAAGATCACATCCAGCACATCCTGGGGCCGCAACGTCTGTTCGACCTTGGGCATGTCGGTGGCCTGGGCATTGGCCGGCGCAGCCGTGAGGATCTGCACCGGCATCGAGCGGGTATCACTGGTACTGGAGCAACCGGCAAGCGGCAGCAACAGCAGGACAAGCATTCTGGCGTTCATCTCGTCATCCTTTTGCAGGCTTACAGGTTGTTGTAGAGCCACTTGGGCATGTAGTACTTGCGGCGGTTGAACACGCTGCCCACCACCTTCGCGCCGGCCTGGGACAGGCGTTGGCGAGCGGCCTGGGCCACTTCCCAGCGGGTGTCTTCACCGCGCACCACCAGCACCACGCCGTCTACCTGGGTGCTGAGTACCAGCGTGTCGCTGGCCGAATACACTGCGTCGGCGTCGATCACCACAAAGCGGTACTGCGCCGCCAGTTGCCTGAACAGTGGGCGCAGTCGCTCGGGGCTCAGGTGCTCGGCATTGCGGCCCAGGCGCCCGTGGGGCAGCACGTCGAAGGGCAGGCTGGACGCTTGCACCACGCAGTCCTGCAACAAGGGCGGGGCGAGGCTGTTGAACAACAGGTCGGTGAAACCGCGCTCCTTGTGCAACGACAGCTGCTGGCTGAGGTTGCGCGGTGACTGGCTGGCATCCACCAGCAGCACGCGACCGTTGCTCATCTGCGCCAGTTGAGCGGCCAGCGCCATGGCGCTGGTGCTGGTGCCGGTGCCGGTGTTGGCGGCCGTCAAGAGCAGGATCCGCAGGGAAGGGTCGAGCACGGTCGAGGTCAGGTTGGTCTCGCTCGGGCTTGCTATGGTCAGGATATTGGTTGAACCGTCCATTTAACTCGCTCCGTGGCCGCTGAAAACTTTGAAGGGGGTAATCATCAGGATCTTCAAATCCAGCCACAGGCTCTGTTCAGCGATATAGCTGAGGTCCAATTCCACGCGCTGGTCGAAGTCGATATTGCTGCGCCCGGAGATCTGCCAAAGGCCGGTCATGCCGGGGTAGATGCTCAGGCGCACAAGATGGTTGTCCTTGTAGCGATAGGCGTTGAACGAGGTCGGCCGCGGGCCCACCAGGCGCATGTCGCCGGTCACTACATTGATCAGGTTCGGCAGTTCATCGAGGCTGCTTCGTCGCAGGAACCGGCCGATGGGCGTGATGCGCGGATCGTTGTCGATCTTGAAGTCGATGGCTTCGGCGCCGTGTTTGTTGAGGTGGCGCAGCGACTCCTTGAGAGCCTCGGCGTCGGCAACCATGGTGCGGAACTTGTACATGCCGAAGACCCGACCGCGATACCCGGTGCGCTTTTGCACGAACAACACGGGACCGGGGCTGGAGAACTTCACCAGCAGCGCCAGGCCCAGCAGCAGCGGGCAGAACACCAGCAGGATCGCCAGTGCGCCGAGGCAGGCCACTACGCGGTTGGTGCGCGAGACCGTCCAGGGCCGGCCGCCGTCGCGACCGGTCAACCAACCACGGCCCTGGCGGTGGATGGCCGCGTCCAGGCGCCTGCGGTGCTCCGGATCGACGCGCTTGTCGCGTCCCGGGGCGTTGATCTCGATGACTTGCTCATGTCGGGTCATAGACTCCTCCGCTGAACTTCAGCCGCGAACGGCGTATGGGCGATGGGTACTGCGTAGTAATCGACGAACCACTGGATGAAACGACCCAGGCCGTCGTCCAGTTCGATACACGGCTTGAAGCCGGTGGCCCGTGCCAGGTCGCTGGCATCGGCGCAGGTGTTGAGCACATCCCCCGCTTGCAGGGGCAGCAATTCGATACGGGCGGTTCGTCCCAGGTGTTTTTCCAGCAGCGCGACATAGCTGCGCAGCGCCACCGGGTGCTGCCCGCCGATGTTGTAGATCTGCCAGGGCGCGCGGCTGGTGGCCGGGTCCGGTAGTTCGTGATCCAACAGTGGCGTGACCTGGGGCGCACGTTCGATCAGGCGGGCGATGCTTTCGACGATGTCGTCGATGTAGGTGAAATCGCGTTGGTGTTCGCCGTGGTTGAACAGCTGCAGCACGTGGTCTTCGGCGATGGCGCGGGCAAACTGGATCGGCGACATGTCCGGCCGGCCCCAAGGGCCGTACACCGTGAAGAAGCGCAGGCCGGTGCAGGGAATGCCGAACAGGTGGCTGTAGCTGTGGGCCATCAGTTCGTTGGCTTTTTTGCTGGCCGCGTACAGCGACAGCGGATGGTCGACGTTGTCCTGCACCGAATAAGGCGTGCGCGAGTTGGCGCCGTATACCGAACTTGAGGAGGCGTAGATCAGGTGCTTGACCGGATAGCGGCGGCAGTTTTCCAGGATGTTCAGGAACCCGGTGATGTTGCTGTCGACATAGGCCTGCGGGTTCTCCAGGGAGTAGCGCACGCCGGCCTGGGCCGCGAGGTGAATCACGACGTCCGGGCGCCGGGCCTGGAACAGTTCATCGATGGCCGGCGCGTCGGCCAGATCGATCCGCGCCAGGGGAAAATCGCCGGCCTGGTCGTTTACCCAGGTCACGCGGTCGTGCTTGAGCTGCGGGTCGTAGTAGTCGTTGAAATTGTCCAGCCCGCACACCCGATGGCCGTCGCGCAGCAGTCGCAGCACGACGTGGGCGCCGATGAAGCCGGCTGCGCCGGTGACCAGGATGTTCACGCTTGTGGCCCTGGTGTCGGAGTACCGGGCACGGTGTGGCGCAGCCCGATACCGCGATACAGCAACCCGGCGGCGGCCAGGTGTTCGGGGTTGTACAGGTTGCGGCCATCGATGATCACCCGGGCGCGCAACTTGCTGGCCAGCAGGTCGAAGTCCACCACGCGAAAATTCTTCCACTCGGTGCAGATCACCAGGGCGTCGGCATCCTCCAGAGTGTCGTCGCGGGTGGCGCAGAGGTTCAGGTCCTTGCGATAGCCGTAGAGGCGCCGGCATTCGGACATGGCTTCCGGGTCATAGGCATGGACTCGGGCGCCTTCGCGCCACAGCGCTTCCATCAGGTAGCGGCTGGGGGCTTCACGCATGTCATCGGTGTTGGGTTTGAACGCCAGGCCCCAGATGGCAATCGACTTGCCGGCCAGGCCCTCCTGGAACTGTTTCGCCAGTTTCTCGAAGAGGATGTGCCGCTGGCTGTCGTTGACGTCGGTGACGCTGCGCAGCAGGCGCAGTGGCATGCCGCTTTGCTCGGCGGTGTGCAGCAGGGCCCGCAGGTCCTTGGGGAAGCACGAGCCGCCGAAACCGCAGCCGGGGTAGATGAAGTGATAACCGATGCGTGGGTCCGAGCCGATGCCTTTGCGCACCGCTTCGATGTCGGCGCCCAGCCGTTCGGTGAGGTTGGCCAGTTCGTTCATGAAGCTGATGCGGGTGGCGAGCATGGCATTGGCGGCGTACTTGGTCAGTTCGGCGCTGCGGTTGTCCATGAACATCAGTTTTTCGTGGTTGCGGCAAAAGGGCGCGTAGAGCTCCGTCATCTGGTCGCGGGCCAGCGGGTCGGCGGTGCCGACGATGATCCGGTCGGGGCGCATGCAATCGGCCAGCGCACTGCCTTCCTTGAGAAACTCGGGGTTGGACACCACGCGCACGTTCAGCTGTTTCAGGCCTCGCCGCGCCAGTGCCTGGCGAGCGCATTCGGCCACTTTGTCGGCGGTGCCCACCGGCACCGTGGACTTGATGACCAGGGTGCGGTCGCTGTCCATGAAGTCGGCGATTTGCTGGGTGACGGCCAGCACATGGCTCAGGTCGGCCGAGCCGTCCTCATCGGCGGGGGTGCCGACGGCGATGAAAATCAGCTCGCCATGATTGACCGCGTCGCTGGCCTGGGAACTGAACGACAAGCGTCCGGCTTTGATGTTGTCTTCGAGCAAGCTGGACAACCCCGGCTCGCTGATGGTCGGTACGGCTTGTTGCAGTTGCTGGATTTTTTTCGGGTCGATGTCGATGCACAAAACGCGGTGCCCGACGTCGGCCATTGCGGCCGCCTGGATCAATCCCACATACCCCGTACCAAATACGCTCACGTCCATTTTTGGCGCGCCTCGTAAACCGGTTGATGTAACTCGGATGAAACTGTTTAGAGGGGTATAGCGCAGCTTCAGAAAAGCGTGTCAGCAAAATGACAGTTGTCAGTGTTGGCAATTCAAGTGAAGTCGGGCCTTTTGATATCAAGTCCTTGACTGTCTTAATAAAGTGGCTGTTTTATTGGGCTTTACGGGAATTTGACAAAGCGATAAACGGTAGTAATCCATAGATTTTTACATTTTGTGACGGCATTTCGTGTCATTTTTGGGGTAACTTTTTTTTGACGCGTGGTTCGGATGAAGCATTTCTTGCGCTTTGAACATCGGCTGCTAACGTGCAGGAACGAAGCGCTTTCGACACTGCGATCCGGTCGAGGAAAACATGGCCCGTTACCTCAAGGAACTGCTGCTGGTTCTGTACCTGCTCAAGGGATACGACTATTACCTCGACCGTCTCGACGCGTTGGGCTTGGGCTTGGCAGCCTTGCTGTTCGGCGCCATGTTTGTGCTGTTGGTGCTGGCGCTGTGGATGAGCGCCTACATACGCCAGACCTTGGTGAGGCATGTGTTTGCCTTGGCGATGTTTGTTTCAGCGGTATTTTTCGAGGTGTACACCCGGGTCACGGACAGTTACCTGACCTATAGCCAGTTCGTTTCGCTGGTGTACTCGGGAGGATTTATCCAGGAGGCGGCCTATCAGTACCGCGACGTGATTATCAGCGCGGTGATCAGCGGCTTGCTGCTGTTGTTCGGCATCGCGCTCAAGCCTCAAAGGTCGGTGCGGTTGCCCGGCTACCTGCCCATGGCGGCGCCCGTGTTGGGCGTGTTGTTGCTCAGTGGCGTGTTGTTCGTGCGGGCAGGTGAGGGCGCACGCGGCCTGCCGGTGATGTACACGCCCTTGGCCTATTTGAATCTGTTTGCCTACGAGTCCTTGCACAACACCGTCGGCCCCCGGGAGCCGGTCACTCTGATGCGACGATCGTCTGTGATCGAGCAGGATATCGTGCTGATCATCGATGAAAGCATTGGCGGCAATTACCTGGATATCAACACGCCGTTCGGCGTGCACACCGGCCTGAAGACGCCGCCCGAGGGCGTGGATGTCTTCAATTTCGGCTATGCGGCCTCCATCGCCAATTGCAGCGCCGACACCAACGTCACCCTGCGCTACGGCGGCACGCGCACCGACTACGTGCGCATCAACAGCACCCGACCGTCGATCTGGCAGTATGCCAAGAAGGCCGGTTTGCGTACCGTCTACATCGACGCCCAGCGCACCGGCGGCTACCTGCAGAACCTGATGACCGAGCTGGAAAAACAGGACATCGACGAATTCGTCCAATTCGACCAGGCCAGCGTGCGCGACCGTGACATGGCGGCGGCGGCGAAGTTGATCGAGCTGTTGGGCGACAACCAGGCCGAACTGGTGGTGGTCAACAAAGTGGGGGCGCATTTCCCGGTACACGACAAATACCCCGACGACTTCATGGACTACCGCCCGGCCTTGCCGCGAGGGCAGTTCCAGGACGTGGTCGACACCGGCAGCCGCGACGGCTTCAATGGCCAGAAAGATGATTGGCTGTTGTACCGCAACGCCTACCAGAACACCTTGCTGTGGAACGTCGGCGAGTTCTTCAAGCGAATCTTCCAGCAGGCCGATTTGAGCCATGCGGTGTTGATCTATACCTCCGACCACGGCCAGGACTTGCACGAGCGCGGCAACCCCGGGCTCAACACCCATTGCGGCGGTGACCCGGTGGCGGAGGAGGGGTTGGTGCCGTTGGTGGTGATCCAGGGCGCGCAGTTGCATGCCCTGGACTGGCGCCGAGCCTGGGCACAGAACAAAGATCGCTCCAGCCACTACAACATCTTCCCGACGCTGTTGCAGTTGATGGGGTACGAGCCGGCCGGGGTTGAATCGACCTATGGGAAATCCCTGAGCCAACCAACCGATGATGATTTCACTTTCAACTATCGCTTTAATGCGCGGTTGGGGGCGAAACCGGCTTGGAAACACATCGACTTGGGCGACATCGTGACACCGCAGTCCGGCCAGGTTGAGATGGCGGAGGGGCATTGACTGGTGCTGAGCTCTTGGTGGGAGCGAGCTTGTCGCCGGTCAGGGTCTTATTGATTGAGTACATATCCGTTGTTGCGGTAACGACCACTTAGGGTTCCGCCCTGACGGCGGGTCACTTTCGAAAAGCGCGAAAGTAACCAAAGCGCTTTATGCCCCACCACTCGGCACCTCGCCTAGGCTCGGTGTGCCCTCACTCCGGCATTGCTCCGTGGGCCGCCGCGAAGGGCCATCCATGGCCCAGCGCGGCTAACCCGGCATCCATGCCGGGTTGCCCACTGCGCAATGCCTGCGTTCGGCCAGCGTGGTTAACGG